>NZ_JACJDW010000009.1:100083-146116 GCF_014163745.1 Pseudoalteromonas sp. SR44-2 | reverse complement strand
TCTTGTAAAAACGTTTCTCGCGGGATCAATTTGCCTTTTTGCTCCAAGCTCAATACGTGATAACACGAGCGGTAATCAATATACGCTTTTATCAACTGCTGCTTTTGCTCTTTAGTAATACAACCTATATTTGCCGCATCCGTTAATATTCTTACGTTGTCTGAGTAAACTGTAAGCTGTTCAAACTCGTTTGCGTGTTTAAGTACTAAATATTGCGTAATAAACTCAATATCAGCCATGCCACCAACATCTTGTTTTAAATCAAATTGATCAATATTTCCCTTCGCTAGATGGTCGCGCATTTTTTCGCGCATTTTTATTACATCAGCTTTTAGCACGGTATCATCGCGCTGCTGGCAAAGTATATTTTTACGAATTTGTGAAAAACGATCTATCAGATCGTTTTGACCTAAAATTAATCGAGCCCGAACAAGTGCTTGATGCTCCCACGTCCATGCTTGAGTTTGCTGATAGTGATTAAAGCTCTCTAAATTGATAGCCAATAAACCAGAGGCTCCTTCAGGACGTAATCGCGTATCAAGCTCGTATAAAATGCCCGATGCAGTACGGGTATTAAATAAATGCATTAAGCGCTGAGCGAGCTTTAAATAAAACTGACGAGAATCTATCGGTTTTTCACCATTAGTTAGGCTTGAGCCATCATGATTATGCACAAACACCAAATCTAAATCTGAGTCGTACCCGACTTCTAAACCACCTGTTTTACCATATGCAATAACAGCAAAACCTTTATTCTCATCATCTGTGCCAGGGGGCATCCCAAAGCGCTTAACAGTGTTATGCCATGCAATATTAACGGCTTGGTCAACAATCGCCTCTGCCAGTACGGTTAAATGATCGCTTACTTTCATTACGTCAAGAACACCGGTTGCATCGGCGGCAGCAATTCGTAATTGATGAGTTTGCTTAAATTGCCTAAGCGACTCCATTTGCAGTTCTAAATCGTCATGCTCTATTCGTAAAAAATACTGTCTTATTTCATCTTTATACGCTGTGAGCGGGGTCGGCTTATAAAGAACTGCGGGGTCTATTAGTTCATCAAGTAATATGGGGTAGCGAGAAATATGCTCCCCTATCCATTTGCTATGACAACACAGTAAAACAAGTTGCTTTAATGCACCTTGGTTTTCGTAAAGCAATTCTAAATAGGCAGTACGCGAAATTATCTTATTAAAAATTTGGCAAACCATTGTGAAAGCTGCTGCACTGGCATTAAAGTCATTTAATTGATTTAGTAAAACAGGCATTAACTTATCAAGAGTGTCACGCCCTCGGTTACCTATATTTACCTTAGACAGCCTTAATTTAAAATCGTTAAGGGGTGCTTGCCATTCATCTCTGGCCTCTTTTAAAAAGCTCACATCACCATGATCCCAAGCACTAATAAATGCGCCTTCACAGGTATCAAGTGGCGCAGTTTCCTCGCCAATCACAAGTGCAAACTCACCGTTAACTTGTTTCATCACCTTTTCTATAGTGTTTAAAGTGGCAGAAAAATCAGCTTGTTCTAATAATAAATTTAAGCGTTGCTGATTCAATTCATCATCGGGGAGTGTTTGCGTTTGCTGATCGTCAAATATTTGAAGGTACTGCTCAACTTTACGTAAATAAAGGTAATTGCGCCTCAGCTCGCTTGCTTCTTGCTCATCTATAACTTGGTTAAGTGCCAACTCATTTAATGCTTTGAGTAAAGATTGGGTTTGTAAATTAGCCTCTCGCCCACCTCTTACCATTTGCAGGGCTTGCACTATAAATTCAACTTCACGAATACCACCAGCGCCTAGTTTTATATTATTAGTTAAGCGTTTACGGCGAACCTCTTGTGCAATCATTAACTTCATTTTACGCAAGGATTCAATCACCGAAAAATCTATATACCGGCGGTAAACAAACGGCTTTAAAAGCTTAATAAATTCATCCCAATATTTATTAGGGGTGCCAATTAAGCGCCCTTTTAACATGGCGTAGCGTTCCCAGTCGCGCCCTTGTTCTTGGTAGTAATCTTCAATGGCATTAAAGCTCATAACCAAAGGGCCGCTTTCGCCAAACGGACGTAAGCGCATATCAACTCTAAATACCTGCCCATCACCGGTGGCTTGGTTAAGTGCTGCAATCAGTTTTTGTGCAACTTTGGTATAAAATACTTGGGCCTCAAGGCTTCTGCGGCCACCTTGGGTTTTTGTGCTGCGCGGATACGCAAAAATAAGATCAATATCAGAGGAATAATTTAGCTCCTGTCCGCCAAGCTTCCCCATCCCCAATACCATTAGCGGCATTGCTTGGTTTTGCTCATCAAGCGGCTCACCATTTACTTTTGCCACCTGTGCATGCGCCCATTGGTTGGCGCTATTAATTAACATGTCAGCCAGTTGGCTTATGTAATTAATACTATCGGCAAGGGGGTTATTACAGCATAAATCTAAAAAGGCGACTTTAAGCCAGTACTTTTCACGATATTGACGAAGTACTTTATGGCACTGTGCTTCATCAAGGTCAGCTAAATTGAGGTTTTTAAAAGGAGAATCTATTACTCTATTTTGTATTTCGTCTTTGCATAATAGCCAGGTATTTAAATCAGGTTGTGACTCTAAACTGCGCCAAGCAAAGTCGCTTAATGCTAATAACCTTACAACTTCACTTTGTTTACTTTGCTGCGGGTATAACTGTTCAAAGCGCATCAAGCCAAGTTTTTGTAATTGAATAGGAAGTTGCTTTACGTTACTCATCAATCCTCTCTTTTATATCATCAATAACCGTACTAGAATGATTAAAACCTAGAAAGGTTAACTTAATTAGGATCACCATGTCATATTTGTCTTTATCTAACACTAGTTTTATTGCGATTGCCATTAGTTTTGCGGTTATTTGCATAACTATTTTTTGTTTACGAGTTGTCACTCAAATCAAAGCAAAACAAGCGCTTAAAGATGAGTTAGCGCAACACGACAACTTTGCCATGGGTATTAGTTTTGCATCTGAAATATCGGTTGTTATAGCCACTATAGCCTTTTTATTTGACGAAATAAGCGTAAGCACTGCACAGTCAAACCCGTTAAAAGTGTTAATTATTATTGTTCTCTTATTCACTTTTATAAAAGTGGGCCATTTAATTCACAGAAAATGGATACTCCACAGATTTAATGAAGAAGCTGCCATACTAAAACAAAATGTATGTGCTGCATTGGTAGACTCAGGAATGTTAATCGCTAACTGTATTATTGCTCTGGGCTTGTACACGTGGACACACACCCAAGGGTTTAGCAACTTACTTATTGCTTGCGTTAGCTTTTTTACACTTCAGGGGATGTTTGCACTTGATAGCAAAATACGAGAACACCGTTTTGCAAAAGCAAACCAAGGTGCGTCACTACAAAGTAACTTTAACCTAGAAAATACATCTATTGGTATAAGATATGCTGGAAAATCAATTGGCTTAGCGTTGGCTGTATATGCTGGTTTATCTAGCGCAGCATTTCAAAACGGTAAAATGGTTGAAAACATATTTACACTTGTAATGCATTGCGGTGTAATGTGGATACTACTTTACGGCTTAACGTATGTGATAAAAGTTATCTCTTTACCAAATATTGATACGGCTCTTGAAATAGACCATCAAGATAATATTGGGGTAGCATGCATAGAATTTGCTGTTTTTTGTGCTATAGGTTATTTACTTATTAGTATGTTTTCTCTTTAGACCTTTTTTACTGAAAATACAGCAATTAAAACGTCTGCATTTAAGTAATAATGGTAATTACTTAGATGCAACAAGGTCCTAGCTCTATGCCGCCTGAAATAACGAACTATTTGTTAATTGACATAGACAACGAATTTAGCCGCGCATTTGCCGAATACTATGTAAATAGTAATGGCATAACAAAAGCGAGTACACTTATTGCTGCAGGGAGTAATACCCGCCAATTAGTAAAAATGATGTTTGACGAGCTTATTAAAGACTATAGTTATTGCGATCTTGAAAACGAAATAAGCGTTTCTGAGTTAATTAATTATTTAAAAGATCATCACGATTTACACGGAGTCCTTTTCAATAGCACCGATTATTTACTCGCAAGTGATAAGCAGCGCTTTATTTATAACTCCTTGCATAAAGAACGCTTTTTAATAAATCTTGATGATACAGGCTATACACTCAGCCGGGTTACCGACGAGACGTTAACGGAACCTTCGCAAAATTATCACGATATAGCGCACACCCCACAAGATTTAATAGATCTCGCCGAACAACTTAATAAAAATAAATAATTGCGCACAGCCCCCAGCTTACTTACCATAGCAATATATATTTTTACGCTATGTAGTAAGTGACGCCCTATGCGAGTTCCTCATATTTATCAAACATCGAGTATTGCCCTAAACACCCCTGTAACTTTAGATGACGATGCTGCAGGGCATATTGGCAGAGTGCTGCGCATGAAAGTAGGCGAGCATGTATCTATTTTTAATGGCGAAGGTGGCGAATACCTTAGTGAAATAATTGAGGTAACAAAAAAAACAGTCGTCGTAATGCCATTAGAACTTAACCCTCACGATGTAGAATCTCCACTTAAAATTCATTTAGGTCAGTGTGTATCCCGTGGTGATAAAATGGATTTTACAATTCAAAAGTCAGTTGAACTAGGTATTACCGAAATCACCCCTATTTTTAGTCAGCGCTGTGGGGTGAAACTAATGGGCGATCGTCTTGAGAAAAAACACCAACAATGGCAAAAAATTGCAATTGCAGCGGCTGAGCAGTCAGGGCGTAATTTTGTGCCAATTATTCACCCACCTATAGATTTAAAACAATGGCTTGCACAACAAACCGATGCAATTAAGCTCACTCTTCACCCTCGTGCTGAGCACAGCATTAAAACCATTACGGTACCTAAAGATGGCGTACGCTTTTTAGTAGGCCCAGAAGGTGGCTTTACCGACGATGAAATGGCACTAACCAAACAACTAGAATTTGTAGATATTCGCTTAGGCCCGCGCGTTTTACGAACGGAAACAGCCGCTTTAACGGTCTTAAGTGCATTACAACTTCAATTTGGCGATTTAGCTAATTGAAATAACTAAAAGCACCCTCATATAAACAGTAACATTTATAGTAAGGCACAGCGCATGGCAATTAAGTTAGGTATTATTTCAGATCCTATTAGTGGATTTAACATCAAAAAAGACACCGGTTTTGCAATGATGATGCAAGCGCAAGAACGTGGCTACGAAATTTATTATATGGAGATGGACGATTTATCTCTTCGTAAAGGCAAGTCGTACGCTACAGCGTCTAAAGCGCAAGTGTTTAATAATGCAGAAAAATGGTATGAGCTTGAAGAAAAAGCCACTATAGCCCTTGCCGATCTTGACGTAATTTTAATGCGTAAAGACCCTCCTTTTGATACTGAATACATTTACGCGACGTATATTTTAGAGCGTGCTGAACAAGAAGGTACGTTAATAATTAACAAGCCACAAAGCCTTCGCGATGCTAACGAAAAGCTGTTTACAGCATGGTTTAGCGAGCATACGCCTGACACACTTGTTACACGTAGCCAAAAACAAATTCGTGAATTTTTAGCACAGCATAAAGACATTATTTTAAAGCCGCTTGATGGCATGGGTGGCGCATCGATTTTTCGCATCAGAGAAGACGATGCCAACATTGGTGTAATTTGTGAAACGTTAACCGAGCACGGCAACCGCTTCGCAATGGTGCAAAATTACATTCCAGAGATCAAACAAGGCGATAAGCGCGTACTAGTAGTTGATGGCGAAGTTATTCCATATTGTTTAGCGCGTATACCACAAAATGGTGAAACACGCGGTAATTTGGCTGCAGGCGGTCGAGGTGAAGCCCGTCCACTTAGCGAATCAGATTTAAAAATAGCGCAAGCTGTTGCACCAACGCTCAAAGAAAAAGGCTTAATATTTGTAGGTTTAGATATTATTGGCGATAAATTAACTGAAATTAACGTAACTGCACCAACGTGCGTACGCGAAATTGAAGCTGCTTATGATATTTCTATCACAGGTATTTTATTTGATGCAATTGAGCGTAAATTAGGTAAGTAATTACCACAATAAAAAGCCCATTAGTTTAAGCCTTTCATGCAATTAATGGGCTTTTTATGTCAATTTAAATAACTATGCCATACTCAAAGTTCATTAACTAAAAAGGGTGAAATCTATGCAGTCATTAGAAAATCATTTTTTAATCGCGATGCCGTCAATGCAAGACCCTTTTTTTAAACGTGCTGTTACCTATATTTGTGAGCACAATGAAGATGGGGCTATGGGCTTGGTAATAAACCAACCTATTGATGTTACTGTTGGCGAACTTTTAGATAAAATAGAAATTGATAACGACAAAACGCAAAACGCAGCAAAAGTAAGTGTGTTTGCAGGTGGACCCGTTAAAACTGACCGTGGTTTTGTACTGCACTCTCCCCAATCGGGTTATTCAGCAAGTCAAAAACTCAGTAGCGATATTATGATCACTACCTCAAAAGACGTTCTAGCAAACTTAACCACTGCACAAGCACCAGAGCAGTTTATTATTACACTTGGTTATTCAGGGTGGGAGCAAGGACAACTCGAACAAGAGTTACTTGATAACAGCTGGTTGATCATAGAAGCCGATCCGAAGATCATTTTTGATACCCCCGTTGAAAAACGATGGGAAAAAGCAGTTTCAATGTTGGGCTTTGATATTAGCCAACTCAGCCCTGAAGCTGGTCACGCATAATAGTAACTAACCCTTAGCAAACTTAAACAAGATACACATGACAAAAAAATCGCTTAAGCCGCAAGGCGAACGCACTGTAATGGGCTTTGACTTTGGCACCAAAAGTATTGGTATTGCTATTGGGCAAGAGTTAACCGGCAGTGCGTCTAGCCTTAAGGCTGTAAAAGCACAAGATGGTATTCCTAATTGGGACCATATCGCCGTACAAGTAGCCGAGTGGCAGCCTGACTTAATGGTTGTTGGTTTACCACTAAATATGGATGGAACATCACAAGAGGTTACCTTTAAAGCAAAAAAGTTTGCCAACAGATTGCATAATCATTATGGCATTCCTGTGCAAACACAAGATGAGCGTTTAACAACAGCGGACGCTAAAGCGCGACTTTTTGAAAGTGGCGGCTATAAAAACTTAGGTAAAGGTAACGTAGATAATATGTCTGCGGTTATTATTTTAGAAAGCTTTTTTGAATCTAGTTACGGTGAATAAGCTGGCTATTTAAACAACCCGTTATACAAATAAAAAAGCGCCAATTGGCGCTTTTTTATTGATTACTTTTAAATTATTGATCGCTATTTTTATCATCAAGGCCATCAATAGTAACGCCCTGTAAAAAGCCCGCACCTTGTTGTTCGTTATTGCGCAGTTTTATCATTAAGCGTAAATCATTTGGCGAGTCAGCATGGTGCAGTGCATCAGCGTAGTTAATTCGCTGCTGTCTGTACAACTCAAATAACGCTTGGTCAAAGGTTTGCATGCCCATTTCTTTCGACTTAGCCATTGCCTCTTTAATTCCGCCAATATCACCATTTTTAATCAGCTCAGCGACCATTGGTGAGTTAAGCAATATTTCAATAGCTGCAACACGGCTTTCACCATCAGCAGTCGGCACTAGTTGCTGAGCAACAATGGCGCGTAAGTTAAGTGCTAAGTCGTACTTAAGCTTATCGTGTTTTTCTTTTGGTACTAAATGCATAATACGGTCAATCGCTTGGTTCGCATTATTAGCATGTAGTGTCGCAACACATAGGTGCCCGGTTTCAGCAAAGCTTAGGGCGTATTCCATGGTTTCTTGCGATCGAATTTCACCAATCAAAATAACATCTGGAGCTTGGCGTAATGAGCTTTTAAGTGCCGACTCAAAGCTTTCTGTATCAAGCCCTACTTCGCGCTGAGTAATAATACTTTTACGATGCTCATGAACGAACTCAATCGGATCTTCAATGGTCAGTATATGACCTCGTTGATTACGGTTTCGATAACCAATAAGTGCAGCTAGTGAGGTCGATTTACCCGTACCTGTACCACCTACAAATAAGACAAGACCGCGTTTAGACATAATTACATCTGTCAGTGTAGACGGCAGACCTAAATCACTCACATCAGGAATTTGCGTCACAATACGGCGAATAACCATACCTGCTCTATCGCGCTGCCAAAAAGCAGAAATACGAAAACGCCCTTCGTCGGTAGCAATCGCAAAGTTACATTCTTTCGTTGTATGAAACTCTGCTTTTTGCTTTTCGCTCATTGCAGATTCTACTAACTCAAGCGATTGCTCATCAGTCAGTCTATCGTCACTGAGAGCTATTAGCTCGCCGTTTATTTTTGCACTTACAGGTAACTGACTCGATACAAATAGGTCAGAACCCTTTTTCTCAATCATTATGAGTAAAAAGTCGTTTAAAGATAAAGCCATAATAATTTCTTACCCACCAAATTGTGTTTTGTCTTGCGCTTTTTCTTTCGCTGCCGCATTTGTAACAATACCGTGATTAACTAAATTAGTTAAACACTGATCCATTGTTTGCATGCCCACAGACGCACCGGTTTGAATAGACGAATACATTTGTGCAATTTTATCTTCACGAATTAAGTTACGAATAGCAGGAACTGCAATCATAATTTCGTGTGCTGCAACTCGCCCACCACCAATTTTTTTAAGCAGCGTTTGTGAAATTACCGCACGTAAAGATTCAGATAACATTGAGCGCACCATGGCTTTTTCTTCACCTGGGAATACATCAATAATACGGTCAATAGTTTTTGGTGCAGATGTTGTATGTAGCGTGCCAAACACTAAGTGACCCGTTTCGGCAGCGGTCATTGCAAGACGAATTGTTTCTAAATCACGTAACTCACCCACAAGTATTACATCAGGGTCTTCACGCAATGCACTACGTAGCGCGTTTGAAAAGCTATGTGTATCGCGGTGAACTTCACGTTGGTTAATTAAACTTAATTTATTATCGTGAACAAACTCGATTGGATCTTCTATTGTTAGAATATGGTGATGTTTATTTTGATTTATATAATCGACCATAGCGGCAAGTGTTGTTGATTTACCAGAACCCGTTGGCCCTGTTACTAACACGAGTCCACGTGGGGTATCAGAGATTGTTTTAAAAATATCTGGCGCACCTAAATCATCAAGCGTTAACACTTCACTTGGTATGGTACGAAATACCGCAGCAGGCCCGCGATTAGAGTTAAATGCATTCACACGAAAACGTGCTAAATTAGGCACTTCAAACGAAAAATCCACTTCGAGGTTTTGTTCGTAGTCCTTGCGTTGATTATCGTTCATAATATCGTAAACCAGACTGTTTACGTCTTTGTCTGCAAGGGCTGGTATATTAATGCGGCGAACATCACCGTCTACGCGTATCATAGGTGAAACACCCGACGATAAATGTAAATCGGATGCTTTGTGTTGCACACTAAACGCTAATAATTCGGTAATATCCATTTATGACTCCACAACTAACTGATAAATATATGGTTACAATAGCAGAACGACTCACATCCGCCTACGCTAGAATTGCAGACGCGGCAAAAAACACACAGCGAAACACTAACGAAGTTACTCTACTAGCAGTGTCTAAAACTAAACCAAGCGAAGATATTATTGCAGCTTATGAGCATGGTCAGCGCGAATTTGGTGAATCTTATGTTCAAGAGGCTATAGATAAAATAGCTCAACTACAGTCATATAGCGACATCATTTGGCATTTCATTGGCCCTATTCAATCAAATAAAAGTGCATTAGTAGCTGCTAACTTTGATTGGGTGCAAAGTGTTGATCGCATAAAAATAGCAAAGCGATTAGATTCCCAGCGCCCAGACGATAAACCACCTCTTAATATACTTATTCAAGTAAATATAAGTAATGAGGAAGCAAAGTCAGGTTGCCGCCGTGATGAAATAGATGAACTTGCCAATTTTATTAACCAATGTGAGCACTTAACACTTCGAGGTTTAATGGCAATTCCCGCTAAAAGCAACGATCTGGATACGCAAATTCAATCTTTTGAGCAATTACAAACTTGCTTTGATAAACTAAAGACCCAATATCCTCAAGTAGATACTTTGTCGATGGGTATGAGTAACGATGTTGAAGCTGCCATTAGCGCAGGCTCAACCATGGTAAGAATCGGCACAGACATTTTTGGAACACGAACTTAAAAGGTGATAACAGATTTATGTCAGATAAAAAAATCGCATTTATAGGCACAGGTAATATGAGCTACGCCATTATTGGTGGCATGGTAAAAAACGGCTTTAACGCAAGTAACATAATTGCGACTAACCGCAACCAAGAAAAGCTTGAAAAGGTAGCATTTGATTTCAAGGTGCAAACCACCAGTGACAATAACGAAGCCCTTCGCGATGCTGATGTAATTGTTTTGTCTGTTAAACCACAAATGATGGGCGATTTATGTAAATCGTTTCAAGAGTCGGGCGTAGATTTTAGCGATAAACTGTTTATTTCTGTTGCTGCGGGCTTAACTGTAAAACGTTTGCGTGAAATGCTAGGCCAAGACGTTAAAATGGTACGTTGCATGCCAAACACGCCATCTTTATTAGGTCGCGGAGTATCAGGTTTATATGGTGCGGGCGAAACACCAAGCGAACACGAATTTGTACAACAAGTTTTTGAATGTACGGGCATTGTTGTATGGGTGGAAAAAGAGTCACAAATTAACGATATTATTGCTGTAACCGGCTCATCACCTGCTTACTTTTTCTTATTTATGGAAGCCATAGAAGAAAAAGCTAAAGCGCTGGGCTTTAACGATGAAGACGCTCGTCGCCTGGTACAACAAACAGCCCTTGGCGCTGCCGAAATGGCACTTAGCCAGCCTGATATTAGTATTTCGCAACTACGTTCAAACGTAACATCTAAAGGCGGCACTACTCACGCAGCTGTTGAGCACTTAAAAAATGAAGGCTTAACTAAAACCGTTGGCGATGCAATGGATGCGTGTATTGCGCGTGCAGAGCAAATGGAAAAAGAACTTTAAAACCACTTTTTATTGAAGGTTACACTATGAATGCCATGCAATTTTTAATCAGTACCCTGTTTGATTTGTTTTTAATGGTGGTATTACTGCGCTTTTGGCTGCAGTGGGCAAAAGCCGACTTTTACAATCCAATGAGCCAGTTTGTGGTTAAAGCCACTTCGTTTGCGGTAAAACCACTGCGTAAAATCATTCCGGGGTTTGGCGGACTTGATCTAGCATCTCTGTTGCTGGCATTTATAGTGGCTGTAGCCAAAATTAGTACTTTAATGCTTGTTATATATAATGCGTGGGCAATACAGCCTGTGCTTATTCAAGCACTTATAACGGTACTAAAAGAAGGCCTTAATTTAGTATTTTGGGTACTTATTATTCGCGCTATTTTAAGTTGGGTTAGCCAAGGCTATAACCCTATAGAAGCGGTTTTCCACCAGCTTACTGAACCAATGCTAAAACCAATTCGTAAAATATTGCCATCAATGGGTGGCTTAGATTTATCAGTTTTAGTGCTTATTATTGGTATTCAGTTTTTGCAAATGCTGCTTATGGATTTTTTAGTCTAATATGGATTTTTTAATTAGAGGCCCAAAGGCCTCTTTTTTATATGTTTTGAGGAATACATAATGAACCGTTTAATTAAGTTTTGTTTTATTGCTTGTTTAGCATTTGCATTTAACGCGCAAAGCGAAGAAATGCAGGGCGCACAATACAAGGAGCTTGGCCCTTGGCAAGTCCATTACATCGCCTTTCCTTCTACTTTTATTCAGCCAAAAATAGCAAAAGCATACAACCTTGAGCGCAGTGGCTACAAAGGGGTTGTAAACATTTCTATATTAAAAAATGATGCCGATAAAACAGCACAAACGGCAAAGCTTACAGGCACAGCTAAAAACCTACTTGGCAACAAACAAACACTTACTTTTAAAGAAGTAAAAGAAGGTGAGTCAATTTATTACCTTGCCCAAGTTGATTACACCAACGAAGAGATTTTACGCTTTGAGATTGAGATACAACAAAATAATCAATTTCAAAAATTACAGTTTCAGCAAAAATTTTACGTAGATTAATAACATGACCAAAACTTTAGTACTTGCTACAGGTAACCTTGGCAAAGTAAAAGAGCTAGCTAACATGCTAAGCTCTCTGAATATTAATGTAGTTCCACAGAGCGATTTTAACGTAGGTGAAGTTGCCGAAACCGGCACTACCTTTGTTGAAAATGCCATTATTAAAGCGCGCCATGCCGCTAAAATTACTGGTATGCCTGCTATTGCCGATGACTCAGGTTTAGAAGTTGATGGCTTAAATGGCGCGCCCGGTGTTTACTCAGCCCGTTTTGCAGGCCCAGGTGCCAGCGATCAAGATAACATTGATAAGTTACTTGTAGATTTAGGTGATAACCCTATTCGCAGTGCACGCTTTTGGTGTGTACTGGTGTTAATGCGCCACGCAGACGACCCTACTCCGCTTATTTGTAGTGCTAGTTGGGAGGGCGAAATTACGCTCACTCAAAATGGCAATGGTGGATTTGGTTACGATCCTGTGTTTTTTGTAGCAGAGAAAAATTGTACGAGTGCTGAGCTCACAAAAGAGCAAAAAAATGCAGTGAGTCATCGCGGACAAGCGCTGCAAAAATTATTACTAGAACTACAGCAAAAAGGCGGCCTGTGAACCTTCCACCACTGAGCTTATATGTGCACGTGCCTTGGTGCGTGCAAAAATGCCCGTACTGCGATTTTAATAGCCACGGACAAAAAGGTGAAATACCTGAAGCTGAATATGTTCAACACTTAATTGATGACTTAAAAGCAGATTTGCACTTAGTGCAAGGGCGTAAAATTCACAGTATTTTTATTGGTGGCGGCACGCCAAGCCTATTAACTGGTGCAGCTTATACCCGATTATTAAATGAAGTCGACAACCTAATTGGGCTTGAAGAACACTGCGAAATTACCCTTGAAGCCAACCCTGGTACAGTAGAAACAGGTCGCTTTAAAGATTACGTAAAAGCAGGCATTAACCGTATTTCTATCGGTGTGCAAAGCATGCAAAACGACAAGTTAAAAGCACTTGGTCGGATTCATGGCAGTGACGAGGCAAACTATGCCGCGCAACAAGCTAAAGAAGCCGGTTTAAATAGCTTTAACCTTGATTTAATGCATGGCTTACCTGGGCAAACACTTGATGATGCTCTGAGTGATTTAAAACAAATAATAGCGCTCGATCCACCGCATATCTCTTGGTATCAATTAACTATTGAACCCAATACTCAGTTTGCTTCAAAGCCCCCTACCTTGCCACAAGATGAAACACTGTGGGACATTCAAGAACAAGGGGTTGAGTTACTCGCGCAAGCAGGTTACGTGCAATACGAAATATCGGGCTATGCAAAACCGGGCTATCAATGCCAACATAACTTAAATTATTGGCGTTTTGGCGATTATCTCGGTATTGGCTGCGGCGCACATGGTAAGGTTACTGATGCAAATACAGGGCTTATAACGCGTACCGAAAAGGTTAAACATCCACGCGGCTATATGGATTTAATTAAACCGTATATGTATAAAAGCTGGCATGTAGAGCAAGACGATTTAGCGTTTGAATTTTTTATGAATCGCTTTCGCCTTGTTGAGCCTTGCCCAATTAATGACTTTAATAAACTAACAACACTGCCGCTGCAAAGTCAGCAAAGTGCATTAAACCAAGCAATAAATAAAGGTTTATTGACTCAAACAGACAGCCATTGGCAGGTAACCTTAAAAGGTCATCGCTTTTTAAATGACCTGCTAGAATTGTTTGTGTAGCGCTAAGGCACTGCACAACAATATAAAACTAATAAATATAAATCACCCTAATGGGTTTCTAACAACAAAAGGGAAAACAATGCGTAAACTCACTTTTATTGCGGCCGCAGTAAGCGTTGCACTACTTGCTGGTTGCCAGCAAACAACACAACAATCTACTTCAGCCCCTATTGCACAAGCAGTTCAATCACAACAAAGTGAAATAGACAAAGCCAATGCATTTTTTGAAGATACATTTAACCGCGATGTAATGAGCAGCCCTGTATATCAAACATACATGGGGATTAAGCAAGATTACGATAAATGGGACGATGGCAGCGAAGAAAGAAAGCTTAAAGATTTAGCACAAACAAAAGCTGACCTAGTTGCATTAAAAGCAATTAATCGTGATCTATTAGATGATGCAACAAAAGTTAGCTACGACTTAAAAAAACAGGATCTTGAAAGCTCAATTGCTGACTTTAAATGGCGCTACCATAATTACCCTGTGAACCAGATGTTTGGTACGCATTCTATGATCCCTGCGTTTTTAATTAATCAGCACTCAATTAGTAATGTAAAAGAAGCTAAAGACTACATTTCACGCCTAAATGGTGTAACTGGTGTTATTGATCAGCTTATCGTTGATTTAACTGTACGTGCAGAAAAAGGCATCATAGCCCCTAAATTTGTATTCCCGCATGTTATTGATTCAAGCAAAAACATTATTCACGGTGCACCGTTTGAAAAAGGCGATGATTCTACATTGCTTGCTGACTTTAAACGCAAAGTAACAGCGCTTGAAATTGGCCAAGGCGAAAAAGACTCGTTAATCAGCGATGCATCAGATGCATTAAAATCGGCTGTTAAACCATCTTACTCTAAGCTAATTAATTACCTAGCGCAGCTTGAGAAACGTGCTGATGTTCGCGATGGCGCATGGAAATTACCAGATGGCGAAGCGTTTTATAACAACGCACTTAAGCGCACTACAACAACAGATTTAACGGCTAAAGAAATTCATGCAATTGGTTTATCTGAAGTGACACGTATTCATGATGAAATGCGTGAAATTAAAGATAAAGTAGGCTTTAAAGGCGACTTAAAAGCGTTTATGCAGTTTATGAAAACTGACAAACAATTTTACTACCCTAATGATGCACAAGGTAAGCAACGCTACCTTGATGAAGCCACTGGACTTATTGATACAATGAAAACACGCTTAGATGAGTTATTCATTGTTAAACCAAAAGCTGATTTAAAAGTAAAAGCAGTTGAAGCATTCCGTGAAAAAGCAGCGGGCAAAGCATTTTACCAACAGCCAGCTCCAGATGGTTCACGCCCAGGTATTTACTACGCTAACCTTTATGACATGGAAGCTATGCCAACATATCAAATGGAAGCACTTGCTTACCACGAAGGTATTCCGGGTCACCACATGCAAATCGCTATTTCGCAAGAACTAGAAGGCGTTCCTAAGTTCCGTAAATTTGGTGGTTACACAGCGTATATTGAAGGTTGGGGTTTATACTCAGAGTTCATTCCTAAAGAAATGGGCATGTACTCAGACCCTTACTCAGATTTTGGTCGTCTTTCAATGGAGCTATGGCGCGCATGTCGTCTAGTGGTTGATACGGGTATTCACGCGATGAAGTGGACTCGTCAAGAAGGTATTGATTACTACGTAAATAACACGCCTAATGCAACATCTGACGGTGTTAAAATGGTTGAGCGTCACATTGTAATGCCTTCACAAGCAACGGCTTATAAAGTGGGTATGCTTAAGATTTTAGAGCTTCGTGAAGACGCTAAAAAGCAACTGGGTGATAAGTTTGATATTCGCCAGTTCCACGACGTAGTACTTAAAAATGGTCCTGTACCACTAAATGTACTAGAGAACTTTGTTAATGAATGGGTAGCAAGCAAAAAAGCTTAAAACCAATTTAAACAATTGCTTTAAATATGAAAGGTCGCATTTGCGGCCTTTTTTGTTTTATAGTAGTAAAAAAGATTTTTGGAAATAATAATGGATTTAAGCATACAACTACTTAATGCGCGTATTTCAAAGCAACAGTTAAATGAGCTCGATAACGACTTTAAGCAGTTAAGCCCTGCTCAGCAAACTTTGCAGCTTAACCATTTATATGACAGCGCCCAACGGTTGAGTGTTAAGTATGACTTTATGCAAAACATAGCAACGCGGATATTAAGCTCTAACACAGCGCCTTCTCCATTTATTAATCAACTCACTAATATTGACGCATTGAGCTTTTTTACCCCTGCGCTGAAAGTAAATAAAGGCTTTTTAGTACAAGATACACAAGGAAATAACGTACTGCACAATGTGTTTAAGCATGCCGATGCTACAAAGCTGCCATTTAACTATGTGCGCTCTTTGATGTTGTTTGAATCAAATGATGAGTTAGCTAAAGCGCTGGCGCAGCCCAACTCTCATGGCTTAACACCGGTTGCCTGCTACATAGCCTATGCAAATAAACCTAGCACACCGGTAAAGCATGAATTTTCAGCTTTGTTAGCATTAATGGAAATAGAGCAAAAACAAAACCCTAACGCAAAACAACAGCTTGCCAACGTAATAAAAGGGCAAAAAGTTAACGAGACCACAATTTTACTGAGCGCCGCTTACTTGCAACGCTCAACGGCGCAAGTTGCTCACTTAACCAAGGCGCTTTAATTCACTCACAACTTCTGTACGCACACTGTCTATGGCATGTGTAATAGATTGCGCAGCACTTTCGTGATCAACCATATTTGGCCAATTTGTTTGCCAGACCTTTTGTAAGTCTTTTGTTTTTAAATGTACTTTATCAACGGCTAAGTAGCTTAAGTCATGAATTAAGTTAACTTTAACCCAGCCTTTTCTAGGGCTGCCATCAATTTTGTTATTATCGTAATGTGCCGCAAATACAATAAGCTCAAGCTCGGCTAGTTCTTGTAAGATTTGAAAGCTAGCAATGCGTGTATTGTTATTCTCTTCACTTGCCTCCATCCGCCATGCATTATAACTAAAGCCTATAAACGCAAATACTACGCTCGCTATAGCAGTGAAAAAATACGAACGGGGCGCCAGTACAAACTGACCATATTTAGACTCTGACATATTATTTCCTAGTCATTTAAATAATATTCAACACTGGTTACCACTCTTATATTTTTTATTTGCGGTGTGTTTGAATCTCGATTACTGATACTAAATTGCCCTTGGCGAGCTGTTTTTATTTTGCCTAATTTTGAATTAGAGTCTTTAGCAAATTTATTAGCGACTTCACGCGCTTTTTCAGTTGCTTCTTGCACCATCGCAGGTTTTACATCATTGAGGCCAGTAAAGATGTATTCAACTTTTGTCTCGTAGCTATCCTGCACTATTGCGATATCTTGTTTAGCAAGTTGGCTTACTTTGCTCAGCGCGTTTTGCACTTTATCTGGCGCAGCAGAATAAACAATAATATTTGAGCGCACTATGTATCTAAATTGCTGATTTTCATTGCTGTATTCACGTGCTTGCTTGTCAATAACTGACTGGCTACCTATTGTTATTTCCTCGTCGTCAAAACCATGGAGTTTTAAAAAAGCAGTTACCGCATCATTTTTTTTCTCAACCCGGCTTACTAATTTTTCAAGATTATTGTCGGCATCACTAAATTGCAGAGGCCAAATTACCGTATCGGCTATTACTTCTCGCTCGGCCAATCCCTTAACCTGCACAGTACGTTCCATCCCTTTCACACTCAAAGCGGTACTTTTTAAAATAAACCCAAAGCTAATTAAGCCCATACTTAAACAAATAGCCGCTATAACAATGTAAAAACCGGGGTTTTTATTCACAATAATCTCCTTGATTGATATCAATAATAAGCATCGAGACGCTCGAAATAACACAGTAAACAGGGTACATTGAGACAATAAATAACGCAAAATTTAATCAGCCTAGGAAAAACCATGAGCCTTAAGCGTATAACCCAATTTTTTAACCCAAGCTCAGTGGCCGTTATTGGCGCCTCTAACATATCAACTCGGGCTGGTTTTGTGGTTATGCGCAACTTACTTCAGGGCGGTTTTAAAGGGCCGATAATGCCTGTTACTCCAAGCCATAGCGCAGTACATGGCGTACTTGCTTACCCCTCTATTGCTGACTTACCAAAAGTACCTGACCTTGCTGTTATTTGTACTAACAAAAACACCTTAATTGATATTATTGAGCAGCTTGGAGAGCTTGGCTGTAAAACAGCTATTGTTATTGCCGATGGGCTGTCTGGGGAGCAAAAAAGCGCGCTTAAAGCATGCGCTCAAGCCAAGCAAGTTACTTTGCTTGGACCCAATTGCTTAGGCTTGCTGATCCCTCATATTGGGTTAAATGCGAGCTTTTCACATACCGTGGCAAGCCCAGGTAAAATAGCATTTGTATCGCAATCAGCAGCAGTATGCTCAACCATTTTAGATTGGGCTAAAAACAAAGAAATTGGCTTTTCATATTTTGTATCAGTAGGCGATTGCCTTGATATAAACTTCAATGAGCTACTCGACTTTTTAGGTCGTGATGCTAAAACAAAAGCTATTTTACTCTACATAGATAACATTGAAGATATTCGTGGCTTTATATCAGCAGCAAGAGCTGCGGCCTTTAGTAAACCTGTAATTGCAATTAAAACAGGTAAAACAACTGCAGGCGCACTTGCAGCCGAAATTCACACCGGTGGAAAGCAAAGCTCTGACGCTGTTTACGATGCGTTATTTCAACGAGCGGGTATGCTGCGTGTAAATGATTTACGAGAGCTATTTGCAGCGACACAAACACTCGCCATGCATCCAAAATTATTAAAAGTAGAACAACTGACAATTTTAACTAATGGTGGCGGCCCGGGTGTTATGGCTGTTGATGAGCTTATTCAAAACTCTGGTAAATTAGCAGAGCTAAGCATTGAAACCCGAAATGCGCTAAATAAAGTCATTCCGCAATCAGAAACCACCTCAAACCCTGTGGATATTTTTGGTGACTCAGCACCAGCGCGTTATAAGCAAGCATTAGAAATTTTACTGCACGCAAAAGAAGTTAAAAACTTACTGATTATCCATACTCCCTCAGCACTTGCGCCCAGCGAAGACTACGCCAACATTATTGTAGAAACCTTACAAACATTACCTAAAATGGCACGCCCTTACGTTATAACTAACTTTATGGGTGAAGACGCATCTTACGCTGCCAGAAAAGTGTGCTCAAACAACGCAATACCCACTTATCGTACGCCCGAAGGGGCTGTTGGCGCATTTATGCACTTAGTAACGTATCGTCGTAACCAAAAGCATTTAACGCAAACACCTGAGTCGAACACTGATGACGCTAAAATAAATAAGGTGGCAGCTAGAACCCTTATTAATGAGTTTTTAGATGATGGACAAAGCTACTTACCTACTCATCAGGCAAGCCAAGTATTGAACCACTATGGTATTAAATGCATTCAAACTGAAGTGGCTTACACCCCAACAGAAGCCAAAGAGCAAGCCATAGAGCTTGGTTTTCCAGTCGCGTTAAAACTTATTAGCCCAAGTATTGCTTCAAAGTCTGAGGTAGGTGGGGTGGTGCTTAATTTAAACGACGCCAACGAAGTTGAACAAACTGCTTTTGCGATGCTTATCCGTATTAAAAACACTTATCCGGATGCTGTTATTGAAGGGTTTTCATTACAAAAAATGGCGCCGCGAGCAGGCGCAAATGAGCTGCGAATTGCAATTAAAACCGAGCCTAATTTTGGCCCAGTTATATTATTAGGTGAAGCAGGCACCGGCCTTGAATATGCACAAGCCGCCGTTGCTCTGCCTCCACTGAATATGAACTTGGCAAAGTATTTAATTGCTGCAGCGCACGACAAAGGCGTATTAAAGGAGCGCATACTCCCAGAAAAGGTTGATAAGTATCGTTTATGTGCACTACTAACGCGTATTTCTCAGTTAGTTATTGATCAACCCGATATAAGCTCAATGGAACTAAATCCTATACTTGCCAGCAATGGGCAGTTTTTAGTGCTCGATGCCACTATGACACTTAACCGCTATCAAGCTCAGAGCAATCGTAAGCGCTTATCTATTCGTCCCTACCCTATTGAACTCGTTGAAGTGGTAACACTTAAAAACAACACTCAAGCTACGCTCAGACCGATAAAACCTGAAGATGAACAAGCTCATAAAGTATTTGACGAGTCACTTAACAAAGAAGACAGATATAAACGCTTTTTTGGCGAGCTTCCACAGTTTAACCACGATCAACTCGCTAAAATGACCCAAATTGATTACGACCGTGAAATGGCGTTTATTGTGTGCCAACGCTTTGAAGGTAAAACCCGTACACTGGGTGTGTCTCGCGTCATTATGGACCCCGATAACCTACATGCTGAGTTTGCTATTGTAGTACGCTCAGACTGCCAAGGCTTAGGGCTTGGTCGTATACTAATGAGCGCTGCAATTAATCACTGCAAACGCCAAGGTGTAGAGTCGATTGAAGGCATAACCTTACCAGAGAATACAGGGATGATTGAACTTGCCCGTAAGCTAGGTTTTAAAATTAGTCGCGACTTTGAAGAAGGCAGTATTAACATGGTACTTAAACTTAAATAATGAATGAACCGCAAACTTTACGCCAAAAAATGGCTTGCCTGTTTGAAGGTACAGGCCAGTACCATCGAGAGGGGCATATTCTTGATATTGCACTCATTAGCTTAATAATGATTAACGTTGTAGCCATTGTTATTGAGTCAATCCCAAGTGTTGCAGAGCAGTATTACTACGAATTCTTAGTTTTAGAAATTGTATCGGTCGCTATTTTTGCTATTGAATACTTAGCCAGGCTTTGGGCCTGTGTAGATAAAACACAATATGCAGCAATGGAAGGGTCTCATACCAAACGTCGGCTTAGCTATTTTTTCTCTCCTTTGGCAATTGTTGATTTAATTGCGATTTTACCAAGCTTAATGATGTTTTTATTCCCTCTCGATTTACGTTTTTTACGCGTGCTCCGACTATTAAGGGTATTTAAACTCACTCGCTACTCACGCGCCATGCAGCTACTTTTAAAAGCCTTTAACGATGAAGGTAGTTCATTAATGGCTGCTTTTTTTATTATGGCCGTCGTGCTTATTTTAGCTTCATGCGGAATTTACTTAATTGAGCACGACATACAACCCGATAAATTTGGCTCTATTCCTGCGGCTATGTGGTGGGCAATGGCAACACTAACAACCGTTGGTTATGGCGATGTAGTACCTATAACGCCATTGGGTAAGTTTTTCGGCGGGGTTATTACACTACTGAGCATGGGAATGGTTGCAATACCTACCGGTTTACTGGCGTCTAGTTTTTCAGAACAAATACGTAAACGCCGTCAGTTTTTTGAAGACGCTGTGCACGAGTCAATTCAAGATGGCACACTTAATGACACCCAACAAGTACACCTAGAAGAGCTACGCCATAAGCTAGGCTTGAGTAAACTTGAAGCTAATAAGGCCATTAAAACGCAGTTAAATGAGCATAACAGCCATTTGTTTTGCAGACACTGCGGTAAAAGACCCTAAATCCGTGCGACTATTCTCAATTGAATATATCACTCCAATCGCGATTAATAAGCGCGAGTACTTCGGTATTAGGTACCGGTTTACTAAATAAATACCCTTGGAAATGCTTGCACCCTCTCGCCTTTAAAAAAGCAAGTTGATGCGAGCTTTCTACGCCTTCAGCTACACACTCTTTGCCTAAACTATCTGCAAGCGCGAGTGTTGATTGGATAATGGCCTCATCATCAGAGTCTATGCCTATGTCTTGTACAAAGCTTCTATCTATTTTGAGTACATCAATAGGAAAACGTTTTAAATAGGTAAGTGATGCGTAACCTGTACCAAAATCATCCATGTACAATCTACAACCCAACTTTTTAAGTTGTTCCATGCTATGCAGCGCTTCTTTTGAATCACGCATTAATATTGATTCGGTTATTTCAAAAACAATTGCCTCAGACGATACACCCGCTTTACTTAACGCTCTTCTAATTTCAGGAACAAGGTCTTTAAACTCAAAATCTAGTGCTGATAAGTTAATAGATAAATACAGGTTAGGTGAGGCTTTTCGCCACTCTTTTAACTCCAATAAAGCGCGCGCAAAGGTCTGCAGCATAATTTTTGTAATTAAGCCTATCCCCTCTGCAGCCAGCGAAAACTCTTGAGTTTGTACTAGTTTATTTTCGGGCCAACGCAGCAGCACTTCAAAGCCTTCTGTTTTTTGGCTCTTAGCATTAATAATAGGCTGATAGTAATTACAAAACTCTTCTTCTCGATACGCTCTAGTAAGCTGAGATTCAAGATGCAGCGCTCTTTGAACATGCTGGTTCATCTCTTGCTTATAAAACTGATAACGCCCTTCTAAAGAGTCTTTTGCATGATATAACGCTATGCTCGCAGCTTTTAAAAGTGCGGGGCCTTGCTCTGCGTCATCTGGCGATATCGACACACCAATACTTAAATTAACGTTTACAACTTGACCATTAATCGCAATATTTTGATTCACGCAATCCATCAACTTAGTACATATTATAAGTACTTGCTCTATCTGATGAATATCCTCTACTAACACAACAAACTCATCGCCACCAAATCGCGCAACACTATCCGATGGTCGCAAAGAGCACTTTAAGCGCTCAGCAACTTCTTTAATTAGCTCATCAGCCGCTTCGTGCCCTAATGAGTCATTAAAGTATTTAAAACGTTTAATATTGATATGTAACAAAGCCACTTTGCATCCATGCAGTTTTGCTTGTTCAAGGGCGTGTTCAACGCGGTCATTAAATAATGTACGATTTGGCAGCCCAGTTAAGGCATCGTAGTTGGCCAATAAGTGCAGCTCATTTTCAGCTGATTTTTGTGCGTTTATATCGGTTAAAATAATGACATAACTATTAAGGCGCTGCTCGTTATCGGCTACTGCACTTATTTTCACAAGTACATGACGCGACTCACCATTAGCTAAAACCACACTGTCTTCACACGAAAAATGCTCCCCAACAGATAGCTTTTGCATAATGCGTAAATAATCAAAACGATTGCTGCGCGATATACCTAAATTTAAAGTCCGGCTAGATAACGACTCTGCGGAGAAATTAAAGGCGGTTTGCAGTGATTTATTAGAAGCCCGAATATTTAAGTTTTTATCGAGTATAAACACCCAATCACGTGTTTGCTCAAATGCTGCCGTAAATAGTAAAGCGTGTTCTTCAAACACCATCTCACGGGTCATATTTGTATAAGTACCCGCTACTTTTTGTGGAGTTTTATCATCCCACTCAACTACTTTTCCAAAGTCCTTATACCAGCGCCAATAGCCTTTTGCATGGCGCAGGCGGTAGGTACAATTAAAGTAACCTTTATCGGTAGATAAAAACTCAAGCCACTCTAAGCGAAATAGCTGTTTGTCCTGCGGATGAATTTTAGATAAATATTCATCAAGGCTTACGCTTTCATTTTCGTAGCTTAACTCACTCGCTAAGCGAGGTTGGTAAATGCTTGGGTTGCTCGACTCCCAATCCCAGACACCCGATTCGCTGCCTTCAAGTGCTAATTTTAAACGCGCTTCGCTTTCTTTACTTTCTTTATTTGCTGCCAATAAAATACGCTGAATTTTATTACGGCGCATAACCCACATAGCAACAAAACCAATAAACAGCATGGCGTAAAGCACCATAAAATAAGGTGCACGCCAAAGCGGATACTTTACTTTTATTTTTAAAATAGCAGGCGAGGTATATTCGCCAGTCAAGGGGTCTTTAGCCCAAACTTTTAATTGGTAATTACCTGGATTCAATTTTGGAAACAATACGCGGTTGTTATTTCGAGTATAACTTTTTTGTCCGTTATCGAGTTGATACTCATAAATGATGCGTTCTTGATTGCTAAATGCCATGGCAGAAAATGCCACTTCAAGCCCTATATCATCATGGTTTAACACAACCTCGTTGAGCGGCTGTTTTAAATCAAGCGATAGATCTCGTGACATTAAATCAACTCGCGTAATATTTACGTGATCAATAAGTGATTGGTAATTTTGGTTTTCCATTGGGTGAAAATAGGTAAAACCTTTTAAGCTACCATACGCAATATGGCCATCTTTAAGCTGTGCCATGGCGTTACTATTAAACTCAGCAGAGAGTAGCCCTTCTGACGTAGAAAATTGTTGGAAATGAAGTGTTTCAGGGTTTAATCGCCAAATGCCTTTATGGCTACTCATCCAGATCATGCCATCATCATCTAGCACCATATCGTAAAGCAATGTGCCTAATTTATTCTTCTCTAGATCGATTGTATGTACTAATTGATAAGTAGATGCGTCAAGGCCTATCAAGCCAAAATTAGAAAGTGATATCCACAATATATTGTTGTTATCAATTAAATAAGAAAGCACGCTAATGGCTACGTTTTCGTGCTGCTTTGGCACTTTGTAAATCATTTTAAGTGCTAAATCACTTGGGTTTACTTGATATAAAATTCCAGCATTAAAAAATAGTGGCGAGTCTGGCTTATTGCTCAACGCGGGTAAAAAGCCATGAGCTAAAAAGGGTTCAAACTGGTCAAACTGGCCACCCAGACGCGTTATTACTTGAGAATCTATATTGTATATAAATACCCCATGATCTGAGTGCACAAAGTATAGATCGCCATTTGGCATTAGTGTAACGCCATGCACTCTACCAGTAATCAGCTCTTGATCAGCAGGGTTATGCACTTTTGGTTCGCTAACTTGATGCGTTACAGGGTCAAAAATAAATACACCACGGTTTGTATAAAGCCATAAATTATCTTTATAGGGCGTTATTTCATATACGGTAAACTCAGTGGTGAGTAAGTCGACTTTGTAGTCTTTTAAATAAGCTTTACCAATGTTTGTTTTTAAATCAACCTCAGTAATACCGTTATGCGTTGCAAGCCAAAGCTTGTCTTTATATTCGGTAATCCCCCAGATAGAGTGATGTGATAAACCATCCCCCCCGAGCAAAGTGCCATCGACATTATTAAAATGATAGCTGTCGTGAGATAAGTAAAACGCTCCATCAGTCTTAGTCGCAACCCATGTACCACCCGATTTATCTTTAGCCATATCAATAATACTGGTATCGGCAAGTGTGTACTTACTTTTGGCTATTCGAGTATTTTTAATCATCTCTTTTGTGTTTAAATCAAATTTAAACAAGCCTTTGTCGGTAGCTAAATCTATTGTTCCGTGTTCGTTTACTATGCTCCAAACATTTAAGTCACTTAGTAATACTTTACTTTTAAAAGGTAAATCTGGGCGTTCAAACATTTTTGATAAGTTACTAATATCAACTTCGTATAAGCCTTGTACCGCCCCTACTAACAACTGTTTATTTTCACCTAATGCGAAAGACTTAACATTATTTTGGTAAATATGCTCAGCTTCACCTTTTAAGTGCTGTAGGGGTCTAACTTGCTCTGTGGCAATATCAAATACGTATGCACCATGGCTTGTACCTATAAATATATAACCATTGTAGGCAAACAGCTTTCTCACAAGGGTATTTTTATATTTAGCAGGCAGCTCAAAAATAGTTGTTATTTTTCCGGTTGCGATATCAAGCTTTGCAAAGTCGCGGCCTCGCCCAATCCAAAGTGTTTTTTTATCAACGGCCACCATACTAAAAACAGACTGATTGATAATTTCTTCTTCACTGGTAGGTTTTTCTAGAAATTGCTGATATGAATCTGTTACGGGGTCGTATCTAAATAGGCCTGCAAGTAAAGAGGCTATCCAAATGTGCCCTTGAGGGTCTTGGTAAATACGATCGATGATCGCCTCTTCTAACTCACCATTAGGGCCGTTTATTGGAATAACTTGATAGCCATCATAACGATTAAGCCCGGCCTCTGTCGAAAGCCAAAGGTAACCGTTAGTGTCTATAAGCATTGTATTAACGTAGCTTTGCGATAAGCCTTCGCTAGGAGATAAACGTTTTACTTGTGCCCCTACTTGGCAACTTAGAATAGTTATTAAAACTACAAAGCAACTAATGATCCCATTAACGTATTTACTCATGCTTATTCCATATTATTATTTATTATTATGGGTACTCTAGAGCGACTATATTTCGATGTTTGTAAGTATCAAAAAGTACTTGTAAAGCAAGAGTATATGTTAACACCTGGTTAAAACCAATAGCACAATATAAATCAGCTACGTTTTCATATGCGAAGGTCTTTATCTCTCTATTTTGCGACTTTAAGAGTGTTGAAAGCAATTGTTTTGCAATCCCTTTACCGCGATGTTCCAGCGCAACAAACATGGTAGATAAAAATAAAAACTCTGTTTTATCTTGTAACCTACATGCTGCCACTATTTCATTATTATAGTAAGTAACCCATACCTTATCTTGTTTATTAGCACGCCCTCTTACGCTGTGCTTTTTGTAGAATTTATTCACAAGTGGGGTTTTTAGTTCATTTAACACTTCAACTTTATACATTTTTATATCGATATTTAGCTAAGCATTAGCGCTAAATACTGTTCAAATTTTTGTTTCAAAACCATTTGCTCTGCCACTGGGCGGCTGTGGATTGTGTTGTAAACTTGCTCTCTCGTTTTTTTATTACGCTTAATTTGATACGCCCAAAAAGACGCTTCATAATCTAACTGAATTTGATATTTTTCTTCACGTGGTAATAGGCATAAATTAAAACTCACAATACTTCCTCATTCGCTTTTAAGATTATTTGATTCCCCCGCTAAACTGGGCAAGAGGTAATCTCCTTGTTATTATACGCGTCTTATTTTATTTATTTCTGTAGTAATTGGAACTGATAATGAATAGACATTTTAGTATCTTGTTATTATTGGTAAATTTATTTTTTAGTGCCTCTTGTTTTAGTCATCAATACAACCTCACTTTTAATCGTCCGCAAAGTACACCTCAAGCTGATTATGCCTTAGAGCTATTAAAGTTAGCATACGCAGATATCGGTTTTAAAATACATATAATCGATTTTAGTCACCAAAATGCTTTGCTCGCTGCAAATAATGGCGTACTTGATGGCCAGTTAGGAAGAGATGCAAGCGTTGAAGAAAATTACGAAAACTTAATTAGAGTCGATTATGAGCTATTTAAGTTTGACTTAGTATTATATAAAAACTGTTTACCTAACAGTTTAGAACAGCTCGATAGCGTCGCAATCGTTGATGGCTACCCTGTGCAAGAACATTATTTAGCAAGCACACAGTTTGCAGGGAATATTATTAAAGTTAAAAGCATGAATACCCAACTTAATTTGCTTGCTCAGAAAAAAGTACAGGGAGCCTTAATGATTAACTTTATAATGCAAAATAATGAGCTCCCGTCACCTCAAGGCTGTTTTGTAAAAGAAGTGTTGAATACTTATCCGCTTTATCATTATTTAAATAAACGTAATGAAAACTTAGTAGAAAAGCTTAAAATGTCATTAATTAACCTAACTAACAATGGCACTGTGTACGCACTAAGAGCCAAATATGGATTAAGCTTTTAAAAGTCGAACCCTTGCTGCTGCGCCTGCGTGCTTGGCACTGCATTTTGCTGCTTTTTTTGAAGGTAGCGCTTGTAGCGCTGCTGGCACAAACTAAGCACCTTCTTTTTTTGGTCGTTCGATAAGGTATTCCACGAAAAGCGCTCATCGCGACTACGATAACACCCTTTGCAATACCCTCTGTTGTTAACTAAGCAAATACTTTTGCAAGGACTTGGAATATCAAATATTTCAATTTGTTGCATGTATAAGTACCGCCCAGTTGAAGAGGAGGTATTAGTATAGCGTTATTTTTGAGCAAAAAAAAAGCAGCAATTTAATTGCTGCTTAGTTTTGTTGAGCTGGGAGTATTAATACTCACAGCTATTGGTATTTATCTCTGTTTTACGGTGAAATGGCTTAGCGTACATGGCCAGCACTAACGGTTTTAACTCTTCTGGTACACAGGCTAAACGCTTCTCAAACGTCGCTGTATCTGGAGAGTCTATTACCGCCTCTTTACAGCCACCAGCAATGTAATTACCTGGGTGCAAATAAAACGAATCTACAATTTGCCTATCAATTGTTTTAGCAAGCTCTTCAGCACTATCACATTTAGATTCGATTGGTTGTCCAAATGCTAAATGCACATGCCCTTTAGCTGAACTAAAACCTTCAACAATACTGGCAATATCTTCACCCGCTGACTTAATATATTCACCATGATGCTGTTTATGATAAAGCTCTTTAGCCTTAGCAATTGCACACGGTTCATATTGATAAGAAATAGAAACAGGCACTATTTTTAACTCTTTAATATAATCGCCAAATTCTTTCTTTTGTTTACGTCCATTTAATTGCAACATTTTTAAAAGGGCAGGATCTGTTTGATCAAAACCGTCTTTTGCACGCCCTTCTTTTTGTGCAATCCAAATAGAATTTCCACCGATTAAAGAGTCATAGATATATGACGATAACTGGGTTAATGCTTTTAACATTTCTTTTGGTGCTTTAGCAGAGCGCTTAACAATAAAACTTTTATTTAAACGCATAAGCTCAGTAATGTAAGGTATTTGCAATAAATTATCGCCAATAGCAATACGCACTGTTTTCATTTTATGCTGATATAAACCCCAATTAACTAATGCAGGATCAAGCACTATGTCTCTGTGGTTTGAAATAAATAAATAGGCCTGATTAGCGTCTAACTGATCTAGCCCAGAAAAGGTAACTTTTGATGTGGTGCGCTTCACTAGTTTATCTAAGTATT
Source organism: Pseudoalteromonas sp. SR44-2 (assembly GCF_014163745.1). Taxonomy (NCBI): domain Bacteria; kingdom Pseudomonadati; phylum Pseudomonadota; class Gammaproteobacteria; order Alteromonadales; family Pseudoalteromonadaceae; genus Pseudoalteromonas; species Pseudoalteromonas sp. SR44-2. The sequence goes on along the minus strand of NZ_JACJDW010000009.1, from coordinate 117,457 downwards.
GCGCCACTTCATTTTGCACATCTTCAACGGTGCTTACTTTGCCCCATTTTTTGCGTAACTGACTTCTTACCATTGGACGTGCAATAAAAGGCACTGCCGATAAAAAGCGCGGTAAATTATACTTTGCTATTACATCAATAAACGCATCATCGTTAATCAAACGTGTAAGCGACGCCGCAACTTCGTCGTCGTTGTATGGGCGTATATCTGCGTATTTATCTTCTAATTCACTCATTACTACATCTACAATGTTAAAAAACGGCACGCTAAAGCGCACCGTTTATGTCTATATCCGATTATAACTCAGCCAATCTAAAATGCGAAATAACCAAAAAAACGATTTTTTATTTTAGCAACTTGCTTTAAAGGCGAGTTTAATTACCTTCTATGACCATAGGCTTGCTTATAAGTGCAAAAAAACTGATCAGTCTAGCAAAATACCATGTTCTCAATCTGCTAGTGGGCAGACCACTACTACATAGCCCTCTAATCATTTGGTAGTAATAGCATTAACAAAGCCTTTCTTTCGTAGTACCTTAAGCCCATATTTTAGATTTTTGATGGATCGTAAGCCTCTTTTTTACGATTTTAACTCTTTCAGATCCACTTATTTTAGGGCTCATAATGAACATTACTATTCTTGATAACGCAACGTTAGCTAAAACATCTCTTTCGTGTATAGAACAACTTGGTAAATTAACGACTTATGAACTTACCAGCCCAGAGCAAGTTATTGAGCATTGCCAAGGCGCTGATGTATTAATTACTAATAAAGCAGTTTTGAATCGCGATACAATTAGTCAGCTAACACAGCTGAAATTAATTTGCGTAAGCGCAACCGGTACTAATAATGTTGATTTAGAAGCCGCTAAAGAATTTGGTATTGCCGTAACTAATGTAGCTGGCTACTCAACCCCTTCAGTTGTTCAACATACATTTTCTTTAATTACTAACTTACTGGGTAACACCCACCGCTATCAGGCGGATTGCCAGCAAGGCGCATGGCAAAAAAGTGAAATGTTTTGCATACTCGATTACAGCTTTAACGACTTGCAAGGTAAAACATTTGCCATTATAGGCGGCGGTACGCTAGGCAAAGGCGTTGCTAAAGTGGCTGAGGCATTTGGCGCTAATGTTATTGTTGCAGAGCGTAAAGGGGTTAAATGTCGCGATGGTCGTACGCCTTTTGAAGACGTCATTAAAACAGCCGATATAATCAGCGTACACTGCCCGCTTACAGATGAAACACGTGATTTAATCGCACTTAATGAGCTTAAAATGATGAAGCCAAGCGCTATAATTATTAATACAGCACGTGGTGGTATTATTAACGAAGCCGACTTAGCAACAGCGCTTAAGCAAAACCTAATTGCTGGAGCGGGTGTTGATGTACTAACTAAAGAACCTGCTGAAACTTCAAATCCACTTGCTAATTACACAGGCAATAACTTATTACTTACTCCACATATTGCATGGGCAAGTACTGAATCTATTGTGCGTTTAATTAATGAAGTAAGTTTGAATATTGCGGCATTTACTAAAGGTGAATCACGCAACCGCTTGGTTTAATCATTTTATTGTAGTAATCAAATAAGCTAAAAAATGGCTGTTTTTACTAATATATTTAATATTTTATTAGATAAAAACAGCTAAAATCACTTAACAAACTGATTTATAAAAACTTATCAATATGGTCTACTCTTTGCTTTAATACAGTTAATAACCAATTAAAAATCTTATTAAGGTAAATAAAAATGAAAAAATCACTTTTAGCAGCCGCTTTAATCGCTCCATTTTTAACAGGCTGTGTTATTGCCGTGTCAGATGGTGAAGCTGAGACTCATTGGGCAGGGAAAAACTCATCAAGCTGGCAAGCACAGCATAAAAATAATCGTGAAGTTATATCAGAGCTAAAAATGGATAGCAGCTACCAATCTGTTTTAACGCAATTAAAAACGCCTAATTTTACAGAGCTCTTAAAAAAAGATGACGATGTATACCAAGTACTTTTTTATGTAACGCATAGCAAGCATTCAGATTCAAAAACAACAAAAGATGAATGTACGCCACTTGTATTTAAAAATGATAAGTTAGTGGGCATTGGTGATACCGCTTTAGGTATGATCACGCAGTAACTAATAAAAAGCAGTTTGATACTAAAAACGCCAATATATAAATATTGGCGTTTTTGTATATTAAGTTTTTAGCGTGCGACTATTCTATCTCGCCCTGCATCTTTAGCGGCATATAGGCCTAAATCTGCCTCTTCTAATAATGCTTGCTCAGCATATACTTTACCACTTTGTGTAGTGGCAATACCTATACTTATAGTGATGTGGTCGGCATTTAATGAAGCTTTATGTTCTATATTCAAAGCATTTACAGCATTGCGTAATTTATTAGCAAACTCCATAGCTTCATGCCTATCAATTCCGGGGAGCACAGCTGCAAACTCTTCGCCGCCATAACGAGCAATAAAGTCACTGCCACGTTCACATTGAGCTGCAAGTGCTTGCGCAACATTCTTTAAACACTCATCGCCAGCACGGTGTCCATAGCAATCGTTATAACGTTTAAAATGATCTATATCCATTAGTAACACCGATAGCGGTGTGCCACTTCGTTTGCTGCGGCGCCATTCTCGAGATAAGTTTTCATCAAGGTAGCGTCTATTTGGTATTTCAGTTAAGCCATCTATCGAAGCTAGCATTTCTAGCAAATCATTTTTTTGCTTTATGAGGAGTTGGTTGCGCACTCTAACGCGAACAATAGAAGGACTAAATGGCTTGGTTATGTAGTCCATTGCACCGAGCTCTAAGCCCTTTGCTTCATCATCATGGCTACGATTGGCTGATATAAATATAATAGGAATAGACTGAGTTATTGGGTTTTCTTTAAGCTCCACAAGTACTTGATAGCCGTCAATTCCAGGCATAATTACATCAAGGATTATTAAATCAACTTGCGCTGTTTTTACAAAGGTCAGTGCTTTTTCACCACTTTCAACTAAGAACACGTCGTGTTCTGCTTTAAGTGTTTTTTCAAGTACTAATCTGTTGATTGGATCATCATCCACAATAAGTACTTTAGCTCTTTTCGACATCCCTAACCCCTAGCCCTTTTATAAAAACAATTACCTGTTCTAGCTGTATGATAAGCTCTTGTAGTGTAATCTCAATAGGCTTATTAGTTGTTTTAAGCGTTCTTTCACACAATAAAGCACAATGTGATAATCGTCTAAAACCTAAATTACCAGCTACCCCCTTGATACTATGCACTAAACGTACCAAATCATTCTTATTGGTTGTTTCTTCTAGTTGCGATAGCTGGGTTTCACACAAGCTAGCAAACTTATCAATCATCGTATTAAGTAGCTTTTCATCCATACTAAACTGCGTTAAAGCAAATGATTTTTCAAAAAAGCTTGGTTTAACTAAGTTTAAATCAGCAATTGCATCAATAAGTACTTTAGCAACAACCGGTTTAGTTAAATGTTTATTCATGCCGCACTTTAAAGAACGCTCTACATCAGCAGGCTCGCAATGAGCCGTTAAAGCAAAAATAGGCAGTTGCTTTGCGTCAAACTGTTGACGAATCAAAGCGGTTGCTTGACAGCCATCTATTTTCGGCATTTGCACATCCATCAATATTAAGTCAGGCTTTAAAACTTGCAATAATTCCATACCAATTGATGCGCTTAAAGCCGTAACAACATTTACATTTGCTTGGCGCAGAACACTGCTAATTATTTCTAAGTTAAGCTGATTATCATCAATTGCTAATACAAGTAGACCCGATATATCAGCTTTACTTTCAGTTGCACTGTGAACTGCGGCACTTGTATTAACTATAGGCTTTTGCTGAGAGTTCAAACTAAATAGCCTTTGCCCTAATGCCGATGCTTTAACGTGATGCGCAGCTAAGTGCTCGCTTGTCGGTAAATTAAGTGTGTGCTGATGATTAATAATAATTACCGATGTTTCTTTAGCTGATAACGAATCATTAATCGCTTCAACATTTAAAAGTGCAGGTAAGTCAGCTGCATCAATTATTATTTTTTGAGTATTAGAGAGCTTAATTGGGTATTTTAGTACCTCATCTAAATTAATATTAGCAAGTTCGTTATATGCATTTGTCACCTGCTTAAGCTCTTTACTTTGATCAGATAAAATAGCCAATGTATTAGTCGGTAACACTGTGTTTTTAGTGGTATCAACTAAAAAGCTAATACTGAAATAAAATTCGCTGCCGTGGCCTTTTTTACTCTTTAAAGCAATCTCCCCACCCATTAACGATACTGCATGTTTAACAATAGCTAAACCTAGCCCAACCCCTTGGTGTATGCGTGTTGAAGATTCATCACCTTGAGTAAAAGCGTCGAATAAGCGACTTTGATCAGCTTCATCTATACCCATGCCAGTATCGATTACTTTAAAGCAAATATGCTGTTGCTCTAGGCTATCGCTTTCAATAAGTTCCATTTTTAAAGTAATGGAACCTGTTTTTGTAAACTTAACGGCATTAGTTAATAAGTTACCTAATATTTGCTGCAAACGTATACTGTCGCATATCAAATCAGGTGCTATTAGCGGGTCAATATCAATAACAAATTCAATACCTTTTCCTTCGCACAATGGAGCCGTTAAGCTTTCACAAATATCCACCAGCTCAACCATGCTAAAAGACGCTTGTTTTAAATCGGTTTGCGAACCTTCAATACGTGCAAAATCAAGCATTCTATTAAGCATTAATAACAAGCTTTGTGCTGCATGCTTAGCTTGATCTGTTTGTTGTAATTGCTTTTGCGTTAAGCCTTGCTCAATTAACATATCAAGCAACCCTAAAACAGCGTTCAAAGGGGTACGTATTTCATGACTTAAATTGGCTATAAAGCGGCTTTTAGCTAGGGTTGCTCGTTCGGCATCTAGTTTTGATTTAGTTAATGCACTCACATCCTGAATGTGTATAACATAATAAGCTGGATCGCGGTTTTCATCCCAGACAAGCGATACACTTAGTTGCAACCAGCTTGTTAAGCCCCCTTGAGCAAGCGTTAAATGGTATACGCGTTTTTTGTCATCTAGCAATTGCGCTAAAGTGCTTTTTATTTGCTGCCATTGGGAGTCATCAAATAATGCTTTCAACTGCTCCCCAACTAGTACTGGCTGATCAGAAAACTGCTTTCTTGCTGCTTTATTTACTTGCAATATGGTGTGTTCAAGCGAGAGTAAAACCACGCAGTTAGCCGCAAATTCAATTGCACTTCTAAATTTAGATTCAGATGATTTTAAGGCCAATAATGTTTGTTGCTGCTCGGTAATATCGCGACCAATGCCCATGGTTCCTAACAGGTGTTGGTGCTCGTTATAAAAAGGTGCAATAGTAAGTTGATACGATTTTGTATCGGTTTCTATTCGCTGTTCAACACTATTTCTGTTTTGTAATACTTGTTTTTCAAGCGCATTTATTTGCTGATCATTGTCACCTAAATCATCCACATATTTACCAACTAATGCAGTTTGATCTTTACCGATATACGCCTCAAATGCTCTATTGCATCCTAAGAATGATCCATCAATGTTTTTAAAGTAAATAAGATCTGGCACACTGTTTAGCATAGTGTTGAGTAAAGCTAAGTGGCGCTCTTTCGCTTCGTAACTGCGGCTTAGTTTTTCTGATTGCAGCTGAACTTGGTCGTCCAGAGCTTTATTTGCACTTTGTAATGAATCAACTAACTGTTTGTTTTTATTAAATACACGCTTCACTTTAGAAAACCAAGGTTGCCAGCTCAATGGTACTTTGTAATTTAGCTGCTCTTGGGGCTGTGTACCGTTACTCTCAAGGTATGACATTAAGTGAGTCATCGGCTTTATAAAAATGCGCTGACTTAACCAAAAAAACACGCCAAACATAATACTTAAAAATAGCGTTAAAAATGTAAACTCTAGTAATATCTCATACTTAATTGAGCTTATTAATTGGGGTTTGTGCTCGTAAAATGCTGCGTGAATAGGTAACTCATCCATAGGCTGCATAAAGTAATTACTATCACTAGTTAATACTGTTTTTTGACTCTGATGCTCGGCCAAGTCTGGCCAATAATTATTTAACGCAGTTGCTTGCTCTATTATCTGTTTAGAGCTGGCAATAATTTGATGCGATTGGTTCATAAAAACGTATTCACCACTGTTCGGTGACACCTTTTTTAACCATCCAGAAATTGCTTGAACATCATAAATTAAAATAATGTAATCGGCTGAGCCTGTGCTTCGTTGTCGACCAATAGCAAAATACGAATTGTCATTCACTTTAACAATAGGGCTTGAAGTAAGTTTGTTTTGCGCAAATTTTGGCTTAAATTTTCCATTTAAAATTTCAGTAAGCATTAAACTTTGGCTTTTGTTGTGCCTGCTTACATAAGCAAAACCATTATCATCAACATACGCTACAGCAGATAATGACTGCATTAACGCAAGCGTTGTATTAAACGAAGGCCCTAATGTAATAGCCTGCTGCCACTGCATTAATGCCTTAGCAGATAACGCAAACTCACCTTTACCTACAATTTCCGTACTTTGATCAATAAAATGACGATAATAGTAACCATCATATTGATTTATGCCTTCGAGCAAATCTTGGTTTATTTTGGGATAAGTCGCTTGCTCGTATAAGTTAAACATGGTGGTAAGTAGATTACTCACCGAGTCCATCCCGTGAGTAACCTGTGCTGAAACATTTGTAAAATCAGCTTGGCGTTTTTCAACCGTCCGCTCAAGCTTTATATTATATAAGTGCAAGCACAGTAAAAAAGCGACAATCAATGGCACTAACAGCGCAATAAATAATGAACGATAATAATGCTTCAGAGGTAAAAAATTCAATGTACTGCCTGCCATTTGGCTCGAAAATCAATCGATAGACTATCGAGCCAATTTGTTAAGCGCAAGTTATAAATTTTCTTCTGCAAATGACGCTAAGCGACTACGCACAACACCGTTGAGGTTTATTGTTGCGCTGCCTTCAAAGTTTTTAAAGCGCTCTACTATGTACGTCAAGCCCGATGTTACTGGCGTTAAATAGTTACTATCTATTTGCGCCAAGTTACCTGTACAAATTAATTTAGTACCTTCGCCGCAGCGAGTAATAATCGTCTTAAGCTGAGATGCCGTTAAATTTTGGCTCTCATCTAAAATTACCACCGCATTTTGAATGCTACGCCCGCGCATAAAGTTAACCGATTTAAACTGTACATTAGCCTTCTCCATTATGTAATTTCGACTCGATATTGGGTTTTCGTCGCCTTTGTGCAATACCTCCAGCGTATCAGTGATAGCTGCAAGCCATGGCGCCATTTTTTCCTCCTCCGTGCCTGGTAAAAAGCCTATAGACTCTGCTATTTCTGGCGTATTACGGGTAACTATTACTTTATCGTAAATACCTTTTTCGATGACCATTTCAAGGGCGCTGGCAAGTGCTAACAAGGTTTTACCACACCCTGCTGGTCCTGTTAAAATAACAAGTTCAATACCTGTATCCAGTAATGCATCTAATGCCATCCCTTGATAAATATTTTTGGGCTTAACGCCCCATGCTTGTTGATGCATTAAACGCTCAACACCAATATCTTTGAGCGTTATGTGCTCGTCATCGTAGCATTTAACGCGCGCCGCAAAATGCTCCCCTCCATCAAGTAAATATTCATTACAAAATACATCTGGTATTAAGTTTTTAGGCACATGATGAAACGTATCGCGTCCGTGCTGCTGCGTATTACACTCCCCTACATGATCCCAAAAATCCCCTTCAATTTTTTTATAACCACTAGTGAGTAGGCTTATATCGTCAATAAGTTGGTCGGTACGATAATCCTCAACATATTTAAGCCCGGCGCCTTTGGCTTTTAAACGCATGTTTATATCTTTTGTAACAAGTATTACTTTTGAATCACTGTGCTGCTTTTGTAAGTACACGGCGCAATTGATAATACGATGGTCGTTTTCGTTACCAGGCAAACCAGAAATGGAGTCGGCAAATAAATGGTCGTTTACAATAATGAGGGTACCGGCAGAGCTCGCTTTTGCCTTTTTGTTACTCGGCAGCGCCACGCCTTGTAGCATTTGCTCAGGCGTTGCATTTTTAAGTACTTCATCTAATCCACGAATAGCGACGCGCGCATCACGGCTTACGTCGTGTTTCCTGTCTTTTATATGGTCAAGTTCTTCAAGCACCGTCATCGGAATTACAACGTCATGCTCTTGAAAAGACAAATAAGCGAGTGGTTCGTGAAGTAGTACGTTGGTATCTAGCACATACATTTTACTTTCAAGGTTCGAAGCTTTTTCCATAGCACTTTCCTTACGTTTTATGATTTTTATGCTATACCAAAATAACTAAGTAAAACGGGCAAAACTTAAACCTGCAATACTTAATTGCTAAGGCATAATGTAAGTTTAGTCTATTTGTCATAAAAGTCCGTTTTATTACAAACTGTAATTAGTTTTGATTTACCTAAAAAAGAGTCATAAACAAGCTGTTTTAATAGTAATAATTAACACTTACAAAATTAATTAAAAGTGAGCCAAATAGCGCCTTGCAGTGGTGTTAGCTTACAGGTAACATAGCCGCCTTTTTCATCATAGACGAGACATACATGAATTTTTCCTTAGGTCAGCGTTGGATCAGTGATACAGAGTCAGATTTAGGATTAGGCACCGTTGTTGCCATTGAAGGCCGTCAGGTCAGCATATTATTTCCTGCCAGTGGTGAAAACCGTGTTTATTCTAGTGCAGAGGCACCTGTTACCCGTGTGGCATTTAATCCTGGCGATGTGATCAAAAGCGTTGAAGAATGGGAATTAGAAGTAGAGTCTATTGAAGTACAAGGCGAGTTACTTTGTTATCATGGCACCCGTGTTGATAATGGCGAAACAGCTAAACTTAAAGAGACCTTTTTAGATCATTTTATTAAGTTTAATAAACCACAAGATCGTTTATTTGCAGGCCAAGTAGATCGTTTTGATCGCTACACACTTCGCTACCAAACGTGGTTACATAAATTTGAACGTGAGCAATCGCCTATTAAAGGCTTAATTGGTCAGCGTGCTAATCTTATTCCGCACCAGCTTTATATTGCCCAAGAAGTGGGTAAACGTTTTGCCCCACGCGTACTTTTATCAGATGAAGTAGGCCTTGGTAAAACAATTGAAGCGGGCATGATACTACATCAACAAATTATTAGTGGCCGTGCAAGCCGCGTACTCATTGTTGTGCCAGAAAATCTACAACACCAATGGTTAGTAGAAATGCTACGCCGCTTTAACTTACGCTTTTCTATTTTTGATGAAGAGCGCTGCGACGAAGCGTTTGCAGATTCTCCAAACGTATTTGATACAGAGCAACTAGTACTTACCAGCCTTGAGTTTTTAACCAAGAAAAAACGTTGGTTTGAACAAGCAACGCTTGCTGATTGGGATCTTTTAGTAATAGATGAAGCCCACCACCTAAGTATAAATAACGGCAAACCAAGCTCAGAGTATCAACGTATGGCAGAGCTTAGCCAGGATATTCCGGGCCTTATTTTGCTTACCGCAACGCCTGATCAACTTGGTCACAGCAGCCACTTTGCACGTTTACAGTTACTCGATCCGGATCGTTTTTACGACTATGACGTGTTTAAAGAAGAAGAAGCAAATTATAAAGACGTAGCGCAAGCGGCAAATCAATTACTGCAAGAGCAAGCTCTGGACGACGCAGCCAAAGCCACGCTAATTGAGTTATTAAAAGAAACCGACATTACTGATATTCTTGAAAAAGCACAGCAAGGTGATTTACCAGCGCGTAAAGAAATACTTAACATGCTACTCGATCGCCACGGCACAGGTCGTATATTATTCAGAAATAGCCGCAGCGGCATTGACGGCTACCCAAGCCGTAAATTACACGCCTACCCAATGGCACTGCCAAAACAGTATAAAACGGCTATGTCGGTTCTTGGTAACATGGGCGGCATTCAAAATGCTGAACTAAGTGCACACCGTGCTCTGTTTCCTGAAAAAATATTTCAAGAATTTGAAGGCGAAAGCGCAAGCTGGGGTTTATTCGATCCACGTGTAGATTGGTTAATCGACACCCTTAAAACACTTAAGCGCGAAAAAGTACTGCTTATATGTGCTAAAGCTGAAACAGCTATCAGCCTTGAGCAAATACTGCGTGAACGCGAAGCAATTAAAGCGTCGGTATTTCACGAAGGCATGTCTATTATTGAGCGTGACCGCGCTGCTGCATTTTTTGCAGACGAGTACGATAATGCACAAATATTACTGTGTTCAGAAATTGGCTCAGAAGGTCGTAACTTCCAGTTCTCGCATCACTTAGTGTTGTTTGATTTACCACTAAACCCAGATTTGCTCGAGCAACGTATTGGTCGATTAGACCGTATAGGCCAAACACAAGATGTGAACATTCATGTGCCATATTTTGAAAACACCGCTCAAGAAGTACTGCTACGTTGGTATAACGAAGGTCTAGATGCATTCGAATCTACATCAACAACGGGGCAAATGCTTTATAAAGAGTTCCGTGATGACCTACTTGAGTATATTTCTGCGCATAACTGCGATGAAGACGAGCTCGATCCATTACTTGAGCAAGTAGCACAACAAAATGCAGTACTGCGTAAAAAAATGGAAAGCGGACGAGATCGTTTATTAGAGCTACATTCATCGGGTCAAGGTGCTGCCGATTCGCTTGTGACTGATATCGAAAAACTCGATAACCAGTTTGAATTGCCAAGCTACATGATCAATGTGTTTGACACATTTGGCGTAAGCCAAGAAGATAAAGGCGAAAACACCATTATCTTAAAGCCAACGGAACATATGTTAAATGCATCGTTCCCATCGCTTAAAGAAGACGGTATGACGGTTACCTTTGATCGCGACACTGCACTTTCGCAAGAAGATGTACACTTTATTAGTTGGGATCACCCTATGGTGCAAGGCACCATGGATATGATTTGTGACGACGACTTTGGTAGCGCATCGGTGGCTTTACTTAAAAACAAAAAGTTACCGCCTGGTACCTTTTTTGTTGAGCTTATTTTTGTTGCAGAAGCAATGGCACCAAAAGTATTACAAGTTGGTCGCTTTTTACCGCCTACACCAATTCGTATATTGCTCGATAAAGCAGGTAATAACCTAGGTGAAAACGTGGCATTTGAAGGCTTTAATCAGCAGTTATCAGCCGTAGGCCGCCAAACAGCAAGTAAACTTGCCGGTGCATTGCAAAGCGCTGTCCACCCAATGATCACTACCGCTAAAGATATGGCACAAGAAAAACTTGAAGTTATTCGCGCAGCGTCACTTGCTAAAATGCAAACGTCACTCAGTGAAGAGCAAGAACGACTTGTTGCTCTTAAGCAAATTAATCCGAATATTCGCCAAGAAGAAATTACCTTCTACGATAAGCAACGTAACGACCTAACTACGTATATTGAAAAAACGCAGTTACAACTTGATGCAATTCGCTTAATAGTGGTTTCACACTAAATATTTAGTTTTTTGAGCCGACTCCAGAGTGAATTTAGAGTCGGCTATTAAGCCTTAATTGATATAAATAGCTGTATTTTTTTAAACTTCATTACAAAGCCACGTGTTCTTATTTTACTATGAGCCAATTCTACCCTCTCTAGCTATATATTAAGCCCTTTGTTGGACTGTTGATTTTGCCCAACATAACCGTATCTAAAAACTCAAGCTGCACTGTATACAACTATTCTGTGAGATAGTTGATAGGTTTATTTTCCCTTGCATAAAGTTGTTTTTTTGTTAACCTACTCGCCTTCCATTTTAGTCTTTTTGAGGTGTTTATGGCGTTTCTATCTCGTTCGATATTGGCGTTATCCATGGCGCTCTCAAGCACTAGTGTCTTTGCTCAAGCCCAATGCGATGTTGAATTACGTCATGGTTTAATTATTACTGACGATGCAATTCGCATATTAGATAAAGGCCAGACTCGTGTCCAAATTAATAACAATAACCAACTGTTTATTCGCGGTTATTGGGTTGATTTAAGCGATGACGAAAGCAAAGTACTCGAACAGTTTAGTAATGGTATTCGCCACACAGTCCCCGAATTAGTAAACCTTGCTACCGATGGTGTTAACTTAGGTTTAAGCGCTATTGAACACGTAGTTGAAGGTATGTCAGACAAAGAACCTGAAGTACTTAAAACACAACTGCAGTATGTAGAGCGCGCGCTAATGGATAAGTTTAAGCGCGGAGATGACTTCTTTTTTATAGCCCCTCAATCACTTTCGCAAATAGATGACTTTTTTACTAAAGAGATCAGCCAACAAATTCACTCTGCTGTTCATGGATCGTTAGGTGCTATTTTGGTATCACTTGGAGATGCGTTTAAATCCCGTGAAGGTAATATAGAAGATCGCATTAACGACATGGGGCAACGCATGGATATTATCTCAAGAGAAATTGATAAGTCGCTACAAAAAAAGGCACATCAATTAGAGCTTAAGGCTTCTGAGTATTGCGAATGTTTAAATGCACTCGATGTAACCGAATCTCGCTTACAGGCAATAGTACCTGGTATGGCCGATTACGATTTAGTGCAAATAAAGTCTTAGAGTACGTATTCGGTTTTAGAATAAAATAACACCGAGTATAAATATACTCGGTGTTTTGCTTTGTAATTGATTAAAACTAAGCGCTTCTACTTTTTATTCTAAATTGGTGAGCCCGGTGGGATTGGCAGCACTTTAAAGTTGTTTGGCCATTGTCCTTTAATTAAAAACTGATTTACTTGCTCAGCTAAATATTGCTTAAACGCACTCTCGCCAGTACTTGTATGGCTCAGCATTGAGTTTTGGTTAAAGTCTTCACTCAACTTAACTAAGTAGTAACGTAACTGCGCTTGCACTTCAGGGCTTGCACTATCGCTTGCTACTAAATCAGCCATAGCTTTTGCTGTTAAAAATTGCACGCGCTGAGTGATTTTACCTGTCATTGTATTAGGTGATGACACGTTAAACACTTGGCTATATAGCTCCTCAAGTAACTCATCTAAACTATAAAAGTCATTACTACGCGCTTGTTGCTGCGCTAAGCGATTTAAACGCTGTGCATTTAATAAAAGCGACAAGCTGTGCTGCACTGCAACCTCGGGTAATGCCATTGCATCGAGCGTTAACCCTGTGCGCCCAACTATGCTCTCGCGCGATTTAGACTCGCCATATGCTTTTGGCGGAATTAGCGATAACACAGATTCAGGAAGTAATAAGTTACTGGGCTTAAGCGTTGCAAAAATAGCGTTTACCGCTTCTTGCTGTGTTTTTTTATTAACGACTTGTGCGCCTTTTACGGGTGAGTCACCGCGTGTTTCGTATTCGTAATCAACACCGGCTATAAGCTTAACCGCAGCCTCAACCTGAAAACGGTGAAACAGATAAAGCGGAACTAGTTTTTCCTCTAATTGCGATAATGAATCGCCCGTTTTAATATTATTAATACCAAACTGCGAAAGCGCTTTTTTACGTACGTCGAGTACTCTTAAAAGTTCCTGCGAAGGATTAGTGCCGTTATCCCATAAATGAGCTGTTGGATGCGCGCCACCTTTAGCACGAGCGTCGCTATCTGATATAAACTCAAGGCCTTTGGCTTTATTTTCTTTTAAAATAGCAGCGAGTTCTGCGCTTTCATCTTGGTTAGTAAAATCGCTATAGCCATATTTAATTACCTGGGTATCCCACACGCCCATGCCTGTTGCATAGCCGCGCGTTACATCAAGCTTACCTTGTTCATTAAAACTAAGTAGTGGATGTGGGTAGTCCATTACTGAGGATCTATCACCTACCGATGCAGCAAAGTTATGAGAAATACCTAACGTGTGACCAATTTCATGCGCGCTTAATTGGCGAATGCGATCAAGCGCCATTGCTTGTAAGTTTTTAGCAACTTCATTACCTTTTAAATAAGGAGCAGCGAGTGCTTCAGCTATTAAAATATCTTGGCGAACACGCAATGAGCCGAGTGTTACATGCCCTTTAAGTATTTCACCTGTACGTGGGTCGATTACAGAACTTCCGTATGACCAACCACGCGTTGCACGGTGTACCCATTGAATGACGTTGTAACGAATATCCATAGGGTCGGCACTACTTGGCAGCACTTTTACTGTAAATGCATTTTTATATCCTGCAGCCGTAAATGCGTCGTTCCACCACTTTCCACCTTCAAGCAAAGCGCTTTTAACGGGCTCTGGAACGCCAGGATCTAGGTAATAAACAATTGGTTTAACAGGCTCACTAATAGGTAAGCTTGAATCCTTTTTAGTTAAACGATGGCGCGGTATATAACGCACATACATAGACTCACCAAGTGGCGCTGCGTAATCTTTATGTTCTATACTCCAAAAACCTGATTGCGGATTAAACTTACGAGGTGTGTAGTTATCATCTGGTAATTGAATAAGTGAATGATGCATATGAACAGTAAGCGCATAAGGGTCGGCACTTACTTGGCGAACAAATTCACCTGGTTTTGTGCCCTTAAATGTAAGTACGGCTTCAAGCTCAGTGTTTTTTACAAATGCTTTTGAGCGATTCATATAAACGGCGCTACGTGATTCATCAAGGCTAAAGTTCCCTTGCTTACGTGCAGCAAGCGTGCGGCTTACGCCATGTACATCACTTAATAAATAAGGCGTGTAATCAATAAGTGCTGTGGCTTTATCTTCTGCGACCACTTTAAAACCAGCAAGTATACTTGATGCAAACGCTTCTTTAATACTTTGCTGTTCAGCCTTGTTACTTGTATTTGCACGATAGTAAGTATTTACAGCGCGTAGCATTACTTTGTCGCCAAAACGCTCAAACTGCACAAGGTGAGTATTACCAAGCTGACCTCTATCAAGGCCTATGTCGTTAGAGCCAATACCGTAAGGCAAGCTTTGCTGCAGTAAAAATTGTTGTTCAAACTTATCAACTTTTAAATATACTTTTCCGTTTTGGGTATCGTAAAAAAACGAATAATAGCCCGGAAAATGATTCATTTGCGTAGTAAATTCATCAATTGACTTAATTGCTGCGTGCGCTTGAGTTATGATAGAGCACAGCACAGTAAAGAATATGTAACTTAGTAGTGGTATTTTTTTCATAATCTTATCTTTGTTATTTGTGTTTTAAGTACGATTAGGTGGTCCCATTATAGGGTGCTATTTAAACAATACAGTTATTTAAGACGAATTTCAGCGCTCTAAGCTAATCTCTCTCACATTATGATTGGTTTTAACACGTTATCAGGAAAATAGAATGCGTAGACTCCCTCCAGTATTACTTGAAGATGGTTGTTCAAGAGAACTTTTATCATTAATTCGAACAATTTTAGCAGCATGTAAAGAAATTTCGTTTCGCGTTGGTCAAGGCGCGCTTTCTGGCGTATTAGGCTCAACCCTTGATGAGAACATTCAAGGTGAAACTCAAAAAAAGCTCGATGTATTATCTAATCAGCTGTTAAAAGATATTTTACTGGAATCAGGTACGGTTAAAGCAATCGCCTCTGAAGAAGAAGACTACACAGTAGCAGGTAACCCAGACGCTAAATTTATAGTGGCATTTGATCCACTCGATGGCTCGTCAAATACGGATATTAACTCACTTGTGGGTACTATATTTTCTATTATGGAAGCGCCTGAAGGCTCTGACGCTGCTGATCAAAGCATATTTATGCAGCCCGGCCATAAGCAAGTTGCAGCAGGTTACGTACTTTACGGGCCATCAACAATGCTTGCGCTGACTACAGGTAAAGGCACGCGTATGTTTACCCTTGATAAAACACAAGGCAGCTTTTTACTTACACAAGATTTTGCCGAAATCCCTGCTGATACAAACGAATTTGCCATTAATACGTCTAACCAACGCCATTGGCAGCCAGCTATGCAAAACTATATCAATGATTTGCTAGCAGGCGATACAGGCCCGCGCGCTAAAAACTTTAATATGCGCTGGATTGCAGCAATGGTGGGCGATGTGCATCGCGTACTTAGCCGTGGTGGTTTGTTTACTTACCCTACCGACACCAAAGATCCTAAAAAGCCAAATAAATTACGCCTACTTTACGAAGCAAATCCAATGGCTATGTTAGTAGAGCAAGCTGGCGGTATCGCTTCCACCGGTACTGAGCGTATTATGGATATTCAGCCTGATGCAATCCACCAGCGAGTAGCTGTTATTTTAGGTTCTAAAAACGAAGTAGAAACGTGCTTGGGATATCATAAATAATCGCTTAAAACGATTACCTTCAATTTAAAAAACCGCATTCAATTGAAGTGCGGTTTTTTTGTAGGTGAGGTTTTTTTGTAAGTGAGGTTTTACACCTCGCTTTTTAAACAAATCAAACTTTTACTAACGCAACTATTTGAGCAAGCTTTTGATGATTAAGCTCTCCCATTTGCTCGCTATTACTGAGCGCATAAATAAAACCTTCGTGCTCAGCACAATCAATGTCATCTCGCGATTCAATTACGTTTGCCCAAAGCTCTAGATCATCTAAGTCTATTTCGTTACTTAAACAGCGTTTCAGCACATCAATTAAAACCTCGGTTGAGAGAGTATAATGAGTTTTATTGCTATCAGCAGGGCTTGAAACGATAACCGATATAGCTTCGTCCCTTTGCTCACCAAATGTAATAAATTCAGCTAATGCTTTTTGTGTATTCATAATATTTGTTATTCTTGGCTCACTGTTACTAAAAAGAATTATAATGACTGAACCTAACTGCACTCAATGCCACAGTACTTTAACGTGTAATGTAGACGATATATCTGCGTGTTGGTGCAATGAGCTGCCAGCTATTTTACCGCTTGATATCACAGCAACAAGTTGTTTATGCCGCAAGTGTACGCTTAATAAAATAAATACTTTTTTAGAGGCTGTTTATACACAACCTATTAAAACCCAAATAGACTTTGCAAAGCAATTTAGAGGTAACGACAATTTAATTGAAGGGCTCGACTACACTATGCAAAGTGGTTACATGGTATTTAGTAAGTGGTTCTTTTTAAAGCGTCGTTCGTGCTGCAAAAATGGTTGTAAAAACTGCCCTTATGGTTTTAAAAAGTAAAAGCTATTTAATACAACTACGAGCAAACATTGGTTTTTACCTTCTCATTTTCTTCTCTTTCACTTCTCCTTGTGAGTAATATTTTTAAGTACTGTTATTCACAAAGAGGTTTAGAGACGCTGCGCTTTTAGAGTAAGCGATTGTATAAAAATAGTATTCAAATACGAGTAAGCACTGGTTTTTACCTTCTCATTTTCTTCTCTTTCACTTCTCCTTGTGAATAATATTTTTAAGTACTGTTA
>NZ_JACJDW010000009.1:0-99983 GCF_014163745.1 Pseudoalteromonas sp. SR44-2 | reverse complement strand
CTGCGCTTTTAGAGTAAGCGATTGTATAAAAATAGTATTCAAATACGAGTAAGCACTGGTTTTTACCTTCTCATTTTCTTCTCTTTCACTTCTCCTTGTGAATAATATTTTTAAGTACTGTTATTTACAAAGAGGTTTAGAGGCGCTGCGGCTTTAACGTGAGCAAGCTCTAAACCCACAACACATCTACTTTTCTCCTGTGGCGATGGGTAATGAATCACTTGCACCCCACTCACTCCACGAACCATCATAAACGCTTAAATTACTGTAACCACATTCAGTAGCAAATAACGCTAAAACACAGGCTGTAATACCTGACCCACAGCTAAACTGTAACTGCCGCGCATCATCAACCACGTCACTAAATATCGCTTTAATTTCGGCAAGTGGTTTAGCTTCACCTTTATTAAGTAAATCCATAAAAGGTAACGAGCGACTATTTGGGATATGCCCACTTCGCATGCCTTTTCGGGGTTCACTTTCTTCGCCTGTAAAACGTTTATAAGCACGTGCATCTAGCAATACAGTGCTGGGCTCATCAATTGCGTCAATCACTTGTTGGCTATTGATAAAACACGCAGAATTATAGCTTGCCGTAAAATCACCTTTACCTAACGATTTGCTATAACCTTGCTGTGTGGCGTAACCGCTCTCTAACCACTTTTTAAGGCCACCACTGAGTACTTTTACGTTGTGATGCCCCATAGCTTTAAACATCCACCACGCCCTTGCTGCGCTAAATAAACCGCCATCTTCGTATACAACTATAAACGAATCGTTATTTACACCTACATTTTGCATCACGTGGGTAAACTGCTGCTCGCTGCATACCGTACTTGGTAAGGGGTTAGATCTATCGGCCAATTCGTTTTTTATGTCAAAACGTTTAGCGTTAGGCAGCATTGCTTGCGGCGAATAAGTACCCAAAACACCTGGGCGCAGCATACCTGCATCAAATATCACTAATGCAGGGTTGTGGAGTTGCTCGTGTAATTGCTGACAGCTAATTAGGTTTTTCACTACGATTCCTTATCACCATGATACTTAGCAAACTCGTCATTACCCGTAAAACGCGCTTCAATCGCTTTAATGTGTTTATCTTCAGTGTGTTTCCAAACGCCAGGAATACAATATACATGTTCAATAAAGCTAAAAAACTTATCCTTTAATAATGTATTTGGTTGCCAGCCCTGCACTACTTCGTTCATATTCTCTGCTAGCTGCTCCGCAGTGCTTGCATGCTTTACCAAACCCTCAATGTTGTAACAGGCTTGTCCAAGAGTTAAAACTCGTTTATTGAGCAGCAATGCTTCTAAGCCGACCGTTGAATTAATCGTTAATACGGCTTCAGCGCACTTAATCAAATCACTTGTTTGATTTCCATTAGCAAAAATTGCAATCGGATCTTTTTCATAAAGATGAGCGTAATGTTTATGCCACGACGGATGCTCTTTAAAAACCACTTTTAAACTTGGATCGTTTAAGCTTTTGACCGCTTTAATCACCTCGTCGTAAAACATGTCCATAGAGTTTATCCACGGAGAAAAGCTAGCTAATTGAGTATCGTGAGGTACTTGAAAAGGCGCAAATATATAGCGTTCTGGCACATCGGCGCATTCAAATTCACAGCGCTTTTTATGATCAGCTCTTGGAATTAAATCCGGCGCAGAAAAGTTTAGCTTATTTTGTGGGTCAAAATTTAGGTAAAAAGAAGGGTCACGGCTTAACGACGCATTATAGTTAATACCATTAGGGTCTAAACTGCTTGTACCGGGTAGTAAACCATTTTCATAATAAAACTGCTTAACACCTAATGCTTTTGCAGCCATAGCAACGGTCGTATTTGGAAGTTTATTGCCGTTCCAAATAACAATGCAGTCAGGATTAGTCTCGGTTAATAAGGCTAAATACTTAGCGTATCGTAATCGTTCAAATAAAACTAACCCAGCACTGTAAACAGCAGTAATAATAGGACTATTCCAGATAGCATTACGTGCTCTTTTGCGTTTTAGCTGAGAGTTAACTACATCAGTAAAATTAACTTGAAACGCATCTTTTAAATATTTCACAGCAGAAAGCTTAGGCGCTCCCATGATGTGTAATTGGCAATTCATCGACAATTTTTTGATTATTTTTTGATAGTATTTTGCGTGTACATTTTTGCGAGAAATAAATAGATAAGCCATACAAGCTATATTTGCCAATTGTTGTTTTTATGAAATAATTCTATGTGGACAATGCAATCAAAGCAAGGTTCCCTTTACTTAATAATTACTTTGAAAGCTTTATAGTTACATTTTTATGATTTCATCACGAAGTGGCGCCATTCTAGAAAGAATATCGTTTTGTAAGCTATGGCTAACATCTTGCTCGTTCATTGCATTTATAAGCAAATCAACAACATGATTAAAATCTTTCTCTGTAATATGCATACCAGTATGAATTGCCACCATAGAGTCGCCATCGTATGTACACGGGCCCTCTACTAACATGCACACATGATTAATAAATCCTTGGCGGAAATGCGCTATATTACTGTGTTCAAAGTAATGAATTATCTGCTCGTCATTGCCTATTTGATAGATAAAGCTATCAACAATTCTGCCTATCCCCGCTTTACCATCCAGCTTTTGATAAAGTGAGAGCTTAGTAGAATTTGCACACCCACTAAGCAACCCTAAACAAATCAAAAAAATACCAACGCTTTTCATTACCAATACCCTGTAACCGATAAATACCAACCTGTTTGATCGTCAGCCCCTGCAATGCTTCCTAAATCAAGGTAAGCCGCTGTCACACTCACATGCTTGTTAGGCATCCACGCTACAAATAAGTCTTTCCAATCTTGTTCGCCTAAGTTTAAGTTATTTGATTTTTGACGATACTCAACACCTACGGCTATTTCGCGACTAAAAAATAGTGCTGTGCTGCCTTCAAATAATACTTTTCCGCTAGTATTTTCTCCACCGTAACCAAGTAAACCAAGTTGATTAGCTTCACTGTATCGTGTAGTTACGTTCCAAAACCAGTTATAGCCAGCAATAGCCCCTAAATGTAATTTACTAGCAGCGAGGTAGTAGTCAGTACCGCTAGTCTCTTCTGCGCCTACAAGTGTTGCAATACTGCCATCATCCAATGATTTATGCTGAATCCCTAAGCTAAGTTGTGGCCAATCACTGTAAACAATATCGCCATACAAACGTATTTTAGCACCTGTAATTGATTGCTCTATTTCAGCATCAAGTGCTGGTACATCAAAGCGCTGTTGGGCATAACTAAGCTCAACACGATTAAATAAATTAAGTTGTGCACCACATACGTCAAGTGTGTAGTCGGTTACATCTGCGCGGCTACAAAAGCCATTTACCGAGAATTCATCATCACTTGCGTACCCAGCAAGTTGTGCCCACGGTACAATCCCCCCGCCGCCACTGCCTTCAATTTGAGAAACTCCCGGCGTAGCTAGCAGTTTTCCATTGCTTGCAATGCTCGGCACACTAACTATTAAAAACAAACTTGCTAATAAGTATTTAATTTTTTGCATAGTATTCCTCCAGCCATTCTTCTAATCGCTCTGCTTTTAAAGGCCTACTTAAGTAATAGCCTTGTGCATGGTCGCACTGCATGCCTCTAAGTAAATTTAATGAGCCAAGCGTTTCAACCCCTTCAGCTACAACCGAGAAACCTAGCTGATGTCCCAACGTAATTGATGATTGCACTATAAATTGATCTTTTTGCGATTCATCAAGTTTTAGGATAAAGCACTTATCTAGCTTAAGCTCATCAATAGGCAGCATTTTTAATCTACCAAGTGATGTTTGCCCTACACCATAATCATCTAATGATATTTTAACGCCAATTGCCTTTAGGTTTTCGAGCGCTTTAATACCTTTTTCTTCGTTTTCGATCATATCGCGCTCAGTAAGCTCAATAGTGATCAGCTTAGAATCTACTTTGTACTTTTTAAGCGTGCGAACTAATGCAGCATGAAAGCCTGGAAATGCTATATCTTGCGCAGATACATTTATTGCAGCCTGTAAGTTTATATTTTTAGACTGCCAATCAGCTACTTGTGCTACAACCGTATTAACAACCCACCCAGTAAGCTCAACAATAAGCCCCGACTGCTCAGCTAAGTCAATAAACAGTTCAGGATTGACCCAGCTACCATCTTTTCGCTGCCAGCGAATAAGCGACTCAACTTTATCTATTTTTTGCGATTTCAAATGTAATTTTGGCTGATAAGTCATAAACAATTGACCATCGTCATCACTAATAGCCTGCTTTAATTCATCAAGCATTATTAAGCGATCTAAGTGCGCTTCGTCTTCGCCATTTTGATAGTAATGTATGCTCTCTTGTTTGTTTGCAGCACTTTCAACTGCAATTAGCACACGGCGCATTAAGTCATCACTTGCAATACCTTGTGTAGGATACTGCACAATGCCTGCACTAAAGCGTAAATTAATTTTTAGTTTTTGAATGGTGTAGCACGCTTGTAATTGTGCCATCAAGCCAACAATACCGCTTTTGTGTTCACGTGCTGCCGCAGTTGGAAACACAGTTAAAAACTCATCGCCGCCAATACGAGCATGAAAGCCCCCTAACTCATCCGAAAACTCACTTATTCTGCAAGCAACGGCCTTTAGGCAGTCATCACCAATGCGCGGACCGAGCTTATCGTTTATGTGGCGAAGACCTTTTATGTCTATTGCAACGAGCGTGTACTCGGCTGATGAATCTAACTCATCATCAAGCACCTCAAGCATGGCTGAGCGGTTATAAAAGCCTGTTAGGGAGTCGTGTCTAGCTTGAAAGCTAATTTGTTGCTCGCGCTGATTAATATCATTACCCATGCTATCAAACGCTGCGACTAGCGTGTCTATTTCGGTACTTTGCCTTTGGCCTTTAAATTCAAAGGTATAATTACCTTGTGCAAATTGCCTTGCTATTACAGCTAGTTGGGTAAGTGGCGTAGTTAAATTATTTGCAAATATGCTGCTTGTAATAACACCCACTAGCATAGTTAAAATAGCTAAAATAATAAGTGTAAAAAGCAGTTTTTCGAAGTCACTATAACTTTGTGTTAAATCGGCGCTCAGTAAAATAATTATGGGATGGGTCAACAACGATGGTAAATCTATTTCTCGGTTACGATACACTAAATACTCACCAAAAAACCGCGATGTGGTTACGGTACTAAAATAGCTAACAGGTTCAAATTGCTCAGGGCGATTAGCTAATGAGCTAATAACAATATCGTCAGCACTGCCTATAAAACTTACATCCATGCCTGTTAAGCTTTTTAGTTCATGGGCTACATTGTCGTCAATTTTAAAGCCCACCAAACTATAGGCTACTGTACGTGGCGCTTTTACAGGTAATAAAATAATTTGATACAGTTCGTTATTAAGCACCACAAAGCTAGACTCTTCTGGCGCACTTAAAAGCTCTTCCATCAAGGGCTTTAAGTTGTGTGCAAAAACGTCTTCATCAGTATTAGCGGAAATTAGCTTACCCGATAAATCAAGTAACAACATTAATTCGGCATCAATACGCTGACTGTGATTAAACAACACGCTGCTGATTGTACCTGCATCTCGCGTTGCTACAGCTTGCTTAAAACCAAAATCGGAGGTGAGTACTTTTGCAGCGGTTAACAGTAGGCTTTCTTTTGACTTTAAATATTGCTTATAAACATTTTGCGCTACGGTAATATCTTGATTTACTTTTTCTTCCTGAAACTTACTCGTAGACCACCAAAAACTAAACAAACTGACCATAGTGGTTAATAACACTAAGCCAACACATAAAATGGTTATGCGATTTCGTAAACTATTAGTCATTACCAGCCTTAAACTTACTACCAAAGGTATTTCTAGGTGCTGGGGTCGATGTGTTTACTGTTATCTGTAACTGTTTTTGAGAATTAATTGTTATCATTTTTTTATTCTCCAATGGTGCTGTTTGTAATGGATGCCATACACTCACTTGTGCAGGCATTGTATTAATAGGCAAATTTACATAGCCTTTTTTATCTGTTTTATATACGAATTCGCTGTTAGCAACATAAATATAGCCAACCATAGAGTCATGTATATTACACCCCAAAACAACAACCCCTTGTTGCTCAAACGTAATGGGCTCTTTTGGTTGGCCTGAATATAATCTTAGTTGAAAAGGCTTAGCTTGTGAAAAAGAATAAACATGATGGCGAATATTATCGCTGTTCGGAAAGTTAACTTTTTGACCCTGTTGTACAACTAATAATTCGGGTAAAAACTGCTTATGGACTTGATCCATTATAGCAATGGGCAAATTTGATGGTGTGGCTTGTTTACCAGCAATATTTAGCTCAACCACAGCACCTGATAACTTTTGGCCGTGTTGATCTTCTATTACTAATTCAATATTTGCACTTAAAGCAAACTGACTAAAAAACAAACCTATAGCTAAAAAGTAATGACTTTTAGCAAACTTTTGCAATGCCCGATCAAACATAACAATACCTAAACATTAATGTTAGGTTAAGTTAATTAGAGACGAGCACTAATTGCAAGAATTATAGCCCAGTAACTAAAAATAAAGATTTAGTTACTGGCTTTATTAGCACTTAAGTGCTGTTATTTTACAATTAATCCGTAATCGTTATCTAAAATAGTAATAACTTCTTGGCGAGGATCTTCAGGGATCACTATATCTCTGCCAACAATTTTACTCGCTATGCCAACATAGGTATTTGACACTTCAAGCATTACTGATTCTGGTAAAATATAATCTTTAGCTAACTGCTCACGCTCACTCATGCGATCTTTATTTAATAATACGTCGCTCTCTGGCACGTTATTAATCAGTAATTGACGAAAGCCTTCTTTAGAATTTTCAACAATTTTACCGTCTTTGTAAGCAGCTTCACCCCAAATACGTGACGAATCAGGCGTGCCTACTTCATCAATATATATAAGCTGTTGCGCGCCATTTAAATCCTCTACATAACCAAACTCAAATTTAGTATCTACAAAAATTTGGTCAAGCTTCGCTAGTTCATCACTAATTAATTTAAAACCTTCAACTAACAGTTTTTCGTATTTGGTTACATCATCTGCCGATTTAAAGTTAAATACATCTAAGTTATTAGTAATGTTAGCGCGAGTAATATTTACATCATCAACTGGCGGAATATCAGCAACGCCTTCAATAATACCTTTTGTTGATGGCGTAATTAAAACGTTATCAAGCTTTTGGTTCGCTTTTAAACCCTCTGGTAATTCAATACCACAAAAGTTACGTATGCCTTTAGCGTAATCGCGCCACATGCTACCCGTAATATATTGGCGAGCAATTGCCTCTACCTTTACTGTACTGGCTTTACGTACAATCCACACATACGGATGCGGAATATCTACAATATGATTGCCCGCAAGACCCGCTTTATCAAATAACTTAAACCAATGGGCTGCCACTGAGTTTAGCGCTATACCTTTACCTGGTACGCCATTTAAACCGTTTTCGCCTTGCCAAATGCAATCAAATGCAGAAATTCGGTCTGAAATAACCATAATAGCAAGCTCAGTACCAGTCGGTACTTGATAGCCTTTATCTTTAATTAATCGAGCGCTGTCTTCATCAGTTAACCAATAAACTGAACGAACTTTACCGCTGTGTACTTCACCTTTGGTACGAATGGGTAAATCATCGTTTACGTCTAAAACTTTATAGCTAGTCATGCTATCTCCGGGGTTAGGGATGCTCTTTGAGCAAAGTATGGTATGGGGTTATATGGGCTGTATAATAATCTAGCCAACCTCAAAGCTCAATCGGATGCTTAAAACAAATAAAGGCATATATTTATAAGCGAGTCGCAATGGGGTAAACTTAATGTGCTAACCAGCCTGAGGAGATAGCTTGAACTACTTAACTGCCACTAAAAATAAAAAATACTTAATGTATATTTCTCAGAATTATTCATACGCTATCTTGAGACCTTTGCAGGCGCAAATATTGGCACATGGTGGTGAAGTACGCTGGTTTTTAGCGGGTAGCGAAGTAAACCCTGATTTTTTAACCACAGACGAGCCACGTTTACATACCATAAAAGATGTAAAAAGCTGGGCTCCAAACATTACATTTATACCGGGTAATATAATTCCTAATTTTATTCCTGGTAAAAAAGTGGCTGTATTTCACGGGTTCAATTCAGGAAAATTAAATCGAAAAGGGAAAGAGGATCACTTTAACGTTCGTGGTTGTTACGATTTATATTGTACGCAAGGCCCAAATACAACAACCCGATTTAAAGAGCTAGCTAAGCAGCATGGTTTCTTTAAAGTAACTGAAACTGGCTGGCCAACACTCGATCCACTTTTTAGTAATACTTCAAATAATCCTTATGTAAGCGACGACCCTCGCCCTACTTTACTTATATGCTCTACTTTCTCACGAAAGCTATCACTTGCTCCTAAATTATATGAGCAAATAAAACATTTTAGTGAACAAGGTAAGTGGCGTATTTTGATGCAGTTTCATCCTAAAATGCCTACCGAATGGATTAATAAATATAAAGCGCTGAGTAACGAAAATCTAACATTTATTGAAACCGATAACGTTTTGCCGTTACTGCAAGCTGCTGATGTTATGCTGTGCGATACATCGTCAGTTCTTTTAATGTTTTTACTACTACGTAAACCGGTAGTCACGTTTTGTAATCAAAAACCACTTCCTCATTTACTTGATATTAGCGACGCAGATGAAGTAGAAGCAGCTATTGAACACGCGCTTACTAAACCTAGTGATTTAATGCAAAATATTGAAAGCTATTGCCAGGAACTTCATCCGTATACTGATGGCCAATCTAGCCAACGCGTATTAAATGCAGCTAATGAATTTTTACAAAGTAACGAAAAACTAAAACCCAAGCCATTAAATATAATAAGACAGCTAAAAATGCGTAAAGATCTAAACTACTGGGGTTGGTAATCGGATAATGATAAACCTGAAAAACGTAACTTTTAAGTGGCATAAAAGCGATAGCTCACCCACGCTCAACATAAAAGAGTTAGTTATAGAAAAAGGTGAGCATATTTTTTTACACGGTCCTAGTGGCTCAGGTAAATCGACCTTATTAGCGATTCTTGCTGGCATTAATACAGCCACTAGCGGTGAGGTATCAATTTTAAACCAAAACCTAACTAAATTAAGCAATACCACCCGTGATGTTTTTAGAGCGGATCACATTGGTTACATTTTTCAAAATTTTAACCTGCTTCCTTATTTAACTCCTATTGAAAATATAACGCTTGGGTGTGAGTTTTCAAAAAGCCGAAAACAAAAAATATTAAAGCAATCATCAAATAAAAACTCTGCCTTACAAAAAGAAGCGATACGGTTATTAAATGCTTTAGGCCTTACTGCCCAGTATCACCATAAAGATGTAGCGACATTGAGTATTGGACAGCAACAGCGCGTTGCTGCCGCTCGCGCATTTATAGGCAGCCCTGAATTAATAATTGCTGATGAGCCCACATCAGCACTCGATACAAATAACCGTGAAAGCTTTATAAAGCTACTGTTTGAACAAGCAAAGTTATCTAATAGTACGTTGGTATTTGTGAGCCACGATGAAGCACTAAAGCCTTTATTTAACCGCTCCATTGACCTTATAAATTTGCAGGAGCAGGTATGATCATCGCTAAACTTGCTTACAAAAGCTTATTAAATCGCCGCGCAAGTGTACTGCTTACATTATTTACTATCGCAATTAGTGTAATGCTACTTTTGAGTATTGAACGCGTACGAATTGATGCTAAAAGTAGTTTTAGTAATACTATTTCGGGCACTGATTTAATTGTTGGTGCGCGTACCGGCGACATACAGTTGCTGCTTTCGTCAGTATTTAGAATTGGCCATACTAATAACGGCGTAAGTTGGAAAAGTTATGAATACATAACAAATCAGCGAGGCGTAAAATGGAGCATACCTATAAGCCTAGGCGACAGCCATAAAGGCCAAGCGGTACTAGGCACAACACTTGATTACTTTAGCCATTATCGCTTTGCAAAAAAACAAAACTTAACCTTTAACAAAGGCCACCCTTTTGCCGCAATTAACGAAGTGGTGCTCGGTAGCGAAGTTGCAAATAAACTAGGCTACAAACTTAACGACTCTATTGTTATATCGCACGGCATGGGGAACACCAGTTTTCATCATCATGACGATAACCCATTTAAAGTCGTCGGCATTTTAAACCCAACAGGCACGCCAGTTGATAAAACGCTGCATATTCCTTTGGCTGCAATCGATTTAATTCACGGCGGTAAAGCGAGCCTTGAGCATGAACATGAACATGAACATGACGAACATAACAACCTAGTTGGTCACCCTAAGCAAATTACAGCATTTTTAATGGGATTTAATTCGCCTTTGTACACATTACAAATTAGGCGCAATATAAATCAATATAAGCCAGAAGCCCTGCTTGGCATTATGCCAACCGTAACACTTAAAGAGTTATGGGAAATGCTCGCCATAGTAGAAAAAATACTATTACTATTCTCAGCTGTTGTCGTGTTAGTTAGCTTACTTGGCATGTTAACAACATTGCTTGCGAACCTGAGTCAGCGACGTCGCGAACTTGCTATATTGCGCTCAGTAGGCGCTCGCCCTTGGCATTTATTTACACTTATAAGTATTGAATCATTACTGACAACTTTACTTGGTTGCCTAGTGGGTAGTGCGCTTTACTATTTAGTTATTTTTTCAGCCGGCGGTTACTTACAAAGCCATGCCGGTATAAGCGTAAATATCACAATGCTCTCTTACTATGAACTGGGCTTAATCGGGGTTATTATGGCCGCAGGTTTTGTTATTGGCTTAATACCCGCTACTCGCGCTTATTTTTATTCACTCAGCGATGGCATGAGTATAAAAGCATAATTTTTAGGTATTTTATGACATTTTTTAAAACAGCTTTTCAATACATTGCTGCTATTAGCTTATTATTTATAAGCGTAGCGAGCTATGCCAATCCACCAAAAGAAATTTTTTGGGAAGACTTAATTCCCAAAGGTCATATGCAAATAGACACTCAAGCACAAGCTAATCACGAAGGCAGCGATCAAAACTGGGTGCAACCCGATTTAGATGCTCCAGTGGTAAAAGCGCTTGATGGTCAATCGGTAAGTTTGCCAGGTTTTGTTGTGCCACTTGAGGGCGATAGCGAAGTCATTACTGAGTTTTTACTCGTGCCTTATTTTGGCGCCTGTATACACGTACCACCACCACCGCCAAATCAAATAGTCCATGTAACGATTAAAGGTGGTGTGCCTATAGATAGTCTGTACGACGCAATCGTTGTAACCGGAATAATAAGCACAGAAACATGGTCAGGCGAAATCGCACAGGTAGGATATAAAATGAAAGCAGTCGGTGTAGCACCGTTTGAGCTTTAAAATGAAGGGCCCGCTTTTAAAGCTGGCCCTTAAATCTCATTAAATTTAGAATCGATAAAATTTAAATAACTAAATATTTAAATAACTACTTTTGGCAATTTGAGCAAAAAATAGTACTGCGTTGCCCTAATCTAATTTCTTCTAATTCGTTTTCGCACGTCATACATGGCTTGCCTTTGCGCCCATATACTAATAACTCTTGAGCAAAATACCCAGGCTTACCATCACTTTGTGCAAAGTCTTTAAGCGTTGTACCACCTTGTGTAATAGCCGCTGCAAGCGTGTCTTTTATAATAGGGATAAGTGCTTGATAACGTTTGAGCGATACTTTTCCCGCTTCTCGCTTTGGATGTATACCCGCTTTAAATAATGATTCATTCGCGTAAATATTACCAACACCAACAACCACTGCGTTATCCATAATAAACTGCTTTACCGGTACTTTTTTATTGCGCGATTGTTCGTACACGCGTTTAGCAAAAAAATCATCGGTAAGCGGCTCAGGACCAAGCTTAGAGAGTAGCTTATGCACCTCACCGGGCTCTTGCCATAAGCAACAACCAAAACGACGAGGATCGTTCAAGCGCAGCACCTTATTATTTCCAAATACAAATTCTACATGGTCGTGCTTTTTTAAAGGCTCACTTTTATCTACAACCCGCAAATTGCCCGACATACCTAAATGTAAAATAGTACTCCCAAGCTCACAGTGTAAAAGTAAATATTTAGCTCGTCGCTCAATACTAGTAACAGTTAACCCTTCAAGTTGATACACATCATCGGGCACTGGCCAGCGCATACTGGCATTGTAAATATTTACCTTTTTAACAACTTGGTTTTGTACGTGGGGAGTGATGCCCATTCGGCTCACTTCTACCTCTGGTAATTCAGGCATTAATTAGACTCACTTTGTGAAAAATCAAAACTAGGAAATAACTGCTGAGCAGTTTTTAAATCGAGTGCGAGTATTCGCTGGCTTCTCTTTTCGAGTAAATAATATTGTCCATCGCCTTTGTAGAGCAAATAAACCCACGGCATACTTTCGCCAGCTAACTCAAATGTAGCAACGTATAAAGGCGCATTAGGATTAAAAACAACAGACTCATTAACCCCCATTAGCGCTGCGCTTTGCCATTGGTTAACTAAATCACTAAGCTGCTGCTCAGACGCTTTCCAAACGAGCGGTATATCTTTTTGTAGTGGTGTTGTACGCCAACTTGTTCCTATGCGCTCAATTTTTTGATCAACAAATTGCAGTGTCAGTACAAAACTTTGCTGAGGGAGTACAGCTTGTAACGCTGGTTTATCCTCACCTCCTAAAAATTGCTTATGCCAGCCATTTAAAAAGAAGATCATAATCAACATCGAAAATATTATAACGTTGTTCCAACCTTTACGGCCCAGTCGCATATAAATACACCTAGTAAATTCAAGATTTTAAAGTGTAACTAAAACTTAATTGCGCTGTCTATATGTTAAAGGCCGCAGACTTTGTTAGAATATCGGCAAATTTAAAGGAGTTCCGTCAATGTCTATGTATGTAGTGGGCCATAAAATCCCAGATTCAGATTCTATTTGTGGTGCAATTGCACTGGCTTATTTAAAAAACCAAATTGATGAGCCAGCAATTCCAACTCGTCTTGGTGAAGTTTCACCTGAAACTCAATTTATTCTTGATAGATTTGGTTTTGAAGCACCAGAGCTTAAGCTAAGCTACGCTGGTGAAGATGTGTATATTGTAGATCACACAGAAAAAACACAAGCACCTGATGATATCGACCAAGCTCGCGTTGTTGGTGTGGTAGATCACCATAAATTAGGTGACTTAACATCATCGACTCCGCTTGAATGTTGGATTCGTCCTGTTGGTTGTTCAAACACCATTATTAAAATGATGTATGACTTCTACAACGTAGAAATCCCTAAAGACATCGCTGGTATCATGATGTGTGCAATTTTAAGCGACACAGTTATATTTAAATCGCCAACATGTACCACAGCCGATATTAAATGTGTTGAAGCGCTAGCTGAAATTGCAGGCATCGAAGACTTTAAAGAGCTTGGTATGGATATGTTCCGCGTTAAATCTGCGGTAGAAGACACACCAGCACGTGATTTAGTAATGCGTGACTTTAAAGATTTCAACATGAACGGAAACCTAGTAGGCATTGGCCAACTAGAAGTAATCGACCTTGCTGTTTTTGACGATATTAAAGCAGACCTTGCAGCCGATATTGCTAAGCTAAAAGTTGAGGGCAACCGCCACTCTGTATTTTTACTGCTTACCGATATAATGAAAGAAGGGTCAGAAATGCTAATTGTGTCTGACGATGCAAACTTAGTTGAGCAGGCTTACGGTGTAAAACCTGAGAATGATAAAGTATGGCTAGATGGTGTACTGAGCCGTAAAAAGCAAGTAGTACCACCACTACAAGATGCGCTCGCTAAAAAATAACCACCCATCAATACAAAACCAACAAAGTGAATGCTCTGTTGGTTTTGTGTTAATTGCTATTAATAGACAAGCTTAATAAAGGCGAATTTTTTGTATTACAGTCTCGTCAGTTCCATCTTTACCGATAGACTTTAGCTGTATGTAATAATCGAACTCGTCAATATCAATTTTAATAACAGAGCCGGCCCTTTTAACATCTCTTTCCGCTATTTTAGTACCATCACTTCTTAAAACCAATAATTTAGCTCTTGTTTTATCCCCGACTTGGTCGTGTGCTGTTATCTCAAGTGTGCCAAAATATCCCCTTTCTACATTCCCAGACCATGCATCTGATTGTAGTAGACGTATATAGCTAGCTGCACCACATAATTCGCCACCAATACATATACCATCATGAATACCTGTTACATAACGACTAAAATCACTATTAAATGCATAATTAGAGTCATAATTTGAACCGACTTTTATGTCATATGCGGCCATAGATGAAACAGAAGTTGATAGTAATGTGGTTGCCAAAACAGTTTGTAGTAATAATTTCATTATTTTCCCTTAATGAATATTTTCAAATTAATTTTCAAATTAATTATTATAAATAAAACAACCCCTGTCAACATAATGGGCACAGAAAAACTCAATATTCGTACAATGTAATGCTAAAAAACAAGCTTTAAAAACAATTTATAATCATTTTACAAACAACTTATATACATTTTATAAGCATTTTACCCATCAATTGTTTCCTTTCATTCCGAGAATACTATTTTTCATTCAAATATTAGAGTCAAACCAATATATTTTTAGTAATGCGTGACTTTAAAGATTTCAACATGAGCGGTAACCTAGTTGGCATTGGCTAACTAGAAGTAATCGATCTTGCTGTTTTTGACGATATTAAAGCAGACCTTGCAGCCGATATTGCTAAGCTAAAAGTTGAGGGTAACCGCCACTCTGTATTTTTACTGCTTAACGATATAATGAAAGAAGGCTCAGAAATGCTAATTGTATCTGACGATGCAAACCTAGTTGAGCAGGCTTACGGTGTAGATAAAGTATGGTTAAATGGTGTACTGAGCCGTAAAAAGCAAGTAGTACCACCACTACAAGATGCATACACAAAAATCTAATGTGTTTTCGCTAATTAATTTAAAAGCCTTGTTGGTTATGCCAACGAGGTTTTTTATGTTAATTTATTAGAGCGTGTTGTTCTTTGGTGGCTGAATTTACAGCAGCATGTTTGGTATTGAGGCAAGGCAGAGCCTATCGTGTGTGGTTGTTCCCCATAAATAGGCGATAACGGAGCATAAATGTCAAACATGCGCTGCCCGGAGGGTTCTTCCTAGGGACGATTAACTCCTTGTTGCCTACATGAACGTAGGTAAGGGGCGTAAGCAGGACGCGGAAGCTTTGCTCGATTTTTACTTAGCCCACTAGGTTACAAACCTCGCGCCGCGATTTAATTGTGCCCCTAGGTTGAACAAATTTCAATCCACAACGATTAACACGCCCTAATCATATTTTAAAAAACAAAAAACCCAGCCTAAGCTGGGTTTTTAAATTCTAAAAGAGATAAAATTACTTAATTTTAGCTTCTTTAAAAAGAACATGTTTACGAATCTTTGGATCAAACTTTTTGATTTCCATCTTCTCAGGCATGTTACGTTTGTTTTTGTCAGTAGTGTAGAAAAAACCAGTACCGGCAGTTGAAACTAAACGGATTTTATCGCGCATGATTCAGATCCTTAAACTTTTTCGCCGCGAGCACGGATTTCTGTAAGAACCGTGTCGATGCCTTTTTTATCGATAATACGCATACCTTTAGTAGTAGTGCGTAATGTTACAAAACGTTTTTCACTTTCAACCCAGAAACGGTGTGTTTGTAGGTTAGGTAGGAAACGACGTCTAGTCGCGTTTCTCGCGTGTGAACGGTGATTACCAACCGCAGGACGCTTACCTGTAACTTGACATACTTTAGACATGTCTATATATCTCCAATAACTTCGCTCGAGCTTAATTTAATCTAAGGCCGTGTATTTCCGCCCTAGAGATAAATCGAAGGGCGCTCTTTATACAGCTTTTACAGGCAAAGATCAAACACTGATCTATCCAATCAGCTCATATATGTAAATTTGATAGCGGCTAATTATAAAGATCGAATGCCCTTAGGGAAAGTAAAAACTGCATTTAAATTAAACTAATTTGCCAAAATACGTTAAACAGCTCATTTTTAACACACTTCTGTATCTAACAAAGCTAAATAAGGCCTCTCTCTGCAAACGAAACACACGTTTCCCCACCAACAATGATGTGATCAAGCACACTTATGTCAACCAATTGCAGTGCTTGCTGCAATTTATTCGTAATAAGTTTGTCTGCTTGGCTCGGTTCTGCAATACCACTTGGGTGATTATGTGCAAAAATAACAGCGGCTGCATTATTTTTAAGAGCAGCCTTTACCACTTCACGCGGATACACACTGGCAGAATTAATTGTGCCGTAAAAAAGTATTTCATCTTTTACTAATCTATTTTGGCTATCTAGGTATAACACCATAAATACTTCTTGTTGCAAGCCTCGCATTTGAATTGTTAGATAGTCATAAACTGAATTTGGCGAATTAAACACTGCATCTCGTTGGCAACGCTCCTGCATATAACGTTGGCTTAGCTCTAATACAGCTTGTAGCTGCACATACTTAGCGGTCCCTAACCCCTTTTGAGAGCAAAACTCCTCAATACTGGCATTAAACAAATTATGAAGTGTTTTATTCTCGTTTAATAAATGCTGAGCCAACTCAATTACATTCATTCCTGGTAACCCTGTTCGTAAAAATATGGCAAGGAGCTCAGCATCAGTAAGCGCTTTAGCTCCTTTGGAGATGAGTTTTTCACGAGGTCGAAGTGAGTTTGGAAGTGAAGTAAGTTGCATTGTTCATCCTTGAGAGGCGAAAGTGTCTTATAAATGTAATGCAAATTTAAAATTTAGCCTGTTATTTCGAATTAAAAAACTTCGCTGTACGGGTAAAGATTTGTTATTTTAAGCCCAATATTTAATAAAAACTGATGAACATTCATGACTAACTTAACAAACAAAAAAATTGTACTAGGTATTACCGGCGGTATTGCAGCTTATAAATGCGCAGAACTCGTTAGGCGATTAAAAGACGCTGGTTGTGAAGTAAAAGTAGTTATGACTGAATCAGCTAAACACTTTATTACACCACTGACCATGCAAGCTGTTAGTGGAGAAACAGTCTCTGACTCGTTACTTGACCCTTCTGCTGAAGCTTCAATGGGGCATATTGAATTTGCAAAATGGGCTGACTTAATTTTAGTTGCTCCAGCTACCTGCAATATTATTGCTAAAATGGCAGCAGGCATTGCTGACGACCTACTAACAACGCTATTGCTAGCAACGCCTGCAAAAGTAGCCATAGCACCAGCCATGAACCAGCAAATGTATGCACACGCAGCTACGCAAGCAAATTTGACCACATTAAAAGCACGTAACGTACTTATTTGGGGCCCAGGTAAAGGTGAACAAGCCTGTGGCGATATCGGCGCTGGGCGCATGTTAGAGCCACATGAGCTAGTTGCACTATGTACAGCAAAAGAGCAACCGCAATTACTTGCAGGAAAAACAATTACAATAACGGCAGGCCCAACGCGTGAGCCTCTCGATCCGGTACGTTTTATATCAAATCACAGTTCTGGAAAAATGGGTTATGCACTAGCAGAAGCCGCTTTGCAATTCGGTGCTAAGGTTAATTTAATTTCGGGTCCTGTCACTATAAAAGTCCCTACTGGTGTAAACCTTATCAATATAGAAAGCGCTGAGGAGCTATTAACTGAGTCACTTACCTATGCACCACAATCAGATGCTTTTATAGGTTGCGCTGCTGTTGCGGATTATCGAGCTGCAAACATTGCGACTCAAAAAATGAAAAAGCAAGGCGACGAACTCACCCTTACTTTAACTAAAAACCCTGACGTAATTGCAGCTATTGCAAACCTTACACAAAACCGCCCCTATACGGTTGGATTTGCCGCCGAAACTCAAAATGTAGAAAGCTATGCTAAAGGTAAACTACAAAATAAAAATCTAGATATGATTTGCGCTAATGACGTATCAAAAAGTGGCTTAGGGTTTAATTCCGATCATAATGCTTTAACACTGTACTGGCACAATGAACAACTAGAATTACCAACAACAAGTAAAATAGAAATAGCTCGCAAGGTGATCGAACAGCTGGCTAAACATCTATAAAAAGGCTGGAAACAAACTGAATAAAACATTAACATACGCCATTCATTTGAACAAAAAATGACTAGGGTTCTTAACTGCGCCACTAAGAATAACTAATAAAAAGGAATGTTCATGCCTGCGACAAAAAGAAGTAATCGCAAAGAGCAAATACTGCAAGCACTCGCACAAATGTTAGAAACTAATTTAGGACAACGCATCACCACAGCAAAACTAGCTGCTGAGGTGGGTGTGTCTGAAGCTGCGCTATATCGTCATTTTCCGAGCAAAGCACGTATGTTTGAGGGCTTAATTGAATTTATTGAAGATACCCTTTTATCTCGTATAAATATTATTATTGAAAACGAAAAAGAAAGCCAAACGCGCATTTACAACATTTTATTATTACTTCTAACCTTTGCTGAAAAAAACCCAGGCATTACCCGTATTTTAACCGGCGACGCATTGCAAGGTGAGCAGGAACGTTTACGCGAACGTGTACAAACCTTGTTTGAAAAACTAGAAACTCAGTTTAAACAAGTACTTCGTGAGCGTAAATTACGTGAAGGTAAAAACTTTCAAAGTGATGAGCTTACTCTTGCAAACTTTTTACTTGCCTACGTTGAAGGAAAAATGAATCAGTTTGTACGTAGCGACTTTAAAGCAAAACCAAGTGTTCAATTTGAAAAACAATGGCTTGAGCTACAAAAAATTTGGCTGTAATGTTTGCTAAATTAATAAATTAAATACTAAAAAACGACCTGCGGGTCGTTTTGTCGTATGTAGCTGCCATTTATCTGATCCGCTCGAATTATGAACCAAACTCGTTACAATGAAACAATGTCATAATACGAGAATCAATAATGAAAACAAAACTCACCTTATTAAGCACGGCACTCTTTGCCAGCTTAACTAGCACCGGCATACACGCCAAAGAATCGCTACAATTTAAAGACGTATTCAGTTTTAAATCAGCTAAAAGCACACAACTATCTGACAATGGTCAAGTACTCACTTTTAGTGCAACGCCGTATCGTGGAAATGCAACTGGTCAAGTTTACTCACTACAAAGCAATACACTCATCGCAGAAGTAGAACGCGGCACTAAGCCTCATATTAATAAAGCCGCTAACTGGGTCGCTTTTACACAAGTACCTACATTACTTGAAATAGAAACAACCAAAAAAAAAGACACACTTAAAAACAATCTGGTACTCGTAAACACACAATCAGATGCCCAACAAAGCTTTGCTGATGTAAAAGATTACACGTTATCTGATGACGGTATGTGGCTTGCTTATCGTTTAAATAAAAAAGACGATGACGCAAAAGTAGAAGATAAAACCGATAGCACTAAAAACGAAGAAGACAACGCTATCACGCCCGATAAAAAAGATAAGAGCTATGCGCTTGTTATCGTAAATTTATCTGATAAACGCACTCATACAATAGAAAACGTATTTAGCTACGCTATTAACTCAGCTAACAGCCAGCTATTAGTGAGTCAAAGTTACAGCGATGGTAATAACAACCAAATAGCGTTAATTGAGCTCAGTGACTTTAATAGCAGCGTATTAATTGAAGAACCGGGCGTAATCGCAAATAAAATAGCGTGGCACCCCACTGACAATATTGCAGCGTTTGCATTGGGTAACTATGTAAATGATGACACGCGCCGCCGAAGCTACACTTTACAGCTATATAAAAACGAGAAGCTCTCAACTATAGATTCACCTAATAAAACATGGACTCTAGGTAAAACAGCCACCCTTGAATGGTCAGAAAATGGCGAGCGCTTATATTTTGAAAACCATCCAAAATTAGCAGCTAAAGTAAAAGCTAAAGAGTATACCGACGAAGCCTCACTATACGACTTTGATACCATACGTGAGCATAAAGGTCTTAATGTATGGCACAACAACGATGCGCAAATAAAACCACGTGAAGAGCAGCAATGGAACGAAGTTAATAAAAATCGCCATTACAGTGCGGTGTATCACGTTAACTCGCAAAAAGTTGCGCAACTTAGTACACCAAACATGCCCGAGGTTGCACTAAACCCTCAGCGAGATGTGTCTTTACTTGGCTCATCTAACATCCCCTACCTAGAAAAAATAATGTACGGCGGTTTTTTTGCTGATTACTTTGCAGTAAATATAAATACCGGTAAACAAACTCCAATTATAAGTAACTACCCGTTTAGACCGAGCCTTGCCCCTAATGGTGAGTTTGCAGCTTATTTTAGCGATAGCCAAATACAGTTAAAAGATTTAAAAAATAATAAAGTAACACCGCTTACAAAAGCGATTCAGGCAACCTTTGCTGATGATAAACACGACTACCCATCTACTCAACCTGGTTATGGTTTTGCAGGTTGGATGACCGATAGCAGCCAAGTGCTTGCTTATAGTAAATACGATATTTGGGCGTTTGATGTAAAAACTAAGCAAGCTAAACGCCTAACTAATGGTAAGCAAAGCAATACGCAGTACCGTGTTATTAAGCTTGATAAAACCAGAGTGGGCTTTAAAAAAGGCGATACATTACTTGTCTCTGCTATTAACTTACAAACTAAACAAAGCGAAGTTGCAAAGCTCGACTTAACCACTAACACACTAACTAAGGTGCTTAGCGGTGATAAACGCTTTGATATGGTTAAAAAAGCCAAAAAGGCTGACAAGTACTTATTTACCTCGCAAACTTATAGCCAATTTCCTGATTACTACCAAACAGATTTTAGCTTTAGTTCACCAAAACAAGTGACCACGCTAAACCCACAAATTAGTAATTTTGCCTGGGGCGAAAAGCCAGAGCTGATAAGCTATAAAGGTTTTGATGGCGAAGACTTACAAGGCGTACTAATAAAACCTGCGGGATATAAAAAAGGCGATAAAGTGCCTGTGGTTGTGTATTTTTACCGTTACATGAGCCAGCGTATGTTTGATTTTCCAAAAATGGAATTAAACCATCGCCCTAATTTCCCTATGTTTACCTCAAACGGTTATGCGGTATTTTTACCTGATATTCGTTTTGAAATAGGTCACCCGGGTAAATCGTCAACGCAAACCATGATAAACGCCACCCAAAAATTAATAGATTTAGGCATAGCCGACCCTGATAAAATAGGTTTACAAGGCCACTCTTGGGCGGGCTATCAAAGTGCGTTTATGATAACCCAAACAGATATGTTTAAAGCGGTTGTATCTGGCGCGCCAGTATCAAACATGACCAGTGCTTATAGTGGCATACGTTTAAAATCAGGTCTTGCTCGTCAGTTTCAATACGAAACAGGGCAAAGCCGTATAGGTAAAAACTTATTTGAAGCACCAGAACTGTACATAGAAAACTCACCGGTGTTTTTTGCAGATAAAGTAAATACCCCTATTTTAATTATGTTTGGCGATAAAGACGATGCAGTGCCTTGGCACGAAGGCGTGCAGTACTACTTAGCACTTCGCCGCGCTGGTAAAGATGCAACCTTTTTACAATACGAAGGTGAACCACACCACTTGAAAAAGTTTCCTAATCAGGTCGATTTTTCAGTACGTATGATGCAGTACTTTGATCATTACTTAAAAGGCAAACCAGCTGCAAAGTGGATGACACAAGGCGAAGCATTTATAGAGAAATAGATATAGCATTTATTCAGAGCTCTACGTAAGCGATAACGGCGAGCTCTGCGTCAATTAAATCAAGGCGAGGCATATTACATTTAAGTAATCAGTCACTACCTAGTCCTTCATACCTTTGAAAAATGCTGTAATGATCTTTAAACTTTTATAAACACCACCGTATATAAGC
This sequence comes from Pseudoalteromonas sp. SR44-2, assembly GCF_014163745.1. Lineage (NCBI taxonomy): Bacteria > Pseudomonadati > Pseudomonadota > Gammaproteobacteria > Alteromonadales > Pseudoalteromonadaceae > Pseudoalteromonas > Pseudoalteromonas sp. SR44-2. The sequence goes on along the minus strand of NZ_JACJDW010000009.1, from coordinate 78,038 downwards.
GTTTTAATCAAAGTAAAAAACTATAATAAAAGCCTAATATAAGTAATAATCACTAAATTCAGAGGCTAAAGAGTCGTTCATTATGCTAGGTTTTTGGTACAAAGAGTTTCCACAATACCCAAAAGACCATAAGGATTTTTGGCGTACTCGCTTAATAGCCCACTCTTTACTAATAACTACATGTTACTTTTTAGTTTTAACACTCCTCAATCTTTTTTATTTTAAAAGCTATGACATTGCTTTAATTGATGCCTTAGGACTTACGATATCGTTAGGTATTTATACTTGGTTTAATAAAACAGCCAACGTAAATGCAGCAGCGTGGGCTGTTACCCTTATGGTCGTTAGCTTAATAATGATGTTTGTGGTTTCTGTAGGTGGGCATGCGCATTCTTTATTTTGGGCGACGTTAATCCCGCCTTTTAGCTTTTTTTTAGTTGGAAGAAACTGGGGAAGCCTATTTAGTGCAGTCGCTTTTGCTATTTGTGCGTATCTTGTGTATTTACAACAACAGCAAACTGTAACAATTGGCTTAGGCTCTTTATTTAATCTTATAGAAGTAAGCCTTGCTCATATTTTAATTTTTAGGTTTTACGAAAAAACACGGTTTTCGGCATACACTCGATTATCTATCCGTAACTTAGAAATTCAACACTTAGCAGAAACCGATAAGTTAACGGGGCTTTATAACAGGCAAAAATTTGATTTTGAATTATCACAGTTAATTGCTAAAAATGACGTTTTTAAAACCCCACATTGCTTACTTATTTGCGATATAGACCACTTCAAAAATATAAACGATACCTACGGGCATTTGGTTGGTGATAACGTGCTAACTGAATTTGCAAAAATATTAAAAAGCCGTATGGGAAATGACGCACTTATTGCGCGATGGGGTGGAGAAGAATTCACTATTATTTTATCCAACACCTCTTTAAATGATAGCGCTAAAAAAGCCGATGACCTGAGAAAGTATATTGCCGAAAACACAGTTACAAATGTAGCATTTACTATAAGTATTGGATTAGCAACGATACAAAAAGACGATACAGTGCTAAAACTACTGGAGCGGGCTGATACAGCGCTATATAAGGCTAAAAATAATGGACGCAATAAAGTATGTGTTAGCGATAACGATTCAACCGTTATCGCTCAATCAACTTACTTAAATAGGTTTATAGCCTAAACTTAAGCGTGCTGCCCACAAGCAAATCCACAGCTCCACGCATATTGGAAGTTGTAGCCTCCAAGCCAACCTGTTACGTCAGTTACTTCGCCTATAAAGTATAGGCCTTTAGCTTTTTTAGCTTCAAAGGTTTTTGAGCTCAACTCGTCAGTATCTACACCGCCCAATGTTACTTCTGCTGTTCTATAACCTTCTGTGCCATTGGGTTTAATTTGCCACGCATGAATATAATTTACTAACTCATTTATTTGAGCATGGGTAAGCTGATTAATATTACAATCTGGTATCGCTTTGCTTTCGTGCAGTATTTCTATAAAGCGTTTAGGTAAAATAGTCGCAAGGCTATTTTTTAACGACTTTTGTGCTTGCGTTTCTCGCCAATCAGCAAGTTGCTGCCTTAAATCAATTTCAGGTAATAGGTTTATAGTTACAGCCTGCCCTGCTCGCCAAAATGAGCTTATTTGCAATATTGCTGGGCCCGATAACCCTCGGTGAGTAAAGAGGATGTTTTCTTTAAATACGGTGCCGTCTTCGCTTGAAACTTCACAAGGAATGCTAATTCCCGAGAGCCCTTCAAAACGCTCTTTATCATGCTGATGCAAAGTAAACGGCACAAGTGCAGCCATAGTTGGTAACACGCTTAAGCCAAACTGCTCTGCAATTTTATAACCTATTGGTGTAGCCCCTAGTTTTGGCATAGTTAAGCCACCTGATGCTATAACTAACGACTCACAGCTTAAGGTTTCTTGCTCTGTGGTAACGCTATAGCCGGTTTCGGTTTTTGATACGCTGATCACTTCACTGCGTAGTTTTATATTTACCCCGGCCCACTCACATTCGGTCAGTAAAATATCAACAATGTCTTGTGCATTGTTATCGCAAAAAAGCTGACCTAATGTTTTATGGTGATACGCCAAGCCATGTCTGTCTACCAGCTCAATAAAGTCATGCTGTGTATAGCGACTTAAACATGATTTAACAAAATGAGCATTTGCGCATAAGTAGTTATCAGGGGTTGCGTTTTCATTTGTAAAATTACAACGCCCACCACCACTTATTAAAATTTTACGACCTGGTTTTTTTCCCATATCAAGTACTGTAACGCTTCGGCCACGGTATCCAGCTTGCGCTGCACACATTAATCCTGCTGCTCCCGCACCTATTACAATTACATCTACTTGACTCATTATTTTACCCTACTAAAAAATTTTTCCGATTATAGCAAAGTTTGATAGCTAACAACGTAGCATTTAAATTATTAGCAATTACACAACAAAAACGCATCAGTAATAAGTCGGGAATAATTACTCGCACAACAAACCAACCCTTTATACTTATTTTTAATTTATATGACAAATACTAAACAACGAGTAAACCGCTAAAAACCTGAGTTATAACTAAATGAAAGAGGTACATAATAAATTGATATTTTAACCTAGTTAACAGATCGTTTACTTTTGTTCCCGCATCGTGATCCTACATCACGAAATAATAAATAAAAATCTAGGGATAATTATGACAACAAGTAAAACTTTTAAAAGATGTGCAATTGCAATTACAGTTAGTACGCTTTTTGCTGCAACATCTGGCATGGCTCAATCAGTTTCAAGTTCAATGGCTGAAACATCGGCTAAACTACAAAGCCAAGGCGGTTTCAAAACTCAGTTCATTATTAAATATAAAAATAATAACGAAATGGCGAGCCTCTCAACTGCAGACGCAAGCCCAGCTAGCATGAAAAAGCACGCACAAAGCTTTGTTAAAAACTTCGCTTCTAAAAAAGGCAAAGTAAAAGCAAAATACGTTCGTGCAATGGCACTTAATAATCATCACGTAATGCGTGCTGATAAAAAATTAAGTGCGGCAGAAGCTCAAGAGTTTATGCAAGAAATGGTTGATTCTGGCAATGTGGAATACATTGAAGTGGATCAAATGCTAAAGCCGTTTTCAACTCCTAACGATCCACGTTTTGATGACCAATGGCACTACTACGAGCAAGCCGGTGGTTTAAACTTACCGACCGCATGGGATACCGCAACGGGTAGCGGTGTAGTTGTAGCTGTACTAGATACGGGCTACCGCCCTCATGCTGATTTAAACGCTAATATTTTACCGGGTTACGATATGATCTCTAACCTTTCGGTAGCTAATGACGGTGGTGGTCGCGATAGCGATGCACGTGATCCAGGTGATGCAGTTGCTGCGAATGAATGTGGCACTAACGGTGCACAAAACTCTAGCTGGCATGGCACGCACGTAGCCGGCACAGTTGCTGCGGTAACCAATAACGGTGAAGGTGTTGCAGGCGTAGCTTATAACGCAAAAGTAGTGCCTGTTCGTGTACTAGGTAAGTGTGGTGGTTTAACCTCAGATATTGCAGATGGTATTATTTGGGCATCTGGTGGAAGTGTTTCAGGTATTCCTGCTAACTCAAACCCTGCTGATGTAATTAATATGAGTTTAGGTGGCAGCGGTTCATGTAGCTCTACAACTCAAAATGCAATTAACACAGCACGTAGTAACGGCACTGTGGTAGTTATTGCTGCAGGTAACGATAACGATAACTCAGCAAACTACAACCCAGGTAACTGTAACGGTGTTGTAAACGTAGCCTCAGTGGGCCGTAATGGCGGCAGAGCTTATTACTCAAACTACGGTAGCAATATTGATGTTGCAGCACCAGGTGGCGCACAAAGCTTTGCAAACGACTCTGAAGGCGTTCTATCAACTTACAATTCAGGTTCGTCTACACCTTCAAGCGACAGCTATGGCTTTTCACAAGGTACATCAATGGCTGCGCCCCACGTAGCAGGTGTTGCGGCACTTATTAAGCAAGCAAAGCCAGATGCAACGCCTGACGAAATAGAAAGTATTTTAAAATCAACTACCCGTTCGTTCCCTGCGACATGTACTAGCTGTGGTACGGGTATTGTTGATGCTGCCGCAGCTGTTGCAGCAGCAAGTGGCGGCACTACTCCACCTACAGGTGGCGATAGCGAGCTTATTAATGGTGAAGCTAAAACAGGTTTAAGTGGGGCTGCAAATGCACAAGCATTTTACACGATGACAGTTCCAAGCGGTGCAACTAACGTAACATTCACTATGAGTGGTGGCACTGGCGATGCTGATTTATACGTACGTGCAGGCAGTAAACCTACAACTACTACCTATGATTGTCGTCCATATAAAGGCGGTAATAGTGAAGAGTGTTCTATTGATAACCCTACTGCGGGAACTTACCACGTAATGCTTAACGGCTACTCTGCGTATTCAGCTGTTAGCTTGGTAGGTAATATTACTGGTGGTTCATCATCGGGTGGCGGTTCAGGTACTCCACAAGCAGGCGGCGGCACGATTAGCGATGTGTCAGCCAATACTGGGCAGTGGAAACATTACACGTTAGATGTACCAACTGGAATGAGTACGTTTACAGTAACAACATCGGGTGGCAGTGGCGATGCTGATTTATTTGTAAAATACGGTAGCCAACCAACAGCAAGCTCATACGATTGCCGCCCTTATAAAAATGGCAATGCAGAAACATGTACATTTACTAATCCACAAGCAGGTACTTGGCACTTAAGCGTTAACGCTTATAGCACTTTCTCTGGTTTAACGCTTAGCGGGCAATACCAACCGTAATTTAAAGTTTGAGCCTTTAATAAAAAAAACCGATGTTGTTGCCAACATCGGTTTTTCAATAATAACTAGCTGATTAGTTAAAGCTAAAATCTACACTTTATTACTGTTATAGCTTCTCTAGTACTGATTCTGCGCGGCTTACAACAAACTCTTTGTCTTGTTCTACAAATAAACCTGTTACTAGCGCATTTTCAATAATCATAGCGTAACGCGTTGAACGTATACCACCAAAACTAGCAGTATCTTTATCAAGCCCTAACGATTTAGTGAAACTTCCATCGCCATCCCCAAGCATTGTAATTTCTTGCGCGTTTTGTGAGTCACCCCATGCTTTCATAACAAATGCATCATTAACAGATACACAGTAAATAGCATCAACACCTTTTGCTTTAATTTTATCAGCAAGGGTAATAAACTCAGGTAAATGGGCATTTGAACACGTTGGAGTAAACGCACCAGGTACTGCAAATAACACGACTTTTTTACCTTCAAACAATTCTTTATTTGTAAGAGATTGCATACCGTCGTCAGTTAATTGCGTTAACGTCACTGCTGGTAATTCTTGGCCTTGCTCAATCATGGTAATTCCTTGAAAAGATTAATACAGAATAAGTAACAATCGTACTACGTAGCCTACTACTAGGTATAAAAAGTACGGCTAACTTAGTAGCTCAAAATAGCCTACCATAGAACGAAGAATACGCGCTGTATTAAGGTAAATTCAAATCATTTATAAAACTTGAAAAATCATTACCTAGCTTTTCATCTCGCAGACTGTACTCAACAATTGCTTTTAAGTAACCTAACTTATCTCCACAATCGTGAGAGCGACCACTCATATGAAATGCTTCAACGGTTTCTTGTGCCATTAATGCGTCAATAGAATCTGTAAGTTGTATTTCACCGCCAGCACCTACAGACGTTTTTGCAAGTAGAGGCCAAATATTCTTACTCAGTACATATCGCCCTACAACAGCTAGATTAGAAGGCGCTAAATCTGCATCAGGTTTTTCAACCATTGCTTTAATTGCAGCACTTTTACCTGGCATTAACTCAACACCGTTTATATCAGCAATACCATATTTACTAACGTCTTCTTTAGCTACCGGCTCAAGCATTATTTGGCTTGCTTGAGTTTCTTTAAAGCGTTTAATCATGGCCGCTAAGTTTTCAGTTTCTTGATCCGCAGTATAGGCATCAAGTATCACATCTGGCAGGAGCACAACAAAGTTGTTATCACCAACTATTGGTTTAGCGCATAAAATAGCATGTCCAAGCCCTTTAGCTTCACCTTGGCGTACACTCATAATAGTTACATCATTTGGACAAATAGAGCGAATTTCATCTAATAAAGCTCGTTTAACACGCTTCTCAAGAGTCGCTTCTAGTTCATAACTTGTATCAAAGTGGTTTTCGATTGCATTTTTAGAGCTATGCGTAACTAACACAATATCTTTAATACCAGCGGACACACATTCGCTGACAATATATTGAATTAGAGGCTTATCGACTATTGGGAGCATTTCTTTTGGGATAGCTTTTGTCATAGGGAGCATTCTCGTCCCTAAGCCAGCTACTGGAATTACAGCTTTCATATCTGTCCTTAGTGATTAAGTTTGTAAATAATATCAATTCACTTAATTAAGTGATCTATTTTTAGGATGGAAAAACGTCTTGATAGCTAGGCAAAAAATTCGCTACTTAGTTGTTCTAAATGAGAATTTTTTAACACAGGTGCGACACATTTAGCCCCGCAAAATAATTAAGTATTATTGCGTATTGGTACAAACTAGCAGATACAAAATAGATACCAGCTGAATAAAGTTACCTCTTTTGAAGAAGTAAATTTGAAGCTGTTTATTAAACAGAGACTCTACATTTTTGGTTATTTAAAATGAGCAGGTAAGTTATGAAGTTTATTAATGATTTTGTTGTGGGGTGAGATTACATTAGCTAAACGAAAAAAGCCTGGGTTTGCTATAAATAACAAACCCAGACCAATAAATTTCTAACTAAAGGTCGCGTTACAAAACCTTTTTATAATTAAAGACCTGCACGCTCTTTAATTACTGCAATAAGCGGTGAGCTGGCAAAATTCCCTTCAGCCCAAGCAATATCAGCACCATCTGTTAACGCACTTTTTGATAAGTTTTTAACTATATACTCACCAGTATCTACTGCATTACTAGCAACAGCATGACGTAATAAGTTATTACCATTACATTGTACTGCATCATAAATATTACGAATTTTTACACGAGAGCTTTTAAGCTTGCTGCGTAATCGGTTTTTATCGTCTGCCGCAATATATTCACAAATAGATACTGCTAATTGATCTTCAGCATTTACAGGTGCTGTATACGAAAACGAACTAACAGCTACAACGGCAGTAAGTGCAACTAGCTTTGGTAATTTAAACATGACAAACCCTTTATAATACTTTGTTCTTATATAGACTATCGAATATTATATCAATCTATCAAAATTTACGCAATAATGTTAACGTTCTTTATATAAAGTTACGAATTTATAACTAGATAAATTCTTGTCATCCGGATGGTTTTCTTGCTCTTCTTTCACGTACCAATTAGCAACTTTATTGTAATCAGGAAACTGTGTATCGCCTTTAACATCTAAATCAATAAAAGTTAGATACAGGCGCTCTGCTTTTGGTAAAAATTGCTCATAGATATTACCACCACCAATAATCATTACTTCTTCAGCAGTAGCAACGAGTTCTAATGCGGCATCTGGCGTAGTTACTACTTCAATACCCTGTGCAGTATATTCGCTGTTTCGAGTAATAATAATATTACGGCGCCCAGGTAATGGACGGCCTATAGACTCAAAAGTTTTACGACCCATGATCACAGGCTTACCCGTAGTGACCTTTTTAAAATGCTGAAGATCTGCAGGTAAATGCCATGGCATTTTATTATCTAGACCAATTACACGGTTATTTGCCATTGCTGCTATCATTGAAATTATCATAATAAACACCTAGTACTTTATTCTTAAACAAAGAAAAAGGAGCATAAGCTCCTTTTTAGTAAATTCTATTTAATTAACGCTCGTAGACAACTTCTACGTCGTAATCATCTTCATCCCAGTCATCCCAATCATCATCATTGCCCTTACCTTTAGTGGCTTTTTCATGATAGGTATCCCACTTAAATTCAACTTCTTCATCTTCCACTTGTACAAACTTCTCTTTAGGCATGCTATCAAGTAGTGTCATTATGTTGTGGATTAATGGTTGAGTGTTAAGTTTATTAATTGCTGAAATGTGATAGATATTTTCAGTTTCGCCCAGCTCTTCTGCAATCGATTCGCATAACGCTTTTGCTTCATCCTCTGGTAATAAATCTATTTTGTTAAATACTAACCAGCGTGGCTTCTCAGCTAATTTAGGGCTGTATTGGTGCAGTTCGTTAATAATCGAAAACGCATTATCAACAGGGTTTGAACCATCTACCGGCATTACATCAATAATGTGTAATAACACACGACAACGCTCTAAATGTTTCAAAAAGCGAATACCTAGGCCTGCGCCATCAGATGCACCTTCAATTAGACCCGGAATATCGGCTATAACAAATGATTTATTTGCTTCAGGACGTACTACACCTAAATTAGGAATAAGCGTCGTGAATGGGTAATCAGCTACTTTTGGTCTTGCTGCAGATACACTGCGGATAAACGTAGATTTACCGGCATTTGGTAATCCAAGTAAACCAACATCAGCTAATAATAGTAACTCTAATTTTAAGTTACGTACTTCACCTGGTGTGCCTAATGTTTTTTGACGAGGTGCTCGGTTAGTACTTGATTTAAAACGCGCATTCCCCAAGCCGTGGAAACCACCTTTTGCAACCAAAATTCGTTGACCATGTTGCGTTAAATCGCCAAGTCCCTCTTGGGTATCAACATCCATGATGCGCGTGCCTACAGGCACCATAACAAATAAGTCATCAGCTTTTCGGCCTGTACAGTTACGGCTACGACCGTTAGTACCACGTTCAGCTCTATGGAAGCGCTCAAACTGATAATCAATTAAGGTATTTAAGTTTTCATCAGCTTGTAGATAAACACTACCACCGTCTCCACCGTCACCGCCGTCTGGTCCACCATCTGGAACATATTTTTCACGACGGAAAGACACGATGCCGCTGCCACCGTCTCCAGCTTCTGCGCGAATTTCTACTTCATCTACAAACTTCATGATTACTCACTTTAGGGATTGGCTTGTTTAATAACTCTATTATATACCCAAGCCAGCACAAATGCAGGCTTGGGTATATATTGGCTGACTACAAAACAAAAAACCCCGCAAAGGCGGGGTTTTTAACTACCTTACTGATTACTCAGTTACGATAGTTACGTATTTACGGTTTAAAGGACCTTTTTGTTCAAACTGAACTTTACCATCTGCTTTTGCGAAGATAGTGTGGTCTTTACCGATACCTACGTTAGTACCAGGGTGGAAACGAGTTCCACGCTGACGAACAATGATGCTACCCGCTAGAACTGATTCGCCACCAAAACGCTTAACACCTAGGCGTTTGCTTTCTGAATCGCGACCGTTACGAGTACTACCAGCTGCTTTTTTATGTGCCATTTCTAAGTACCTCTAATTAAGCGCTAATGCTAGTGATTTTAACTTCAGTGAACCATTGACGATGGCCCATTTGCTTACGAGAATGCTTACGGCGTCTAAATTTAACAACCTTAATCTTCTCACCGCGACCATGTGAAACAACCTCAGCTGTTATCTTGCCACCGTTTACGAACGGTACACCGATCTCGATTTTCTCACCATCAGCAACTAAAAGTACTGAATCAAATTCTACTGCCGCACCAGTTTCAACGTCTAATTTTTCAAGACGAATCGTTTGACCTTCAGTCACACGATGCTGTTTACCACCACTTTGGAAAACCGCGTACATAATTAACTCCGTCTGTGCACCCTCAAATCGGCGCAACTAAAATATTCTTCGATAGGGCGCGAAGTTTACGCTAACGCGAAATAACTAGCAAGCCTATTTTGTAATTAAAATGAATAAAAAGTAGCTGCTTTGAGAGCAATTCAATATTTACCCCATTTTATATTAATTGGCCCTTTTGCCAAGCGCTTTTTAACTCTTAGCCGAAATAAATTAATGTACTCAAATATGACCCTCACAGCTCAATATCTAAGCACACCATAAACTGTATATTGATTATCAATTAATCAGTTATCTTGGCTAATTCAGTCTAAATTAAGTACTTTAATAGTGTTTTTTCAATCAATCGTCACAAAATATCGAGCTAGTGCATTTTTTGTTGTACAATCTGCGCCGTTCACACATAAAAATTGGCTCGGAGATCAATGGATATAAAAGCTATCCAGGCGTTAATCGAAAGCGATATGAATGACGTCAATCAACTTATACATGCGCAAATGCGCTCAGATGTGGCGTTAGTTAATCAGCTTGGTTTATATATAGTTAGCAGTGGCGGCAAACGCGTTCGTCCAATGCTGGCTATTTTAGCAGCCAAAGCGCTCGGTTATCAGGGTAAAGATCACATAACACTTGCAACAATTGTTGAGTTTATCCATACAGCAACGCTATTGCATGATGATGTTGTAGATGAATCAAACTTACGACGTGGCACGCCTACAGCAAATGCTGAATTTGGTAATGCTGCTAGCGTATTGGTTGGTGACTTTATTTACACTCGCTCATTTCAGCTTATGGTTGGCCTTGGAAAAATGCAGATTATGCAAGTACTTGCCGATGCAACAAACATTATTGCTGAAGGTGAAGTATTGCAGCTGATGAACTGCAATGACCCAGATACGACTGAAGCCAGCTATATGCAGGTTATTTACTCTAAAACGGCTAAATTATTTGAAGCAGCTACAGGCCTTGCTGCCATTATCACAGAGCAAGACCAAGCGACACTTGATGCACTAAACCTATACGGTATGCATTTAGGTACTGCGTTTCAACTAGTAGATGACGTACTCGATTACAATGCAGATGCTGAGCAGCTAGGTAAAAACATTGGCGATGATTTAGCTGAAGGCAAACCAACCCTTCCGCTTATTTATGCTATGCAACATGGTAGCGAGCAGCAAACACAGCTTATTCGTGATGCAATAGAGCACAGTAATGGTATGGAGCATTTAGAGGAAATTTTAACTGCACTAAAACAAACTAATGCGCTTGAGTTTACAATGCAAAAAGCAGAGCTTGAGGCCGAAAAAGCCATTGCCTGTTTAGACTTTTTAGCTGAGTCTGACTATAAGCAAGCACTTATAAGCCTTGCCCGTATTGCGGTTGACCGCGACCACTAGTTTTAACTAGTTACACAGTGTGACATTAATTCTGAGCAATAAAAAAGCCTGCAAATGCAGGCTTTTTTATATACCAATTTTATCAAAACATTAAGCATTCTTTCGGGCTAAATAACTCATTAGCTGCGTTAAATATTATTTATATAGAACAACTATACATCGTAGTATTTGCCTTGCTAACGAGCTATTTATCCATCGTAATAACTGCTCATTTATTTAATGCTATTGGTATCGCTCAAACCGGCTATTACGCCATGAAATCAACACCTTCTTTGATGTCTTTTTTCAGAGTTTCAAGCATGTCATTTTTTGCTTTTGTTTCAAATGCGCTTAGTTCGCCGTAAGAAAGAATTTCTTCTACTCCGTTTTTACCTAAACGTACTGGATGTGCAAAGTACTCTGCATCGCCATTTTCAACAGCAACGTAAGCGTAATCTACAACTTCTTCACCTTGTAGGCCTTTAACTAAAGACATACAAAAACGAGCTGCAGCAGCACCCATAGATAGCGTAGCTGAACCACCGCCTGCTTTAGCATTTACAACTTCAGTACCCGCATTTTGGATACGTGGAGTAAGTGCAGCAACTTCTTCATCAGTGAAAGAAACACCTTCAACTTGAGAAAGTAGAGGCAGAATAGTTGTGCCTGAGTGACCACCAATTACTGGTACTTTTACAGTTGCTACGTCTACGCCTTTAAGTTCAGCAACAAATGCTTCTGAACGAATAACGTCAAGCGTAGTAATACCGAATACGCGTTTAGCGTCGTAAGTACCTGCTTTTTTGAATACTTCAGCAACAATTGGAACTGTGCCATTTACTGGGTTAGTAATAATACCTACTAACGCTTTAGGACAGCTGGCAACAATGCCTTCTGCTAACGTTTTGATGATGCCAGCATTTACATTGAATAAATCAGCACGATCCATACCTGGTTTACGCGGCATACCCGCTGGGATAAGAACGATGTCAGAGCCTTCAAGCGCTTTATTTAAATCGTCTGCGCCAAAGCCTGCAACTTTAACATCTGTTGGGATGTGAGAAAGGTCAACCGCAACACCTGGTACTACTGGTGCAACATCATAAAGTGATAATTCAGAGCCAGCTGGTAAGCCTGTTTTTAATAATAAAGACAACGCTTGGCCGATACCGCCTGCAGCACCTAATACAGCAACTTTCATTGGAATTCTCCGTAATTTGAGGTAGGAAACATTTGTGGCTCTTAAGATAATGAAATTAGCGACTAAAAACAAATTTATCCTGTCTATTTCAAGTATATTTTCGACCATAGTCGTAAACTTATGTGATTTAACGCATCAAACTGGCAAGTTAACTAAACAACTGCTGCATAATTATTCATTTTTGTGTAGAATTTGCGGCATAAATAACAAAAACGAATAAAGACTATGCAACCACAAGATAAACAAGAAGCACTGGTAAAAGCATTTAAATCACTATTAAAAGAAGAAAATTTTGGCTCTCAAGGCGAAATAGTTGATGCGTTAAAAGATCAAGGTTTTGACAATATAAGCCAAAGTAAAGTATCACGCATGTTAAGTAAGTTTGGCGCTGTACGCACACGTAATGCCAAACAAGAAATGGTTTACTGCTTACCTGCTGAAATGGGTGTACCTACGGCTAAAAGCCCATTACGCCAATTAGTAATCGACATTATGCACAACGAAATGATGATCATCATTCGTACCAGCCCAGGTGCTGCTCAGCTTATTGCACGTTTATTAGATTCATTAGGTAAAGCAGATGGCGTACTAGGAACAATTGCAGGCGACGATACTATTTTTATCGCTCCTGCTAAAATATCTGAAATAGATGTAACACTTGAACGCGTTCGCATTTTATTTGATACGGTTTAATAGCAAATTAAATTTGTTTTAAAAACCCTATTGAAGGTGCAAAGAAAGCAGAGCCCATATCGGCTTGAGTAAAATCAAGCCAGTGGTCGTAGCAATCCCCTTCCCCTAAACGACTATTAAGTACTTTTTCAAATGCGGTGCCCGTACAAGCGCATGTAATTGATAACATTCCCTGCTCATACACGTCGCCATAAGGCATGCTTTGATTTAATAGTAGCGGTTGTCCGTCTTCGTCTTTTAGCTCACTTCGCGAAGCATGGCTGGTTTCGATCGCTGGGGTAATTAGCGTGTTATCAAGACGCGTACGTCCCATTATTTGCTCTTGCTCACTCAATGATAAATGCTGCCACATAGTTAAATCATGTTTATAACGCTGAACATGAATATAACTCCCCTGATCTTCAAAGCTATCAGGGTTGCTGATTAAAGCCGTAGCGCGCTTTTTTCTTCCATGTGCGGTGTCGCCACCATAAATAAAACCGTTAAAATCACGACCATCTAAAAAGCGAAAATTCCGAATTTGCTCCACCAGCTCTACATCGGGGGCAAATAATTTTAAAATTTGCAGCGCAAATAAATGGTTAACGTCTTCACGGTCAGAGCGAATTTGCACAAATAAATCGCACGGTTGTACGCTCATTTGGTGATCGCTATGGGTTATATTGGGAAAGCTCTGTAATTCGCTTGGAATGTATTCAGGGAGGATATGCGGCCAGTATTGCGCACCAATAGCAACCATACAAGAGAGCATTGATTCTGAAAATTGATCGCTAAACTCTTCTTCTATAGCGCTTACTTGTTTTAACTTTGCGCGAAGTGATTCGTCTTGACCATCAAACACATTAAAAAATAAGTGCAAACCGTGTAAGTTTGCTTCAGCACAAATCCCTGATTGCGCTTGCGCCATTGTTATTCCTTAGTTTTACAGATAAAAACACAGCGAATAACAAATTAATTACGATTCGAAAAAATTCACCGTGTGAGGTTTTATTTTTATTATAACCTGATCATTATTTTCAAATGACTGGCCATATTGTGCAGCAACTTCAATTTCTTGTTCATCAATAACAAGCGAATAAACATACGCCGAACCAATAAAGCGACGACTTATGATTGTAGCTCGCTTGCTGAATTTGTCACTTTGGTTATCTGCCACTAATTCTATTTGATGAGGGCGCACATATATAAGCCCTGCACTTACATTATGCTTACTCTCAACATAAGATTCGACTAAACCAAATGGTGTTTTATATTCAGTTGCGGTTAACACTTCTGCGCTTAAGTATATGCCCTGACCCAGAAACTCTGCAACCTCCTTTGAACACGGAGATGCAAAAAGCTGCTCAGGCGTGCCTTGTTGCTCAATTTTACCGCGATGCATAATGGCAAGTGTATCTGAAAACGCAAACGCCTCTTCTTTTGAGTGTGTAACAAACACAGCAGATACTTGAGTTGCCTTAATAATTCGACGTATATCGGCAATTAATTCAAAGCGTACTTGTGTGTCGATGTTTGAAAAAGGCTCATCAAGGAGTAATAAACTAGGTTTATAAGCTAATGCACGAGCGATAGCGACGCGTTGCTGTTGGCCACCCGATAACTGATGTGGAAACCTGTCAGCACAGCCAATTAAATGCACAAGCTTAAGCATTTCATCAACGCGTTGCTGCTTTTGAGCTTTGCTCATATTACCAAGCCCAAATGCGATATTATTTGCCACCGTTAAATGCGGAAACAACGCATAATCTTGAAACATCATGCCGATGTTACGATGCTCAGGTGAGACAAACGATTGCTCATCACTCACTAATTTACCGTCTATAAAAATAGACCCTTGCTTGGCTTCAATTAAACCTGCAATCGCTTTTAATGTGGTTGTTTTGCCGCATCCACTCGCCCCGAGTAGGCAAACAATTTCGTCTTTACCCACTGTTAAATCTAAATCGTGAATAACCTTTGTGCCGTTATAGTGGTAGCTCACGCCTTGTAAAATTAAACTACTCATTTAACTACGCTGCTCCATAGAACGATTAATAAAATACAAAGGAATAAACCCAACAATAACAATAAATAATGCAGATATTGAAGCAAGCTCTAATTGCTCATCACTCACATACTGAAATACATGAGTAGCTAAGCTTTCAAAATTAAACGGTCTGAGCAATAGCGCAGCTGGTAACTCTTTCATACACTCAATAAATACCAATAAGGCAGCAGTGAGCAATCCTCTTCGCAGTAAAGGTAGGTGCACTAAACGCAGCGTTTGCCCTTGGCTTTTACCCATTGATTGGCTTGCCATATCAAGTGATGGACTAATACGTAAAAAACTCGACTCAATTGCTCCGTGTGCAATGGCGTAAAACCTAACAATATAAGCAATAATAATAGTAAGAATGCTACCTGTAAGCAGTAAGCCAATGTCTAAGTTATACTTCTCGAGTGCTGTGTTAATAGTGTTCTCTAACAATGTAAGAGGTAATAAAACCGCAATAGCGAGTACAGTTCCTGGCAATGCATAACCCGTGCTTGCTAAACGCCCAGGAATAAGCGGATACGCTTGCTTTGCAACACGCTGATAAAAAACCACAAAAACACTCAACGTAATGGTTATAACACTTACAACTCCTGCCACTTTTAAACTTTGCCAAGCGTAACTAAAAAACTCAACATTCCATGCTTTATCAAAGTAGGCAATGGCGTAATTTATAAGTACTGCAATAGGAATTACAAAAGCGATAAGTAAAATAAAGCTACAAAATGCCGTTGCGAGCCAAGCAGACTTTCCTTTTAATACATAGAGAGATTCGCTATTTACACTTGATTGTCGCTCAAATACCGCTTGGTTTCGGCGACTAAAACGCTCTGCCATTAATGCTAAAAATAACAGAAGTAACATCACACCCGATATTTTAGCGGCCGCTGTAAGTGAGTAATAACCAAACCACGTATCGTATACGGCGGTTGTTAATGTACTTACGGCAAAATAACTCACTGTTGCAAAGTCGGCCATGGTTTCCATACTAATAAGTGCAAGAGCCGCCACAATTGCCCCACGAGAGAGCACTAAACTGACTTTAAAAAAGCTTTGCCAAGGAGATAGCCCCATTAACTGGCTAGCTTGTACTAATTTGAATGACTGCTCGCGAAGGGCCGTTTTAAAAATTAAAAATAAATACGGGTAAAGCACCAAGGCAATCATAACGATGGCGCCGGGTAATGTACGTATATCAAAAAACCAATAGTCGCTAGGCGATTGCCAGCCAAACCATTCTCTCAGCGCTATTTGCACCGGGCCCGCATAATCTAATAAATCAGTGTATACATAGGCAATAATATAGGTGGGCATAGCAAGGGGTAGCATAAGTGCCCATTCAAACTGTTTTTTACCCGGGAAACTACAGTAAGCCGTTAGCCACCCAAGTGGCAAGGCTATGGCGCAGCTAAGGACGCAAACACCTAAAACTAACAATACGGTATTGGTTATGTAATCCCAAAGCACGGTATCCCACAGGTGAGAGAACACCTCAGAGCTACCTTGTAGAGATTCAAAAAGAAGAAAAAACAACGGGGCCGATAGTATTAAGCCAGTCGACCACGCAAAGAGCTGCCATTTAGACAGCTTAAATTTATTAGTCATTAAAGATCGAACTTCACCTCATCAATTAGCTTAAGTGCTAACGGACGATATTTACTAATCTCATCAAGTGGCAAGCTGTCTTCTTTAAAGCTACCCCAAGAGGCAACCAAAGCTGATAATTCAACACCCGACTTAACTGGATACTCCATATTTAATGAGGCATACATGTTTTGTGCTTTGCTGTCGGTCATATACTCTATGAGCTTTAATGCATTTTCAGGGTTTTTAGCGTATTTGGTAATAACCGCACCCGATACATTTATATGTGAGCCACGATTAACTTGATTCGGAAAGTTAATATTTACGGCCTCTGCCCAACCTTTTTGTTCTTTATCTTCTAGCATTTTGCCAAGGTAGTAACTATTACCTAATGCCAAGTTACATAAACCTTCTTTAACAGCTTTAACTTGAGCACGATCGTTACCTTGAGGCTTGCGTGCTAAATTAGCCTTAACACCTTCAAGCCACTCTTTAGTTTGCGCTTCACCATGGTGTGCAATCATAGAAGCCACTAAACCTAAATTATATGGATGTTTGCCAGAGCGCGTACAGATTTGTCCTTTGTATTTAGGGTCTGCTAAATCTTCATAAGTGAGCTTAGGTAACTCACCAACTCGCTCTTTTGATGAATACACATTACGCACTCGCTTAGTAAGCGCAACCCATTGGCCATCACCGTCACGAAAGGCGGCTGGAACATTATTATTTACACTGTCACTTTTTATAGTTTGTGTTAATTTTAAATCTTCTAATTGAATAAGCGCACTAAAGTTAGAGGTTAATACTAAATCAGCTTTACTGTGCTTGCCTTCGCGTTTAACACGCTCAATTAGCCCTTTTTTAGCAAAAACAACATTGGTTTTTATGCCTGTTTGCTTTGTAAAGTCTTCTAAAATTGGCTGAATTAAAAACGGTTGACGAAAAGAGTAGATGTTAACAACATCGTTTGCAAAGACTGGTGCCGATGCAACTACCCCTAAAACAAGTGCAAATACTTTCTTCATTATTCCACCTAAATAACTGTTATTATCAACGAATTCTACCGTGCTCATTCTAAAAGTGCACACTTTAAATAAATGTAAATATGTAAATAACGCCTAAAAAGGAAATACGGTGTAAGAGATGTCTTACGGATGTGACAGCTAATGAGTAAAAAACAAGATAAAAAACAACCTAAAAACAGTTAAGCACATGAATTATATGAAATTTATTTTTATTACTATTGCAAAAACACTAATTGAATGTAGTTTTATCTCTATTTTAGTTGCTCTATTGCACTATAATTTACGCATCAACCAAGCAATGACGCTTATTGAGTAAAAGGAAACGGACTGCTTACTCAACCAACCAATGATTAGGTTATCAGGACAACACGGATTTTAGGACAGGCTCAGGATGAGTATCACAACGCAATGTTGTAAAAAGGACAGCGTCAGGAAGATGCGAAAAGGATAACAACAAGGCTAAGTTGTTCAACAGGATGTTGAAGGAATAAATGGACAGGCCTTTAAGGCAACACAAGGGATTGGTTAAAACAAGGATACACTAGGAAGTGTAATTAAGGATTTGGTAATAGTATTTACCCTACAGGATGTTTAGGAATTAAAGGATACAGGCCCGGATGGTCTACATTACATAGAACTAAAAAGTAATATAGTAATAAACATGGATTAGTGAAAATTGGAGTTGATTAAGTTCAATTGCAGGATGCAGAAAATTAGAAGATTCCGCAAGCGCGCCTAGAGATAGAGCGCGCTTTTCTTTGTCTAAAATTTGGGTTGAGTAAAGCTCTGAGCAACTATCACTAATTTTTACTGAGTAATATATCGCATCCCTGCCAATCAATACTAAGACCTTAAAATACTTTACTTATATTTTAAATTTCGCTAAGTTTTTTACTAATTGCGCCGATAACTAAATAACGCAAGGATCATAAATACTCAATGGATATGAATTTTAACACATCTCAAAGTAATACCTTTTTATGTAAAGTATCAGACGCAAGTACAGCAAAACCAATTGGTGTATTTAGTGCCCAAACCCCCAACGAAAATCCGTATAAAGCTTTATTTAACCCCAAAGGTTATAACTTTTTAAATATGCCAATGAGTGAGTTTAAAAATATACTTAACGAAATTATTCAGTTAGAACGCGACATTCGTATTAGCAAGTGGGGTGAAGGTGCTCGACCTGATGAGTTTAGCTATCAACTTAATAGAATAGCAGACGCAATTGCAACGACTCAATTTAATGGCAAAATAGACATTAGCTGCTACTTTTTGAAACGAGTTGAAGAAGCAAAAGAAATGATTGGTGAAGACTGTATCTCGTTTATTCAAGTGCATAATAGTATAAGTCAATTGTATAATACTGTTTTACAATTAACATCTGAAGAAGGCTTCAGAGCAATTCAAAATAAAGCACTTGCTCACTTAAAAAATCAGCAAGCATTTGCTTAACTTCGTAAAATTAACCTTCTAGCGGTCGGCCTTTATTGCGCTTACCCAATAAATACGCATCACGAAACTTAATAAAATGCTGCTCTAATTTAGTCGATGCATCCATTTCGCCCGCAAGTGCTAATACCATAATAGCCACTTCAGCAGTGCCTAGTTGATGTGCATGAGGGGCTACACGTAATCGGTAATCAGATAGTTTATCAGCAGTAACAGAAAGTACAGGCAAGTTATCTAAATAAGGGCTTTTACGAATCATTTTCTTAGCTTCGCGCCACGTACCATCTAAGAATATAAATAGCGGCTTTTTACCTGATTCAATACTCACTTCTGTAATGGCTCTGCCCTCTTCTACATCTTCAGCGGGAAAGACGACCATAGGCTGATACTGCGAATCATTTATTAAAGCTAAAAGAGCAGGGTTAGGATCTGTTCTATCCCATCTAAATGCGTGGTTATCTGGCACTATTTCAGCAATTAAACGCCCTGTATTAGAAGGTTTAAAGCTTTCATTATGATACATCAGTAAGCATACAGCGGCCTTACAATCTGCATGCTCAACACCTTTACAAATACAGTAGTGCTTAGCAATCAGGCACTGTTCACAGCGATCTAATTTACCGCCTCGAGCATTAAACTCTCGACGAGATTCACTTATTTGTTGAGCGCGTAATGCTAAAACTGAGTTTTTCACTGTATTTACCTTCAATTAATTAAGCGCGCATTGTAACGACTTCTTGTTATTTAATCTTATATTTATCTAAGGTTAAAAATAGACATAAAAAAACCCAACCGAAGTTGGGTTTTTCAAGCAAATACTAAAAAGTTAAATTACTTCTTTTTAGCTGCTTTTTTGTTTGGTAAATCAGTGATTGAACCTTCAAAAATTTCAGCTGCAAGGCCGATTGATTCATTCAATGTTGGGTGAGCATGAATTGTAAGCGCTAAGTCTTCACCATCAGCACCCATTTCAATACCTAAACCGATTTCGCCAAGCATTTCGCCCGCGTTAATACCGATCATAGCACCACCGATTATACGGCCACTTTCTTTATCAAAGATAAGTTTAGTAGAACCTTCAGTACGAGCAGATGCAATTGCACGACCAGATGCTGCCCACGGGAATACCGCAGTTTCAACTTTTAAGCCTTGCTCTTTTGCTTCTTTCTCAGTAACACCTACCCAAGCGATTTCTGGGTCTGTGTACGCTATTGAAGGAATACATTTAGGGTCGAAGAAATGCTTCTGACCAGAAATAACTTCTGCAGCAACATGACCTTCATGAACCGCTTTATGCGCAAGCATAGGCTGTCCAACTAAGTCACCAATTGCAAAAATATGGCTTACGTTAGTACGTAATTGCTTATCAACATTAATAAAGCCACGCTCATCAACGTTTACGCCCGCTTTTTCAGCATCAAGTAAGTTACCGTTTGGAGTACGGCCAACCGCAACAAGTACTTTGTCGTAACGTACTGGTTCTGCTGGTGCGTTTTTACCTTCAAACGTTACGTATAAGCCGTCTTCTTTAGCTTCAACACCAACAACTTTAGTTGAAAGCATTACGTTGAATTTTTTGCTTACGTATTTTTGGTAAATTTTGATAATGTCTTTATCAGCTGCTGGTACTAATTGATCAGCAAATTCTACAACATCAATTGCAGAACCTAGCGCACGGTAAACCGTACCCATTTCAAGACCGATAATGCCACCACCCAATACAAGTAGTTTTTCTGGTACGTCTTTAAGTTCTAGTGCGCCAGTTGAATCAATTACACGGTCATCTTCTGGGATGAAAGGTAAGTTAACTGGTTTAGAACCTGCTGCAATAATCGCGTTATCAAACGTGATAGTTGTAGCGCCGTCTGCGCCTTCAACTACTAAAGTATTGCTGCCAGTGAATTTGCCGTATCCAGATACAACTTTCACTTTACGCATTTTGGCCATACCTTCTAGTCCACCAGTTAACTGGCCAACTACAGAATCTTTCCAAGTACGAACTTGATCAAGATCGATTTTTGGTGCGCCAAAAGTAACACCGTGAGATGACATTTCTGCTGCGTCATCAATCACTTTAGCTACGTGTAAAAGTGCTTTAGAAGGAATACAACCAACATTAAGACATACGCCACCTAATGTTTCGCGAGATTCTACTAATGTAACTTCTAAGCCCAAGTCAGCAGCACGGAAAGCCGCAGAATAACCACCAGGACCACCGCCTAGTACAACAACTTGAGTTTTTAATTCGTTGCTCATGCTTTTACCTTAATTGTTTGAACGGGACACTGCCCTAAAATTTAACTGCCATGTTTCTGCAAGGCAGAAAGAGTGAGCAGCGCACAAAGTGATGCAATTCGTACAAAGATTGTATCATTGCAAATGGTAAAAATCCCAGCTAAAAACAACTGGCTGGGATTTGATTCTATTTATTTTATTGCGTATACCAATTTTACTAAACTGGTTACATCACCAACTGGCGAATATCGCTCATGTAACTTGCAAGAGTCACAGTAAAGCGTGCAGCTAATGCTCCGTCAATAACCCTATGGTCGTATGACATAGACAGCGGAACCATTAGTTTTGGTTCAAACTCTTTGCCATTCCATTTAGGTTTCATTTCAGATTTAGATACACCTAAAATAGCAACTTCTGGCGCATTAACAATCGGCGTAAATGCCGTACCGCCGATACCGCCAAGGCTAGAGATAGTAAAACAGCCGCCTTGCATATCAGACGATGTAAGCTTACCGTCACGTGCTTTAACAGATACTTCCATTAGTTCACGTGATAATTCAATAATGCCTTTTTTATCAACATCTTTAAACACTGGCACTACTAAACCATTTGGCGTATCAACAGCAACACCAATGTTAATGTACTTCTTAAGAATTAAACTTTCGCCGTCGCTAGACAGTGAAGAGTTAAATGTTGGGAAGTCAGCGAGTGCTTTAGCCGCTGCTTTCATCACAAACACAAGTGGTGTGATTTTAACGCCAAGCTTTTTCTTCTCGCTAAGTGCATTTTGCTCTTTACGGAATACTTCAAGACTTGTGATATCAGCTTCATCAAACTGTGTAACATGTGGGATTTGTACCCAGTTACGGTGTAAGTTTTTACCTGATAGCTTTTGAATGCGAGACAGTTTTTTCTCTTCAATTTCGCCAAATTTAGCAAAATCTACTTTAGGCCATGGAATAAGACCAAGCTCACTACCACCTGCGCTACTACCTGCAGATAATTGACCAGATTCAACTTGCTTAACTAAGTTTTTAACGTAGTTTTGCACGTCTTCTTTAACTATACGGGCTTTGCGACCAGTGCCTTTAACGTTAGCTAGGTTAATACCAAACTCACGCGCTAAACGGCGAACAACGGGTGATGCATGAGCATACGCGCTGTTCTCTGTGAAGCTTTCATTACTTGCTTTTGCAGGTGCCGCTTGAGCCGGTGCTGACTCAGTTTTAGCCGCTGCTGCAGGTGCTGATTTTTCAGCTGGTGCAGATGCCGCTGGCGCACTGCCTGCAACTTCAAATACAAAAATTAATGAACCAGTCGATACTTTATCGCCTGCAGCTACTTTAATTTCTTTAACTGTACCTGCAAATGGAGCTGGTACTTCCATTGCAGCTTTGTCGCCTTCAACGTTTAAGATTGATTGATCTTCTGAAACCGTATCGCCAACGGCAACCATAATTTCAGTTACTTCAACTTCATCGCCACCAATATCAGGTACATTAACTTCTTTAGTGCTTGGTGCTGAACTTGCTGTTGAGCTCTCAGCTGGCGCTTCTACAGGAGCCGACTCTTTAGCCGGTGCTGCAGATTCACTTCCTGCTACTTCAAAAACAAACACTAACGAGCCAGTTTTAACTGTGTCGCCAGCGGCTACTTTAATTTCTTTAACTGTGCCGGCAAATGGAGCTGGAACTTCCATTGCTGCCTTGTCGCCTTCCACGTTTAAGATAGATTGCTCTTCTTCAACAGTGTCACCAACAGCAACCATGATTTCAGTTACTTCAACTTCATCATCTCCAATATCTGGTACCGTTACTTCTTTAATTGAAGAACCTGTAGAAGCAGCTGGTGCTGCATCTTCAGATTTGGCTGGAGCAGCGGCTGATGTATTTTTCTCATCAGTGCCTTCACTCTCGCCTTCAAACAAAAATACTAAAGAGCCTGTTGTAACGGTGTCGCCAACGTTAACTTTAATCTCTTTTACAGTCCCCGCTTGAGAAGCAGGTATTTCCATTGATGCTTTGTCGCCTTCAACATTTAGTAATGATTGGTCAACATCTACTTTATCGCCAACGCTTACTAATATTTCAGTTACTTCTACTTCATCGTCACCAATATCAGGTACTTTAATTTCAATACTCATTGCAAACCTCTTATGCGTACAGTGGGTTAAGTTTGTTAGTGTCGATGTTGAACTTTTTAAGTGCTTCAACAACTACTGACTTCTCAACTTCACCGCGTTTAGCAAGTTCAGATAACGTAGCAACAACAACGTAGCTTGCGTTAACTTCAAA
Organism: Pseudoalteromonas sp. SR44-2; assembly: GCF_014163745.1. Classification (NCBI taxonomy): domain Bacteria; kingdom Pseudomonadati; phylum Pseudomonadota; class Gammaproteobacteria; order Alteromonadales; family Pseudoalteromonadaceae; genus Pseudoalteromonas; species Pseudoalteromonas sp. SR44-2. Next base: position 54,375 of record NZ_JACJDW010000009.1, on the reverse strand, counting down.
GTGACGACGCAGGTTTTCACGGCTATCAGAACGACCGTAACCATCTGTACCTAACACTTTGTAGTTGCTGCTTGGAATGAATGAACGCGCTTGTTCTGCGTAGTTTTTCATGTAATCCGTTGCTGCAACAGTCACAGAGTCGTTTAATACGCTTGTGATAAATGCTGTTTTTTGCTCGCTTTCAGGATTAAGCATGTTGAAACGCTCAACATCTTGACCATCACGCGTTAGCTCATTGAAAGATGTTACTGAGTAAACATCTGATGCAATACCATATTCTTCGCTTAAGATTGAAGCAGCTTTGCGCACTTCAGTCATAATAGTACCTGAGCTTAATAGCTGTACGTTGGCTTTTTTACCTTCGTAACTTTCAAGCTTGTAAATACCTTTACGAATACCTTCTTCAGCGCCTTCTGGCATAGCTGGCTGATGGTAGTTTTCGTTCATAAGCGTTAGGTAGTAGTAAATATTTTCTTGGTCGTCACCGTACATACGACGAATACCGTCTTGTACAATAACTGCAACTTCAAACGCGTAAGTTGGGTCATAAGAAACACAGTTAGGAACCGTGTTTGCAAGAATGTGGCTGTGACCATCTTCGTGTTGTAAGCCTTCACCATTTAGCGTTGTACGACCCGCTGTAGCACCTAATAAGAAACCACGTGCTTGTTGATCGCCCGCCATCCATGCCATGTCGCCAACACGTTGGAAACCAAACATAGAGTAGTAAATGTAGAATGGGATCATTGGTAAATCGTTAGTGCTGTATGAAGTTGCAGCAGCAACCCATGACGACATTGCACCTAACTCATTGATACCTTCTTGCAATACTTGACCTGAAGTTGCTTCTTTATAGTAAGAAACAATATCACGATCCTGTGGCGTGTAGTTTTGGCCATGCGGATTGTAAATACCGATTTGACGGAATAAACCTTCCATACCAAATGTACGCGCTTCATCTGCAATAATTGGTACGATATTTTTACCAATGCCTTTATCTTTTAATAAGATATTAAGTGCACGAACAAAGCCCATAGTAGTAGATATATCACGCTTTTGCTCTTCAAGTAGTGGCTTAAATGCATCTACTTCTGGCAACGTAAGTTTTTCACTAAAACGTGGGATACGCTTAGGTGTGTAACCTTTAAGCTCATCACGACGCGCATGTAGGTACTTGTACTCTGGTGAACCTTTTTCAAGCTCTAGGTATGGTAATTCTTTTAATTGCTCTTCAGATACTAAGTCATCAAGACCAAGGCGTGAACGTAAATGTGCAACATGCGACATGTCCATTTTTTTCACTTGGTGCGCAATGTTTTTACCTTCAGCGGCTTCGCCCATGCCGTAACCTTTTACAGTTTTAGCAAGAATTACAGTTGGACGACCTTTTGTTTCTTCTGCTTTTTTAAATGCAGCAAATAGTTTTGATGGCTCATGACCACCACGCTTAAGCGCAAAAATTTCGTCATCTGTCATATCTGCAACAAGGGCAGCTGTTTCAGGGTAGCGACCAAAGAAATGCTCACGCACGTATGCACCATCTTTAGCTTTATAAGTTTGGTAATCGCCATCAATTGTTTCGTTCATCAATTGTAGTAATTTACCTGTTGTGTCTTTAGCAAGCAGAATATCCCAACCGCTGCCCCACACTAGTTTAATTACGTTCCAGCCAGCGCCTTTAAACAAGCCTTCTAACTCTTGAATGATTTTACCGTTACCCATAACTGGGCCGTCTAAACGCTGTAAGTTACAGTTAATTAAATAACAAAGGTTATCTAATTTTTCACGTGCAGCGAAAGAAATAGCACCACGTGATTCTGGCTCATCCATTTCACCGTCACCTAAAAACGCATATACACGTTGGTTTTTAGTGTCTTTTAAGCCACGACCATCTAAGTATTTTAAGAAGCGTGCTTGATAAATTGATGAAATAGGACCTAAGCCCATTGATACCGTAGGGAACTGCCAAAATTCAGGCATCAACTTAGGGTGTGGGTACGATGGTAAGCCTTCGCCATCAACTTCTTGGCGGAAGTTATCTAGTTGCGCAGCCGATAAACGACCTTCAACAAATGCTCGTGCGTAAATACCTGGAGAAATATGACCTTGGTAATAAACTAAGTCACCACCGTCTACCTCATTTGGTGCTTTAAAGAAGTGGTTAAAACACACTTCATAAAATGCAGCAGATGATTGGTAAGACGCCATATGGCCGCCTAAGTCGAGATCTTTTTTAGATGCACGTAGAACGATCATAATCGCGTTCCAACGTATAATTGAACGAATACGACGTTCAAGATTTACATCACCTGGGTAAGCAGGCTCTTGATCTACAGGAATAGTATTAACGTAGTTCGTGGTAATACCCGTTGGCATATCAACGCCGTCTAAACGGGCTTGCTCTAATACTTGCTCAAGTAAAAACTGAGCTCGTTCAACACCTTCTTCGCGCACAACTGATTCAAGAGCTTGTAACCACTCTTGTGTTTCTAGCGCGTCTACGTCAATTTTATTGACTTCAGACATATGGAGGTTTCCTTATGTTTAAAATACGAATATTGTTAATTTAATATCACAGCTACTTAATTTGTGTGTTCAAAGTAGTTATGTACTAACTTAATTTTGTTTAGTGCGTCTTAAACTACGTTCAATTCGCGAATGTTCTTTGCCTGCTTCAAGTAGTGCTTCTTCGATAAATGCTAAGTGCGCATTACTTGCTAAACGGGCTTGTTCTGGATTACCGTCAATAACGGCATCCATTAATAAACGCCTGTGTTGGGCTAACTGACTGCTAATATCTGACTTTTTTAATAGAACAGTTAAATTTTGCAATACATTTTGCTCAAGCAGCGCTTTCATACCTCTAACTAAATGCAGTAACACCACATTGTGCGAGGCTTCTGCCACGCTAAAGTGAAATGCATTAATTGCTTTTGCTTTTTGCTGTAAATCATCATTAACTAAGGCAATTTCATCAAAGCTTTGTTTTACTTTGCTAAAATCGTTGCTGGTCCCGCGCAGTGCTGCGTAGTAAGCAGCAATCCCTTCTAATGCATGACGAAATTCAAGTAAATCAAACTGCGACTCAGGGTGCTTACTAATCAAATCAAAAAGTGGATCTGTAAGCCCTTCTTCGAGCTGATTTTTTACAAACGTGCCGCCACCTTGGCGACGCGTAACTAAACCTTTCGCTTCTAATTTTTGAATTGCCTCACGCAGTGACGGGCGAGACACTTCAAACTGCTTTGCTAGTTCACGCTCTGGTGGCAACTTTTCACCTGGTGCTAACGAGCCTTCAAGAATCATATTCTCAAGTTGCTGTAAAATAACATCAGATAATTTTGCTGCTTTAATCTTTAAAGACATGAATCAACGTCCGCGTTGTATAAATACCAAGAGCCCATAAAACGGGGCTTTAAGTAGTATGATTTACCCAAAAGGTAAATTGGTCATACCAAAAATTTTCAATACGGTATCAAAAACACTATTAGCTGTCAATTTACAGGTAGTTTGAGCAATTAAAGTAGCGTAACGCATTTTGAACGAAGATCAAACAATGCGCAATTTGCAAAAATTGCTATAACGTATTTGGGATGAAAACAATTGGTCTGACCAGAATGAATTAGAATATTAGCTCTATTTTATTGAATTTAAAAACTGCAGGAAGAGATTAAAGCACCTTACATTGCATAAGGTACTTTATTAAAAAGGCATCAACTTAAGACAGCCCACCAAATAATGTAAGCAACGCTATAAGTACTAAGTAAAATAATACATTGCGCTTAACAAGTTTAATCATACACGTGGCTTCGTAGGTACAGCCGTAATAACGCTTTTCAACTTGCTCTGCAGCAAGTGCAGTACATGTTACTACTTCGCGATTTGGAGATTTAAAGTTAAGTACGTAACGTAGCCAACAACTTGTGCCTTTATTAAAGTTACCTATTACTAAATAACCAAAGCTGGTGATGCGTGCAGGCAACCAGTCAAGCCAGAACAGTAGTTTATGTATAAGTTTAAAACGCTTAGCAAATATTACTTTATGATCATCTCGTACTAAATCAGCTAAAGTACGTACCAGTGCATATAAAACTGCGCCCGGCGCGCCTAAAACAACAAACCAAAAAATCACCGCACAGTAAAATCTAAAGTTTACCCAGGCCAATGTTTGCCCAAAGGTTTCGCCACCATCTTGATCATCAGTACGCTTTTGACCTATTTGCAACGCATATAAAGATGCAGCAGTACCGTCATCTCGCGTTAAGGCATTTAAGTAAGACTTATATAAAGCACGCTGCTTGGCACAACCAAAGCAAACCAAAAGCACAGCAATATTAATAGCTAACTGCCATAGTACAAAATCAGATAAACAATAAATAAACGCTATTGCTATTACTGGGAGTAAAAGCCAAATTAAAAAGCCCGGTGCAGAACTAAATAATCCTTTGTCACCTAGTAGCTTATTAGAGCGATTTAAATAACCATTTGTGTAGTAGCTTATCTGCCAGTAATTAGACCGTGCCCCTAAACGCTCCAGTATTAATGCAATTATTATAGAAACTAAAATCATGGGAATAACTCTCTTAACTTAGTTGTTCAAGCATATTAAAAAACAATGGCCAATTAAAGCTTCTGCCAGGATCGGTTTTACGTCCCGGGGCAATATCGCAATGCCCAACAATACGCGAAGGGGTAATTTTTGGATAGCGTTGTATTATAGATTTACTAAGTGTAGTTAATACTTCGTATTGCGCTAAAGAGTATGGCGTGGTGTCGGTACCTTCAAGCTCAATGCCAATGCTAAAGTTATTACAAGCAGAAACGCCCTCAAACTCAGATTGGCCAGCATGCCAAGCACGCTTTTCAAAAGGCACGTATTGTATAACCTCACCGGTACGCTTTATAAAGCAATGGGCCGATACACGTAAATTTTTTAAGTCACTAAAACTCGAGTGAACATTACAATCAATGCTACCCATAAATAACTCATCAACAAAAGAGGTACCAAACTGCCCGGCTGGCAAAGATATATTGTGAATAACCAATAGAGAAATATCAGCCTCATCAGGGCGCTCATCAAAATGCGAACAAGGCCGCTGCGCTACAGTACTTAAAACACCGTTTAAATCTATTTTCATGATACGTTTATTATATAAATATCAAGATATACATAGCACTGATGCTAAAGTATTTATTAAAACAATGATAGTAACAAACAGGTATAAAACCCTACCTGTAAATAATTCAAACCCACACGTAGGTGTTAATTTACGTCTGCTCATGTAACGTAACTTTTGAAATTAAAAGCGAGGTATAAAACCTCACCTACAGATAATACAAACCCACACGTAGATACTAATTTACTTCAAGCGCTTATCTTTATATTGGTGAAAAGGCAATCGCTTCTCTTTCTTTTATAAACATAGTAAAATTTGCTTAATTTATTAACGCTTATGAGCATTCCATGTCTATTTCGCACACTCTTATTACTCAGCTTGTTACTCTAGCACTTGACGAAGATTTAAATTATCAAACCGCACAAGAAGGCGATATTACCGCGCAATTGATCCCTCAAAATGAGCAAGCAAGCGCCAAAGTAATCACCCGCGAAGACTGCATTTTTTGTGGAAAAGACATCATCCTTGAAGTATTTAAACAAGTAGACCCAAGCGTTAAGGTTAATGTACTTATTAATGATGGCGACGCAGTTAAAGCAAACAGCACATTATTTACAGCCACTGGTTCAGCGCGTTCAATATTAACTGCCGAGCGTACTGCACTTAACTTTGTACAAACGTTATCGGGTACAGCCACTACTACAGCACATTATGTAAAAGAGCTAAGCGGCACAACAACGCAACTACTCGATACACGCAAAACCATACCAGGCCTTAGAGCACTTCAAAAATACGCAGTAAAATGTGGTGGGGGGGCAAATCACCGTATTGGTTTATTTGACGCATTTTTAATTAAAGAAAATCATATAGCGGCTTGTGGCACAATAAACAAAGCCGTTACTCAAGCTAAACAAAATCACCCAAACAAACCTGTCGAAGTCGAAGTAGAGTCACTCCCTGAACTTAAGCAAGCAATTGAAGCTGGCGCCGACATAATTATGCTAGACAATTTTAGTGTAGAGCAAATTAAGCAAGCCGTAATTTTAACCAATAAGCGCGCAAAATTAGAGGTTTCAGGCAATATGACCCTAGAAACGCTCAAAACTTATTCACAAGCAGGTGTCGATTTTATATCAAGCGGAGCATTAACAAAAAACTTACAATCAATCGATTTATCGATGCGTTTTGAACAATTTTAAAGCAATAATGGGTAATTAATACCGCTAATTAATTGACAAGTTAAGTAAAAAAGCATTAAATAACCCAAAAGGCTTACTTTGTAACAAATTGTTAAATTAAATCGCTTTTTTATAATAAGATACGTGCTAAATACTAAAATAAAATGGTAGACTAATTCTGTTGTACTATTTTATTTAAAAAGGTAGTCATAAATAACTAGTACCTTTACTTTTTAAAGACATAATTAAAAACTAAAGCAACTAAACTACTTACTTTATGCCTATACTTTGTTGCTACAACATGTAGTGCACTTAGTAAACTTTTATAATTAGTATTAAACATAATGAATTCACATTCGGCTTTTGTGTTTCATACTCTAAAGCTAAAGTGTAATAAAATTAATTTTAAGTAAAACTGTAAAGTAAATCAGTTAAATTAAGTGAGGCATTTTGCCGCTTAAGTGATTTAAGTTACAAAAATCTATCCTTTAGGAGAGGAAACATGAAAACAATGACTCAAAAACAACAGGGTTTCACCCTAATTGAATTAATGATTGTAGTAGCAATCATCGGTATTCTTGCTGCAATTGCACTGCCTGCGTATTCGAACTATCAAGCAACAGCTAAATTAACAGCTGGTTTGTCTGAGATTTCAGCTGGTAGAACAGGTTTTGAAATTACTTCTAATAGCGGGACTACACCAACGAATGAACTTGTTGGTCTAGAAGGTACTACTGAAAACTGTACTATAGAAACAGATGCAACAGGCATACAGTGCACTATATTAAATGCACCGACTCAAGTAAGTTCAGCGATAATAAAATGGACTCGCACTACTGCTGGCGGTTGGTCTTGTGCAACTACAGGTGCTAGTGATAAAACCTTAGCTCCTAAAAGCTGTCCACAATCTTAATCATTTATTGATTACTAAAAAGCGCCTTGTTTGGCGCTTTTTTAATGCGTAAGAACCAGCATTCATGAAAATAGTAAATATAATAAAACCATCACTCATCAGCTTGTTTTTTCTATGTGTGCTAATACCTTTAATACCAATAGTTTCCTACGATTACCATAACCACCAACGTATCATTCAAATAGCTTTTTTACTTATCACAAGCCTACTAGTGCTTACAGCTTTTTTAGGTAATAAAAAACCTACTTTTAAGCTTTCACTAAATAATAAAAGTAGTGTGTTGTACTTAATTTTTATTTTCAGTGGCTGCTTATCTGCATTGATGAGTATGGAGCAAAGTTTTAGTCTGCTGTACACGTTTCATATAAGTTTACTTATTTTAACCATGTACTATGTAAGCACTATAAATGATAAGAAACCTGTTTTATTTATCATTTATGCATTATTGATAACTCATACAAGCCTAACTTTAATATGCCTACTTAATATAATTTTTATACTTTCTGAGCAGCAACCTTTAAATCCATACATAATTTACTCAGGCTTTATTAATATTCGCTTTTTTAATCAAGTACAGGTATTTATTCTTCCATTTTTAGTGTTACTCCTAAAATTTAAAAGCATACAGCGTATCGTATTTATTATTTTATTTTTAAACTTATTACTTATATTTATTGGCCAAGCTCGTGGGGCTTTACTCTCATTTTTAGCCATCTCTATTTTTGCTCTCGCTTTAAAAACCACACTAAAAAAACAAGTACTTATTGGATTAGTCTGCCTTGCTTTAAGCTGTATTACTTTTTATGTTCTGGATTCATTAAATAAAGGAGGTACTGAAATGCTACGCACATCCTCCTCAGGCCGAATTGATTTATGGTTTAATACTCTTTCTAATCTATCTTTAAAGCATTTATTTATCGGCAATGGTCCTGGAGTGTTTGAAATGTCACTTGGCAGTTCAGCTCCTTTTAGTCACCCTCATAATTCGGTAATTGAAATTTTAAATGAATGGGGACTAATCGCCCTTATATGTATTTTAACAGTTGTTTTTACAACCTTTAGAAAAGCGATTACACATTTAAAGCAACATAAAAAAGATATCATTACTGAAAGCCTCTTTTACTCTTTTGCTATAGGTATTACATACTCACTATTTTCTGGTGTGCATGTAATGCCGGTTTCGCAAACACTCTTATTTATAATGTGGGGGTTGCTACTTGGTAGAGTTGATAAAAAAAGAGGCCAAAGCCTTACCATAAATAAATACTTAAAAGCTTTAATAGCCATTTTATTTGTTTTTACATGGTACCTTTACTTACAAAAAGCGATAAGTATTTATAATAATATTGACCCAGATAAGGGCTATATTTATGGACCTAGATTTTGGTCCGTAGGACAGCGATTTTAAAGCGCTTCAACTTTTCTACCAAGAATCATTAGTTTAAGTTATGCTTATAATAATGAAGTTTTAAACCAAATTCAGCTGGGTACCCTTAATGGCAAAAAAACAACAAGATAAAGGCCTCGATACTTTTCAGTGGGTAGGCGTTAGTGCACGAGGGAAGAAACTTGAAGGTGAGCTTACAGGTAATAGTATTGCACTAGTAAAAGCTCAGCTTCGAAAGCAAGGTATCACTCCCTCAAAAGTGAAGCGTAAAGCAAAACCACTGTTTGGTATTCAAAGTGTTCAAAAGGTAACCCCTAAAGATATAGCACTACTTACTCGCCAAATTGCGACTATGTTGATGGCGGGCGTTCCTTTAATACAGGCCATTGAAATGATTGGCTCTGGCTCGACCAATAAAAGTGTAGCCAAATTAATGGAGACTATTGCTGATGAAGTAAAAGCGGGTCAACCACTATCTACAGCACTTAGAAAACACCCACGTTATTTTGATGATTTATATTGCGACCTTGTGGCCTCTGGCGAGCAATCTGGTGCACTTGATAAAATATTTGACCGAGTTGCTTTATATAAAGAAAAGTCCGAAGCGCTAAAATCAAAAATTAAAAAAGCGATGTTCTATCCTATTTCAGTATTAGTAATTGCCGGCATTGTAACCTCAATACTATTAATATTTGTAGTGCCGCAGTTTCAAGATATATTTGCAGGTTTTGGGGCAGAGCTTCCTGCATTCACTTTGTTTGTTATTGGCATATCAGACTTTATGCAAGCATATTGGTGGATGATACTAATCGCTATTGTAGCTTTTGGATACGCTTTTAAAGAAGCCAAGCTTAGAAGTTTAAAACTCAGAGATGCAACCGACCGAGCTATACTTAAACTGCCTGTTATTGGAATGATTTTAAATAAAGCAGCAGTTGCTCGCTATGCACGAACTCTTTCGACTACGTTTGCTGCAGGTGTGCCGCTGGTTGATGCGCTTGACTCTGCCGCAGGCGCTTCCGGTAACGCTGTTTATCGATATGCCATTTTAGATATTAAAGTTGAAGTGAGCTCTGGTAATCAAATGAACTGGGCAATGCGTAACTCAAAAATATTCCCTGATATGGTTATTCAAATGGTAGCGATTGGTGAAGAGTCAGGATCGCTAGACGGTATGCTTGCTAAAGTAGCGACTATTTACGAGCAAGAAGTTGATGACGCAGTAGACGGCCTTTCAAGCCTACTTGAGCCACTTATTATGGCCGTACTAGGTGTACTTGTTGGTGGCTTAATTGTTGCGATGTACTTACCTATTTTCCAACTTGGCTCTGTTATTTAATTACTAAAAATAACAATTTACAGGAAATAAAAGAGAGGTTTACTTTTTTGTTAAGGTATAGCTATTAATGTTTTCTCATTTACTCTCTTTCACTTCTCTTTGTGATAATAATTTCACTTAATTTTTAAACGCTTAATTTTTAAAATAATTTTCAGGTAATAGAATGCAAAGTATTATTGAAGTAATGCAAAGCCAGTTGTGGTTTTATTTAACCACTATTGGCTTAATTAGTTTATGTATTGGTAGTTTTTTAAATGTGGTTATTTATCGCTTACCGCTAATGATGCAACTTGAGTGGCAAAGCGAATGCCGTATATTGCTAGATGATGAGCTTACAGCTAAGAAGTCTAAACAAGCCAATATCAATAAGCCTTTTAACTTACTAAAACCCAACTCTACCTGCCCTAAATGCAAAACAGCCATTAAGCCTTGGCAGAATATTCCTATTATCAGTTGGTTAATACTTAAAGGTAAATGCGCAAGTTGCAGTAATCCTATTTCGGCCCGATACCCTGCTGTAGAGCTAATTACTGCCCTATTAAGTTTAATTGTTGCCTATAGCTTTGGTGCGACCGAACAAGCCCTTTTATATATTTTTGTAACGTGGGTTTTAGTAGCACTAACCTTTATTGATATTGATCACATGTTACTGCCAGACCAGCTTACATTACCGCTTGTATGGCTTGCACTTATTGCCTCGGTATTAGGTTACACAATTACGCCTACTGATGCCATTATTGGCGCAGCTTGCGGTTATTTAAGTCTATGGAGTGTGTTTTGGCTATTTAAGTTATTAACCGGTAAAGAAGGCATGGGTTATGGCGACTTTAAACTACTCGCTGTATTTGGTGCTTTACTTGGCTGGCAGTCATTACTTACTATTATTCTGCTTTCGAGCGTAGTGGGTGCCATTATAGGTATTGCGCTGTTGAGCATACAAGGTAAAGACAAAGCGACCCCTATCCCTTTTGGGCCTTATTTAGCGATAGCAGGCTGGATCACCATGCTTTGGGGCAACCAAATTCAAGGCGCTTATTTTAATTTAATTGGTTATTAAAATGAGTGAGCAAATTACTAAAGTAAACAGCTGGGTATTAGGTTTAACAGGCGGTATTGGCTGTGGCAAAACGGCCGTAAGCAATATGTTTGAAGAACTTGGTATTACAATAGTTGATGCCGATATAATTGCGCGCGAAGTCGTACTCCCAAATAGCAAAGGGCTAAAAGCGATTACCCAACACTTTGGTGAGGATATTTTATTGCCTGATGGCACATTAAATAGAGCAGAATTGCGCACAAAAATATTTACTAACAACAATGACAAAGAATGGCTTAATGCGTTACTGCACCCTCTTATTCGGGTAAAAATACTAAACGATTTAAATAATGCAACTAGCCCTTATGTTGTTTTAGTAGCGCCTTTATTGTTTGAAAACAACCTTGATAAATATTGCGACCATACCCTACTTATTGACGTACCAACCTCTGTACAAGTAGCGCGTACAGCAAAACGTGACAACACAAGTAGTGAGCAAGTTAAAAGTATTATTGCCTCGCAAATGTCACGTGCCGATAAACAGCAAAAAGCGGATGATATTTTAAATAACGACCGCAGCTTAAACCTAGTGCATATAGAACTTGTTGATCTACATAAAAAGTATCTACAATATGCATTACACAACAAAACTAACTCACTTTAACACTGTCCTAACTCACACAAACTCGTATTTTAGTTAGCAAAATCACAACAAAGAATGAAAGGTGATGTAATCCCCTTCTTTTTTCTGATAAATTGCTTACTATTGAAGGAATAAAACAGGTGCGCAATGAATATTAACTCACCGTTATTGAGAAAATTTATAACCCTTGGCCGCATTGATGCCGACACGGTTAAAAACAAACAAAATGAATTTGCCTCAACAGCTGAGCTTATTTCTAAATGTGGAAAAATCGATAGTAAAGATTTAGCTGAACAATGTATTGATTTGTTTCGCGTACCTTATTTTGATTTAAAAGACTTTGATCCTACAAGAATCCCGGCCGATCTCGTAAAAGAAAAACTCATACGTAAACATCATATTTTACCGCTTGTTCAAAAAGATCGAAAAGTTTATATAGCAGCATCAGACCCAACAGATTACGGTGCATTCGAAAACTTTGAGTTTAGTACTGGCCTCTCATGCGAAATTGTTGTTGTTGATTATATTCAACTCGATAACAAAATTGAGCAATTACTAGATGCCACTGGCAGCTTAAATCTAACTGATGACGAGTTTCAAGAATTTGCTGACTTAGATTCAGAAAGCCAAAGAGATACAGCACCACAAGATGACGACAAAGATGATGCGCCTATCATCGTATATATCAACAAAATTTTAATGGATGCCATTAAAAAAGGCGCCTCTGATTTACACTTTGAACCGTATGAGCACAAGTACCGTATTCGCTTTCGTATTGATGGCATTTTGCATGAAGTGGCAAGCCCACCTAATACATTAGCCACCAAGCTTTCTGCGCGTATTAAAGTAATGTCGCGACTCGATATTGCCGAAAAACGCAAACCACAAGATGGTCGTATAAAGCTAAAAATTACTGAGCGCAAAAGTATCGACTTTCGTGTAAGTACCATGCCTACCTTGTGGGGCGAAAAAATTGTAATGCGTATCCTTGATTCATCAAGCGCTATGTTAGGCATTGATGTATTAGGCTATGAGCCTGAGCAGAAAAAACTCTACATGGATGCGCTTGCCCAGCCTCAAGGGATGATACTTGTAACAGGGCCAACCGGTTCTGGTAAAACAGTATCGCTATACACAGGTTTAAATATATTAAACCAGCCTGAGCGTAATATTAGTACTGCGGAAGATCCGGTTGAGATTAACCTTGAAGGTGTAAACCAAGTACAAATTAATATTAAAGCCGATATGACTTTTGCCAACGCACTACGCGCATTTTTACGTCAAGATCCTGATGTAGTTATGGTAGGTGAAATACGTGACTTAGAGACCGCAGAAATATCAATAAAAGCGGCGCAAACAGGTCACTTGGTTTTATCAACATTGCATACAAACTCAGCGCCGGAAACAATCACTCGTTTATTAAATATGGGTGTACCCGCTTATAACGTAGCAAGTTCGATTAGCTTAATAATAGCCCAGCGTTTAGCACGTCGCTTGTGCCCTAAATGTAAAACGCCAGAACAACTTCCGAGCGAAGAACTTGCTCGCCAAGGATTTAGCGCCGAGCAAATTAAAAAAATGACGTTATATATGCCTAAAGGGTGTGATAGCTGTACTGATGGTTACAAAGGGCGTGTGGGTATTTACGAAGTAATGCAAATTACTCCTGAAATAGCCCAAATTATTATGCGCGGTGGTAATTCGCTTGAAATAGCAGAGGTATCACTTAAAGCCGGTTTTAATAATTTACGTTTATCGGGTTTACGTAAAGCAGCCGATGGCCTTACATCCCTTGGTGAAATTAACCGCGTAACTAATTTTTAAAGGCTCGCAGTAAAAGATATAAGGCTCTAAGCTTTAAGCTAGAGACTCATATCTAAGTAATGTAATATACACCAAAAATTTGTAGAGAGTAATTTATGCCTACTGTTGTAAACTGCCCAACCTGTAAAACTAAAGTTGAATGGTCAGAGCAAAGCCCATTTCGCCCTTTTTGCTCAAAGCGCTGCCAACTAATTGATTTAGGTGAATGGTCATTCGAAAATAATAAAATTTCTGCACCAATCACCTCGGCACAAGAGTTTAGCCAAGACATGATTGAAGATATTGAAGCAATGATGGCTAAAAATGAAGATGACTTTTTTAAATAATTTATCTTCATAATGCCCTAAATACAAAAACCAGCATTACGCTGGTTTTTTAGTATTTGCAAAAAAGTAAAATTAGCTTTTTTGTTTACGATGCTTTTTATTCATACGCTTTTGCATTTTAGCAAACTTCTCTTTTTGCTCAGCGTTAAGCACTTGCATTACTTGGTGTTGTGTTTTTAGTTTAATTAAACCAAATTGCTCACCTTTTTCATGACGTTCATTTAATAGCTCTTTTGCTGCATTTTCGTCAAATGTTGCAGCAGAAAGTAACGCATCCATTTTTGCTTTGTGCGCTTCACGCATCGCTTTACGGGCTTCTTTATCGCCGCCACGCAGTGCTTTCATTTGTGTTTTTTGCGCTTCAAAAATAGCCTTTAGCTTAGTTTGCTGCTCATCTGTTAGGTTTAATTTTTCAACGCCGCGCTCAGAAAGTAAAAAACGAGCTTGAGAATGGCCTTGCTTATGCCCATCGCCTTTAGCTAATACGCTACCAGCACCAAGCGTTGCTGTTGCTAAGCCACAGATAAGTACTAATTTTGAAAGTGTGTTTAATTTAGTCATAATCATTACCTTAATTATTTGGTTTAACTATTGGTTCAGTTCGGTTGTTTGTAACTGCTTAATCAACTGAGTTAACTATACCTAACTCAACGCAAAGTAACGCAAAGCAGTGTAAAGGTTGTGTAAAGATTCACCTTTGCCCTATTTAGCGGGTAAAATAACGCTATAAACAACTCTAAGGGTTTGTAAATGAAACTATTAATGATTGATGACGACACTGGCCTTTGTGAGCTATTAAGTGAATATTTAACTGCCCAAGGGTTTGAAATACAAAGCGTACACGACGGTGAGCAAGGCCTTAAACTAGCACAAGCAAATGACTACGCCCTGATATTGCTAGATGTAATGCTACCAACGCTTGATGGTTTTGAAGTACTTAAACAACTTAGGCAAACAAAACTCACACCGGTAATAATGCTTACAGCAAAAGGTGAAGACTTTGACCGTATTTTTGGTCTAGAGCTAGGCGCTGACGATTACATTCCAAAGCCTTTTAATCATCGTGAATTACTAGCCCGCGTAAAAGCGATAACTCGCCGTATAGAGCACATTAATAGCTTAAATTTAGCTACAACGAGTAAGTTACTCGTTAATGGCATTACTGTTAACCTAGCAGCGCGAGAGGCCTCAATAGACGGCTCTACACTAACGCTTACTGGTACAGAGTACGAAATACTCACGCTATTGTGTAAAAATGCAGGTGAAGTGGTTAGTAAAGAGCAAATTAGTGAAGAAGTACTAGGTAGGCGTTTAGCTTCTTTTGATCGCTCTATCGATATGCATGTAAGTAATATCCGCAAAAAAATAGCAGAGCATATTCCAGGTGAGCGAATTAAAACAATGCGAGGTACGGGTTATGTCTTTATCCAAGGCGAATAAAAGCACTTACTTTGCTTGGTTAAAACATCCTGGGCACTACCTGTTTTTTAAAATATTTATTTGGTTTTGGTTAACTATAATCGGCACCGTTGCAGCGCTTATATTTTTAAGTAACATTACCGCTATTAACGCGGTAACTAACGAGCCTCTTTATGGCCCTATGAAAAAAAACCTAATATACACCGCCAAAAGTATTGAGCGCACTGCTATTAAACATAAGCGCAGCCTAAGCGATGTATTAGTACACCCTCGCCTATCAAAGCGTAAGCTTTTATACTTAAGCGCAGCTCAAAGCGAGGACTCTCTTAGCAGTAAAGAGGTGCCAGAGAGCATCGACTTAAGTTTATTAAACTTTACTCAAAATATGTCACCACAAATTATTTTTACTGAAAAATATCAAGCCTTCGGCCCTGTTAATATAAACGTGCCTGAAGGGAGTTTTTATCTTTATGAAATAGATATTAACCATCAACCACCGCTATTAATGCGCTTTAAGCTTATGCCTAATTGGATGAAAATAGTCATCGCAATTGTTGCCTCTCTTATTTTAAGCTTTGTATTTAGCCGTAACTTAATAGCCCCTATAAATAGTCTTAAAAAAGCAGCTATTAAACTATCAGCGGGCAACCTAAGCGCAAGAGCCGACATTTCTGTAAACCGAAAAGATGAGCTAGGAATACTTGGGCGAGACTTTAACAGCATGGCCAATCAGTTAGAGCTTTTAATTAGTTCACAAAAACGCTTATTAGCCGACATATCACATGAGTTACGCTCGCCTCTTACGCGTTTAAAAATGGCTACCGGTCTTGCGCAAATGCAAGCTAACGACGCTAGCCAATCGTATTTATTACGCATAGAAAAAGAAGCAAACCAGCTTGATAAGATGATTGCCGATGTGCTGCAAGTTTCTCGCTTAGAAGCAAAAAGCCAAGCGCTTTCTCTGCAAAAACAATCATTACAAATAATTGTAGATCACGTTATTAACGATGCGCAGTTTGAAGCAAAACAAAACAATAAGCAGCTCAATATAGTGGGCGCTGTAGACGTAAATATTAATTGCGACGAAACACTTATTGCCAGTGCGCTTGAAAACCTACTTCGCAACGCTATTAAATACGCAAACAATACAATTAGCATTACTCTAAAGCACACAGATGCCATTTATATAGAAATATGTGATGATGGCTCAGGTGTGCCCGACGACCAACTGAGCAAGCTTTGTGAGCCCTTTTTTAGGCAATCAGATGCGCGGGATCGCGTCAGTGGCGGCACGGGTTTAGGGCTGGCGATTGCTAAAAATGCTATTACTGCGCATGGCGGCAGTTTAGTATTATCAAATAAAGAACTAGGTGGCTTATGTGCTAATATAACCTTGCCATTAATAAAAGAGTAAAGCATGTTTTATAGTTCAGAAGCCCAGCTTGAGAGCAATCAAGAGGCCATTAATGTTTTTTATACTGAAAATTTAATTAAAAGCTACTTAGATACGCGATCAGGAAAGCTATTTTACGCATACGCAATCCCTAAAAACGCGACAACCGCAATAGTAGTAAGTACAGGGCGTATTGAAGGCCTAGAAAAATATAAAGAACTGCTCTGGGAGCTGTATTGTAATAATTTTGCTGTGTTTATTATGGATCATCAAGGTCAGGGCCGCTCTTACAGGCACCTTAAAAATAAACATAAAGGCTTTGTAAAACATTATAATAACTATAGCAGTGACCTAAATAACTTTGATCAGCAAATAGTTTCAAAGCATTGGCAAGGTAAAAAAGTCATGCTGGCTCATTCAATGGGTGGCGCCATTGCTATTGATTATTTAGCAAAATTTGAAAATAGCTATAAAGGCGTGTTTTTGTCTGCTCCTATGTTTGATATTTTTACAAAAGACGTACCAAAAATACCAACGAAGTTTATTGTTAAATTAACCACTTTACTTGGTTTACACTCTTGCTATGCATTTGGACAAGGCAATTACAACCCGATCCCATTTACCGAAAACGTACTTACTAGCAGCGAGAAGCGTTACACCTACTTTAGGCAAACCTATAAATTAGAACCTAACATACAATTAGGTGGCGTTACGTTTGGCTGGCTAGCAGCTACAATATCGTTTTTAAACTCTATTGATAACCTAAACGTACCAATCCCTTTTTTTATAGCAAGCGCAGCTAGCGATACAGTGGTAAACAACGAAGCACAGTACAGTATTGCAAAAAG
Source organism: Pseudoalteromonas sp. SR44-2 (assembly GCF_014163745.1). Classification (NCBI taxonomy): domain Bacteria; kingdom Pseudomonadati; phylum Pseudomonadota; class Gammaproteobacteria; order Alteromonadales; family Pseudoalteromonadaceae; genus Pseudoalteromonas; species Pseudoalteromonas sp. SR44-2. The sequence continues at coordinate 36,952 of NZ_JACJDW010000009.1, read as the reverse complement.
GCATGCTCATGCAACGATTGAGAGTTTTGAAGGGGCTAAACACGAGCTACTTTTTGAACGTGACGAAATTCGAAAGCCGCTATTAACTAACTTTTATCAATTTTGTGAGTCAGTGACGGCTTAACAAGTACTGACAAAGGGTCGAGGTGGATCAGTATATCTACCTCCGACTCAAAACGTTCTTTGAGCATTGCCTCTACTTCATCAGCCACGTTATGCGCGCGAATTAAGCTTAAATGATCATCAAGCTCTAAGTGCATTTGAATAAACTTAACTTTTCCACCTTGGCGAGTACGAATATCATGCACACCATGTACGTCAGCATGGGCCTTGGCTATGTCAAATATGCTTTGTTTTTCATCGTCAGGAAGCTCTTTATCCATTAAATGATCGGCACTATCGCGAGCTATATCCCAACTGTTATAAAGTAAGTAACCCGCTACACCTATTGCAAAAACCGGATCGGCATACAACACGCCATAATAAGCTAACAAAATAGCTAATAGCACAGCAGCGTTTAATATTAAATCGCCTTTGTAATGTACTGAGTCGGCTTTTATAGCAATTGAATCGGTATATTTAACTACTTTGTTTTGTACAAATACAATGACGAGCGTACACGCAATAGCAAAAATACTTACCCACACACCTAATAAAGAATGGCTTAACTGTATAGGGTTAAATAATCGCTCAATACCATGAAAAGCAAGTAGGCAACCTGAGCCTGCAATAAATGCGGCTTGGCCAAGTCCTGCAAGTGCTTCAGCTTTTCCGTGCCCAAACCTATGATCATCATCTGCTGGGCGCAGTGCGTAACCCAACACTAAAAAGCTCATAGCGGTGGCTGTAATATCCATTAACGAATCAGTTAACGAGCCAAGCATTGAAGCCGAGCCCGAAGCCAGCCAGGCCCATGTTTTTGCACCAATCATTAAACTAACCATGACCATGGTAACAATGCTGGAAGTTTTAACCCAAAATTCGTAGCTGCGGTTATGCACGCGTGTATCCATTAATCACTGTATTGAATGTGTTGAGTATATCATTTTTTTAAAAGGTTTCGTGTATACTGCCCTTCGTCAAACTACAGATTATTTTATAAGGCTCATTATGCTGGATATTGTTTTATACCAACCTGAAATACCGCCTAACACAGGTAATATTATTCGCCTATGTGCCAATACTGGCTATGCATTACATTTAATTGAGCCGTTAGGTTTTGAATGGGACGATAAACGCGTGAAACGTGCGGGCCTTGATTACCATGAATTTAGCCATGTTCAACGCCATGCCTCATTTGAGGACTACCTTGAAAAATGCAAACCTAAAAAAGTGTATGCCTGTACAACTAAAGGCAGTCAGTTTCATCATGAAGCAAGTTACGAAGCTGGCGACTGTTTAGTGTTTGGTCCTGAAACACGCGGCCTGCCTGATGAAATGATTCAAGCATTACCAAACGATCAGCGTGTACGTATTCCTATGCAAGCAAATAGCCGTAGTATGAACCTGTCAAATGCAGTCGCCGTATTTGTTTACGAGTCGTGGCGTCAGTTGGGCTTCCCTAACGCGCAGTAAATATAATCCGTTAGGCAATAAAAAACCGACATAATGTCGGTTTTTTAGTTAAGGCCTAGCTCAAGCGCTTATTCAGCGCGTTGTTCTCGTCCTAAAAGAGCCATAGCGGCTTCTTTCATGTCTTTATTTTCATAAAGTACTTTATAAATTTGCTCAGTGATTGGCATTTCTACGCCAGCACGCTGCGCTAGTAAATACACTTCTTTAGTGTTTCTAAAGCCTTCAACTACTTGGCCAATAGACTCAATAGCAGCATCAACACTCTCGCCTTTACCTAACGCCAAACCAAATCGACGATTACGTGATTGGTTATCTGTACAGGTTAGTATTAAATCACCAAGGCCTGCCATTCCCATAAAGGTTTCTGGCTTAGCGCCCAGAGCACAACCTAAACGAGTCAGCTCTGCAAGGCCTCGGGTAATGAGCGCGGTACGCGCATTAGCACCAAAACCTACACCGTCCGAAATACCGGCACCAATTGCAATTACATTTTTAACCGCACCACCGAGCTGTATACCGATAAAGTCATCATTGTTATACACACGGAATGAGCGACCACAATGAAGTAAATCAGCTAGCTGCTGAGCAAATTCAGGTGACGTTGAAGACACTGAAATAGCTGTAGGTGACCCCATCGCCATTTCTTTTGCAAACGTAGGACCCGAAAGTACTGCAAGTGGAATGTCATCACCCAATTCTTGCAAAGCAACTTCTTGTAACAAACGTCCAGTATTAGGCTCAAGCCCTTTAGTTGCCCACGCTACTTTAGCACCGTCTTGCAATGCAGGTTTTATCTGCGCAAGCGTGTCGCCAAACGCATGGCTTGGCACAACAACAAGTACAATAGCACTGCTAGCAACGGCATTTTGTAAGTTAGCTTCAAGAGTAAGAGTATCTGGGAAAGGAGCATCAGGTAAGTAACGTTGATTTTTCCGCTCAGCTGCAAGCGTGGCAACGTCGTCGCTATTTCTTCCCCAAAGTGTCACTTGGTGACCATTTCGGGCTAAACAAATAGCAAGGGCGGTGCCGTAAGACCCCGCCCCTAATACAGTAACAGCTGTAGTTGCTGTACTCATAAGTTATGCGTCTGCTGAAGCCTGGTCAGCTTGCGCAGTACGTTGTTGCATGTATTGTGCAAATAACGCATCAAAATTAACTGGCGCAAGGTTAAGCTGTGGGAAAGTACCACGGTTAACAAGGTTTGAAACAGCTTCACGTGCATATGGGAATAATACGTTAGGACAAAATGCACCTAGCATGTGCGCAAGTTGCACTTCTTCAACTTCAGCAATAGTAAAAATACCTGCTTGTTGAATTTCACATAAGAACGCAGTTTCTTCACCAATAGATGCAGTTACAGTTAGCGCTAAAACAACTTCAAATACACCTTCGTCCAATTTGTTTGAGCGTGTATCTAGGTCTAGCTTAACTTCTGGCGTCCATTCTTTTTGAAAGATGGCCGGAGAGTTTGGCGTTTCAAACGATACATCTTTAGTGTAAATGCGTTGAATAGTAAATTGTGCGCCAGCTTCTGCAGCTGCTACGTTTTGATTTTCTTCGTTCATTGTTATTCCTAACTTGTTCGTTATTATAATTAAATTAAGCGTTTAGCTTAGCGTCAAGTTTACCTTGAGCTTCAATAGCCATCATGTCGTCGCAGCCACCGATATGTTCATCATTAATAAAAATTTGCGGTACTGTGCTTGCACCACCTGCTTTGGCAATCATTTCATCGCGTAGCTCAGGCTGCACACCAATATCATAATTTGTGTATTCAACGCCTTTGCTGTTTAAAAGCGAAAGAGCACGCTGACAAAATGGACAATACGCCTTGGTGTATAAAACAACATTACTCATAATAAATCCTCTATCGGCCTAGCTAAACTGATTAGCGACCTGTTGTAGTTGGTAAGCTGGCAGATTGCCACGCACCCATGCCACCTGCTAATAAGTAAACTCGTTCAAAACCAGCTTTACTCATAGCGGCTGCAGTACTTTGGGCAGTCATACCTGTAGTACATACAACTATAATGGGTTTAGTCTTGTACTTTTCAAGGCTTGAAAAGTCAGATTTTTTCGCATTCTCTGGGCTTAAGTGCTCAGCACCAGAAATACGCCCTGCATTAAACTCTTTTTGCGCACGTATATCGATTACTTGACCGTCATCACGGTTAATAAGTAACGTAAGCTGCTGGGGATTTATTTGACGAACAGCTGAAAGCTTACTTTTTATCCAGCCACTAACTATAAGGAAAACAATACCAACCCAAGCAAGGCTTAAAATGGGATGATTTGTAATAAATTCAATATATTGATCCATTCTACTTCCACTATGAAATTATGTTTTAAACCTAGGGCGTGTTGGCCTTTGTGGATTGAAATTTGTTCAATCTAGGGGCGATTAAATCGCGGCGCGAGATTTGTAACCTAGTGGGCTAAGTAAAAACCGAGCAACAAAGAGGTAATAGTCCCTAGAAAGAACCCAACGGGCAGCGTATGTTTGGTATTTATGCTACGTTATCGCCTATTTATGGGGAGTAACCACACTTCATAGGCTCTGCCTTGCCTAAAAACCAAACATACTGCTGCAAATTCAACCACCAAAGTGCAACACGCCCTAATATTTTAAGGATTTTGTACTTTAGCCACGCAAGTATACCCAAACCAACCTAAAATGCGAGTTTAGGAGCACTTAGAGACGTTTAAAAAACGATAAAGCCCCCCATATATAGTTAACAGAACTCTGGATAATAAATCTATCTCAAGCAGAGTTCATGTTAGTCAATAAGGTATAAGTAAAAATATTTAATATCTTGTTTTCAATGCTGATCCTAGCTTAAAAACACGGTATGCTAAAACCACGCTAATAAACCTTTTTAGGTGCACAGTATCCATCAACAGATACTAATTTTCAGGAGCTATTATGACAGAGCATAAAAAACCACTGGTATTAATGATTTTAGACGGTTGGGGACACCGCGAAGATACGCAAAGTAATGCTATTCTTGCAGCCAACACACCCGTATTAGACAATTTATGGGCCACCCGCCCACACACATTAATATCAGCTTCGGGTTTAGATGTTGGTCTTCCTGATGGTCAAATGGGTAACTCAGAAGTTGGCCATGTAAACTTAGGTGCTGGGCGCATTGTGTATCAAGATTTTACTCGTATTACCAAAGCAATTAACGATGGCGAGTTTGATTCAACCCCAGCCTTAGTTGAAAACATAGACAAAGCAGTAAGTGCTGGTAAAGCGGTTCACATAATGGGTCTTTTAAGCCCAGGTGGTGTGCATAGCCATGAAGATCATATAGTTGCAAGTATCGAGCTTGCTGCAAAACGTGGTGCTAAAGAAGTCTATTTCCATGCATTTTTAGATGGCCGTGACACTCCTCCACGTAGCGCAAAAGCATCAATCGAACGAATTGAAGCGTTATTTAGTAAACTTAAGTGTGGACGTTTAGCATCACTTATTGGCCGTTACTACGCAATGGACAGAGACAACCGTTGGAACCGTGTAGAAAAAGCTTACAACGTAATGACGCTCGCCGAAGGCGACTTTAATTTTGATAATGGTGTTGAAGCACTTAATGCAGCGTACGAACGCGACGAGAACGACGAGTTTGTAGCAGCTACGACTATTACGCCAACAGGCGCCACTCCTGCTTCAATAAACGATGGCGACACCGTTATTTTTGCTAACTTTAGAGCAGATAGAGCTCGCGAAATTACCCGCGCTTTTGTTGAGCCTAAATTTGATGGTTTTACTAAAAAAAGAACACCAGAGCTTAGCGCATTTGTAATGATGACTGAGTATGCAGCCGATATAGACGCACCTGTTGCATTTGGACCTACACCACTAATAAATGTACTTGGTGAATGGTTTGAAAAAAATAATAAAACACAGCTTCGTATTTCAGAAACCGAAAAATACGCACACGTTACGTTTTTCTTTAGTGGCGGGCGCGAAAGTGAATTTGAAGGTGAGACACGCGAGCTAATTCCTTCGCCGCAAGTGGCAACCTATGACCTACAACCTGAAATGAACTCAGAAATGCTAACCGACAAACTAGTATCAGCAATTAAAAGCGGTAAATACGATGCTATTATTTGTAACTACCCTAATGGCGATATGGTTGGTCACTCAGGTGTATTTGAAGCCGCGGTTAAAGCTTGTGAAGCTGTAGATAGCTGTATCGGACGTGTTGTTGATGCACTAGAAGAGTTTGGTGGTGAAGCACTAATTACAGCCGATCATGGTAATGCTGAGCAAATGGCTGATCTCAAAACAGGCCAAGCACATACTGCCCACACTAGCGAACCTGTACATTTTATTTATGTTGGTCGCGATGCAGAGCCAATGCAAGGTAAAGCCTTAAGTGATGTAGCACCAACAATGCTTCACTTAATGGGTATGGAGCAACCAAAAGAAATGACTGGTACGCCTATCATGATGTTGAAATAACACATGAATAAACGTATTAACCGGTTAATTAAGTGCGGTTTGATACTAACTTCATTAGTGGCTGCATCTGCAGTTGCTAATGAAGATCGTACTAAAAAAGACTTATCAGAAGTTCAGAATGCACTTGAGCAGAGCCAAGCTGAATATAACGCCCAAAGAAAAAAAATAGCGTCCCTACAAAAAAATCTAAAAAGCCATGAACTCGATATAGCTAAAAATGCTAAAGCACTTAACATGGCAGAGCAATCCGTAAAAGAGACTAAAACACAGCAAAAAGAGTTACAGAGTAAAGCCGATGAGCTTGATAAAAAACACACTCAGTTTCAGAAAATTTTAGCCGCGCAACTTAAAAGTGCCTATATGGCCGGTGGCGACGACTATTCTAAAATGCTGTTGAATCAAGAAGACACAGCCAAGTTTGAGCGCACACTTAGCTATTACAACTACTTAAATAAAGCCCGTATTGAACAAATCGAAGATCTAAAAGATCTTCAACAGCAAATAGCACAAAACCAAGAAGAGCTTGTTAAAACACAAGAAAAACTAGAGCTTTTATTTGATGAGCAAAAAAGGCGTCAAACTGCATTACTCAATGCACAAAGTGAACGCCAAGCTAATCTTAAAAACTTACAAGCTCAGCTCAACAGCACTAAAAGCTCAATAAATTATTTAAAAGAAAACCAACAAACTTTAGTAACAACGATTAAAGAGCTCGAAAAAGAAAAAACACAAAAAATAGAATTACTTGGCCTAAATAAGAGTAAGGGCAAATTAGACTGGCCGAGCAAAGGCAAGTTAGAGCACACATTCGGCCAACGTAAACATGGTGGTATTGATTGGAAAGGCGTATTAATTGGTGCAAAAGAAGGCACTAATATTAATAGCGTACATAACGGGCAAGTTGTATTTGCCGATTGGCTAAAAGGTTATGGGTGGGTAATTGTTGTAGACCATGGTGAAGGTTTTATGAGTCTATATGGCCACGCTCAAACGCTACTAAGAGATGTAGGCGATATGGTACGTGAAGGCGAAACCCTCGCTTTGGTAGGCCAAAGCGGCGGACAGGCAAGTTCTGGTCTATACTTTGAAATACGCCACAAAGGACGCGCAGTAAATCCTGTAAAATGGTGCAAACGTATTTAATTAGATAAATCGCTGCACCGCCCTGGAGCAGCTGATGACAACTAAAAAACACACAATATATACCGTTAATAAAAAAAGTGCAGACTTTTATATAAGTCTGTACTTACTTGTATTACTAACCCTAATTACCTTTACTAGTAATGCACTAGCAAGCTCAATTAAAGATCTTAAAAGACAACAAATAGACGAAATACTCTTTAACATTCATACCTATTACGTTGAAGATCTCACCTTACAAAATAGCCACCATATTAAATATAACAACCAGCAGTTTGAGCGTTTATATTCAAAACTCGACTCCTATTCTAAGTACTTAAATGAGTATGAATTAGCCTCATTATTTGATAACACAAATGGTCGTTACACAGGTATTGGTATAGAAGTTAAGAACATAGACAAGAATATGACTATTGTTAACGTGGTTAATAATTCGCCCGCAAAAGCAGCAGGTATTTTACCAGGTGATATTATTGTAAGTGTAAACAACAACGCAGCCCAAAACCGTACTATCGACGAAGTAGCAACATTAATAAGAGACAGTGAATTTTCGAATATAGATATAATTGTAAATCGCGATAACAATAAAAACCCACTCACTTTTCATGTTACACGTAGCCAGATAAACCTCGAAAGTGTAACAAGCGAACTTTTAGATTTTGGAACTGGTTACATAGCTATCAATAGCTTCTCTAACCACACATTACATGAAGTTGCACTACAAGTTGCCGCCCTGCAAAATCATTTTGGCTACCCACTTAAAGGCTTAGTAATTGATTTACGTGATAACCCAGGGGGGACATTACAAAGCGCAGTGGCGGTATCAGACCTATTTTTACAAAGTGGCACTATAGTGACGACTAAAGGACGTTTTTACGATGCCAACCAAGCATTTTATGCAAAGCGTGGAGACATTCTAAAAAATGCGCCCATAGTTGTGCTTATAAACGAAAATTCAGCCTCTGCAGCCGAAATACTTGCAGCAGCACTTAAAGATAATAAACGAGCAACCATTGTTGGCAGCCAATCTTTTGGGAAAGGCTCTGTACAATCACTCATTCCACTTGGTGATGGTAATACCGCATTAAAGCTCACCACAGCTAAATACTTCACACCGTTAGGTAAATCGATTGATGGAATAGGAATAACCCCAGATGTGGCGGTTAATCAAACAAACCTTTCACAAAGTAATAAAGCCGTTATAATAAAAAATGAACACACTAACAATAATGCGCAATTACTTACTGGTAATCTAACCGATTTACAGTTGGTTAAAGCTAAACAATTACTCAGCATGCAATAGCTTGTATAAGCTGTATAAATAAAGCTAAAAAGATAATAAAAACTATAAACGTGAAAATAATAAAATGGCTAACATTAGCTATTTGTTTTAGCTCTGCAACAATTAGCGCCAAGCAAATAGCAATAGTGATAGACGATATAGGCTATCATCAACGGGACTTAGAGTTCCTTTCCTTACCTGGGCAATTGTCGTATTCAATTTTGCCCCATACCCCTTATTCGCAAATTTTTGCAACACTTGCCAGTCAATCAAATAAAGAGTTATTGCTTCATGTGCCTATGCAAGCACTTAACGGTAAAGAACTAGGGCCTGGTGCGCTTACTTTAAATATGAATAAAGAGCAGCTTCAGCAAACTCTTGGAACCGCTCTCGCTAGTTTACCGCAAGTTAAAGGCGTTAATAACCACATGGGCTCAGCGCTTACACAAAAAAGCCAAGCTATGAAGTGGACAATGGAAGTACTTAAAAAGCGTCATTTATATTTTTTAGATAGTCGCACAACCGATTTGAGCCAGGCACAAAATGCCGCTAACTTTTTGGGTGTTGCTAATATTAGTCGCCAAGTATTTTTAGACAATATAACTACACCAGAACAACTCCAATTTAGGTTAGATGAATTAAAACACAAAGCTACAAAACATAACTTTGCCATTGCAATTGCTCACCCCTACCCTGAAACCATCGAGTTTTTACGCCATGCCTTACCAGAGCTAACTAAGCAAGGTTTTGAACTCGTACCGGTTTCGCAATTAGTTGAACGTAAATACATTCAGTTAGCGCATGCTGAGGGAAAAGGAGTGAGTGCTCGGTAATATAAGCTTTAAATAATGCTATATCCGAATAATAAACTAATACCAATTCGCTTAATTAAGTGGTCTATTTTGAGGGCGGAAAAACGTGTTGATAGCTAGGCAAAAATTCGCTATTTAGTTGCTCTAAATGAGAATTTTTTAACGCAGGTAGCGACACGTTTAGCCCCGCAAAATGATTAAGTATTATTGCGGATTGGTATAACCATTCAATAATGCAGAGTATCGGTATTACTTAATTAGATATTTTATCGTTGGGTTTCGCTTCGCCCAAACCAACCTACTCAAAAGCAAAAAGCCCCGCATTTTCATGCAGGGCTTTTTAAATTTTGCTGCTTGAGCAATATTAGCTCATAGCGCTTTGTAATTTTTTCATCGCTGTTTTTTCAAGCTGACGAACACGCTCAGCAGATACACTGTACTTTTGTGCAAGCTCCTGAAGGGTTGCTTTATCATCAGACAACCAACGAGCGCTAACAATATCTTGCGAACGCTCATCTAGTGTTTTAAGTGCGCTAAATAAACGGGTATGCGCTTGCTCTTTCCACTGCTCTTGTTCAACGTCGTCAGCTAAGTCAGCTGCGCCATCTGTTAAATACTGTACTGGAGAGTATGTACTTGTTGGTGCATCGTCGTTGTCGTCACCAGTTAGGTCAAAGCCCATGTCTTGGCCGCTCATGCGCGATTCCATTTCACGTACTTCTTTTTCACTCACACCTAGCTCGCTAGCAACAGTGCTAACCTCAGCTTGGTTGAACCAGCCTAAACGCTTTTTGTTTTTACGAAGATTAAAAAACAATTTACGTTGCGCTTTAGTGGTTGCAACTTTAACTATGCGCCAGTTTTTAAGAACAAACTCGTGAATTTCGGCTTTAATCCAATGCACTGCAAACGACACTAAACGTACACCCACTGTAGGGTCAAAACGTTTAACCGCTTTCATCAGGCCTATATTACCTTCTTGAATAAGGTCAGCTTGTGGTAAGCCGTATCCCGAGTAGCTTTTAGCAATATGTGCTACAAAGCGTAAATGCGACATAATGAGTTGCTTGGCAGCACTAAGATCGCCTTCTTCCTGAAGTCTTTTAGCAAGTTCTTGCTCTTGTTCAACTTTAAGCATAGGAATAGTGCTTACCGCTTGAAGGTAACCGTCCATGCTTGCGCTTTGTTGTCCGACTGTAAGTGCCATTGCGTATAAATCTTTACTCATTTTTCACCTCGGTGATAAACATTTGAAACTATCTTAGCACTCTTTCTCTAAGAGTGCTAACCCCAATTTAAAACTTTTTAAAAGTATAAATCAAGCAGTTTTTAGTATGTGTTTAGTCTACTACAAGCGACTGAATAAGTGATGAATTGAGGGATTGCAGCCAATTAACCTAACCGCATCACCTTATTTACAACTCATTACTTTATGGGAGGATAGTACACAAATATGACAGTTTTAATAACGGGAGGTACAACCCAGTCCGATACGATACGCATATCAAGCTGGGTTGGTTCACTTATAGTTTGCAGGGTTTTTTATACTTTATCGGGTTCTATTTCTTTAATATATCGATTTACAGAAAGGTACGAGCCTACAAATCCTAAGCTTGTTGCAAGCAACACTAAAAAGCCGAGTTCATTAAGCGATAATCCTATTAACGAAAAACTTGTTTGATACACCCCCGCCACACTGCTCACAGCGCTTGAAAGCCACCACATCATCAGTCCTACGCATATAAAGGCAAACAAACCACCTATTACACCATACCAAATACCGGTCCACAAAAATGGGGCATGTATAAAGGTGTTCGTTGCGCCTACTAACTTCATTACTTGTATTTCTTCTTTTTTATCCATGATCGACAAACGAATGGTGTTACCAATAATAAGTGTCACTGAGGTAAGTAGTAATAATGCGATGGTTATTACACTTTCTTTAAGTAAATCTAGTAATGCATTTAAACGCTCTAACCAGGCTATATCGAGCTTACCAAAATCAACTTCACGTTCACTTTCTAATTTAGTTAGCAGTACTTTAGCGGCATTTGGGTGTCTGTGACGTTTTGTTGGAGTAACGAGTACCACATCCGGTAATGGATTTTTATCTAAATACTCCAAAGCTTGCCCAAAGCCAGATACATCTTTAAATTCAGTTAATGCCTGTTGTTTTGAAATAAATTCAACACTTTCCACTTCTGGGTAAAGTGCTAAACGCTTTACTAATGTTTGCGTTTCTTGCTCGTTCATACTTTCTTTTACGAACAACGATATTTCACTCGCCTCTTCAAAGCCACTACTCACTTGCTGTACGTTTTTAACGACCAAGTAAAGTGTTGCAGGTAACGTTAGGCTCAAACCAAGTACAGCGATAGTCATCATAGATGCAAGCGGTGTGCGCCACATTTCACCTAAGCTATGCACACCTTGGCGAAAAATATTAATAATAAAAAAATAACTGCCAGCTAATACTGATTTTTTTTGCTTGTCGTTACTATTTTGGCGACCTTTAAAAAGTAAACTCATAGTGCCCCCTCAGCAAGCGGGTCTTGAAGCATACGGCCATCTTTTAAGGTTAAGCTACGGTACTTCATACGTGCAACCAAACCCAAATCATGCGTTGCGATAAGAACAGTGGTACCGTGTTTATTAAAGTCTTCAAACAACTTGAGTATTTCCATTGAAAGCTCTGGGTCAAGATTACCAGTTGGTTCATCAGCTAGTAAAATTGGTGGGGAGTTTACAATAGCTCTGGCAATACCAACACGTTGTTGTTCGCCTCCAGAGAGCATTGAAGGATGACATTTCACTTTGTCAATTAAGCCTACCTTGTCAAGCGCGCCATGGACCCGTTTAGCTATTTGCTTATGGTGAGTCCCCTCAATAATGAGAGGTAATGCCACGTTATCAAAAATAGTGTAGCGTTCTAATAACCTATGATTTTGAAAAATAATACCTATATCACGACGAGCATAAGGAATTTGACGCGAGTTTACTTTGTTTAAATCAACACCGTTGATAAATACACTACCTGCTGAAGGACGTTCCATTAAGCTAATTAACTTAAGCAACGTACTTTTACCCGCACCACTGTGGCCAGTTAAAAAGGCAAGTTCACCCGGTTTAATATGAAAATTAACTTTTTCGAGGGCGCGGTGCCCTCCAGGATAGGTCTTACTTACTTGCTGAAAATTTATCATCTTTTTATTATGCCAACTCCATTAACACATTAACGAAATTAGTATTCCTCGCAATTAAAAAGGGAGCTAGCTCCCTTTTTTGGTAAATTAAACGTCGTCCTCATCTTGGCTAAATAACGCATCAATAAAATCATCGCTTTTAAAAGCGCGTAAATCATCAATACCTTCACCAACACCAATGTAACGAATTGGAATATTAAACTTATCTGCAACCGCAAAAATAACACCACCCTTTGCAGTTCCATCAAGTTTTGAAAGCGTAATACCAGTTAAACCAACACATTGATTAAACAGGTTTACTTGGCTAATTGCATTTTGCCCTGTGCCTGCATCGATAGTTAGCATCACTTCGTGCGGCGCATCAGGATCAATCTTTTTCATTACACGAGCTATTTTTTCAAGCTCTTGCATTAAATTATCTTTATTTTGCAAGCGCCCAGCTGTATCAGCAATTAACACATCTATATTACGTGCTTTAGCCGCTTGGAATGCATCAAACACAACTGATGCACTATCTGCACCTGTATGCTGTGCAATAACGGGAATGCTGTTACGTTCACCCCAAACCTGAAGCTGCTCAACAGCTGCCGCTCTAAACGTATCACCAGCAGCCAGCATAACCGACTTGCCTTCGTTTTGAAATTGCTTAGCCATTTTACCAATAGTCGTTGTTTTACCAACACCATTTACGCCTACCATTAAAATAACAAACGGCTTTTTATCTTCGCTTATGACTAAAGGCTGTTCTGCCGTTTTAAGCATCGCAGCCATTTCTTGTTTCATTAACTCATAAAGCGCATCACCATCTTTTAACTGTTTACGGTTCGCTGCATCAGTTAAACGATCAATCAACTTCATGGTGGTATCAACGCCTAAATCGGCGGTGAGTAATTGAGTTTCAAGATCTTCAAATAATTCGTCGTCTATTTTTTTTCCACTAAAAATAGACGCAAAACCAGAACCTATATTAACGCGAGTCTTTAACAAGCCTTTTTTAAGGCGAGAGAAAAACCCTTCTTTTTTTGGCTTTTCGGCTTTTTTAGCTTCTTCAATTGCAAGTTCTGCTATGATACGTTCTTGTTCTAAACGCTCATTTTCTGCTTCTTCAGCTGCAATACGTTCTTGCTCTAAACGCTCATTTTCTGCTTTTTCAGCTGCAAGGCGCTCTTGCTCTAAACGCTCATTTTCTGCTTTTTCAGCTGCAAGGCGTTCTTGTTCTAAACGCTCATTTTCTGCTTTTTCAGCTGCAAGGCGTTCTTGTTCTAAACGCTCGTTTTCTGCTTCTTCAGCTGCAATACGTTCTTGCTCTAAGCGTTCATTCTCTGCCTTTTCAGCTGCAAGGCGTTCTTGTTCTAAACGCTCATTTTCTGCTTGTTCAGCTGCAAGGCGTTCTTGCTCTAATCGTTCATTCTCTGCTTTTTCAGCTACAAGGCGTTCTTGCTCTAAGCGTTCATGCTCTGCTTTTTCAGCTGCAATACGTACTTGCTCTAAGCGCTCATTTTCTGCTTTTTCAGCCGCAATGCGTTCTTGCTCTAAAAGCGTCTGCGCTTCTTGTTCTGCTAAGCGCTTCGCTTGCTCTTGCCTTTGAGCTTCAGCATCCGCTTGTTCTTTTGCTAATAAATCAGCATTCGCTTGCTCTATTGCCAGCTTTTCGGCTTTGATTGCCTCATCTTGTTTTTCAAGGCGTATTTGCTCTAGTCGCTCAGCCTCTACTTTTTCTGCCGCTAATCGTTCTTGCTCTAAGCGCATCTCTTTTTCTTGATCGGCTAAACGTTGCGCATGTTCTTGTCTTTGCGCCTCGGCATCTGCTTGCTGTTTTGCAAGCAATTCAGCATTGGCCTGCTCAATGGCAATCTTTTCCGCGTTTTCAGCACGCTGGCGTTCTTGTTCTAAACGCTCTGTTTCAGCCTCTGCTTTTAACCGTTCAGCTTCAGCTTGCTCTTGCGCTAGTTTTTCTTGCTCTAAACGTGTTGCTTCAATTTTTTCAGCAGCGATACGCTCTTGCTCTAAGCGCTCTGTTTCAGCCTCAGCTTTTAAACGGTCAGCTTCAGCTTGCTGCGCTAGTTTTTCTTGCTCTAGCTTCTGCGCCTCTTCTTGCGCTAATACTTGTTGTTTATCAGCTGCTGCTTTTTGCTCTGCTTCTTTTTTATCTGACTTGCCAAAACCGAGCCACGACATGAATTTACTTTTTTTTGTCATACTTGCTAATAACCACTTATAAAAATCTGATAAACTAAAATTTGAAATAGCTTGGCAATGCCCAGCAATAGTTGCTAATAAATACAACCATTCAAAACGTAAGTGTTCAATAGTAACACTTTTAATGCGGTTGAAAAATGAAGCTACACGTAATCGCCCATAATATTATCTGAGCTAGATACCATATACCATTTTTTAGTGAGCTAAATGAGAAAAAAAACAACGCAAAATAAAGCTACTAACAAGCCCAGTGATGGCTTTATTAGAGTGATTAGTGGTCAATTTAGAGGCCGTAAACTCCCTGTTAAAAACGTAGAAGGCTTGAGACCTACTACCGATCGAATTAAAGAAACTGTATTTAATTGGCTAATGCAAGATACGCGTGACGCAAATGTACTTGATTGTTTTGCCGGTTCTGGTGGATTGGGATTTGAAGCACTATCTCGATTTGCTAAAAGCGCTACATTCATCGAGCTCGACTCATTAGCTGCTAAGCAATTAGAACAAAATATTAGCACTTTAAAGCTCGACAACGCATACATTAAACATACCAATTCGCTCTCCTTTTTAGAGCAAAAAAACACAAACGAAGCTTTTAATCTTGTATTTGTTGACCCACCATTTCGTAAAGATTTAGCGCAAACAACCTGCAATTTATTAGAAAAAAACCAATGGTTAAGCAACGACGCTTTAATTTATGTTGAAGTAGAGGCAGAGCTAGCCGCCTTAGAAACACCAACCAACTGGTTGTTAATTAAAGAAAAAAAGGCGGGACAAGTACTTTGCCAACTGTACCAGCGCCAAGCAAATTAATACTGTTTAACGTAATGCGTTTCTGTTAATATTGTCCTTTACATGTGGTGTTGCTTCGGATTACAATACCGCACCATTTTTGAACCACTTGATCAATGTTTGATCAACTTGAGCAACGCTCATAATTTAGGTAGGTGAATTTTTAATGCCAGTAATTAAAGTAAGAGAGAACGAACCGTTTGACGTAGCACTTCGTCGCTTCAAGCGTTCATGTGAAAAAGCAGGAATCCTTTCAGAAGTTCGTCGTCGCGAGCACTATGAAAAACCAACAGCTGAGCGTAAGCGTAAAAAAGCTGCTGCAGTTAAACGTCACATGAAAAAACTTTCTCGTGATAACGCTCGTCGCGTTAAATTATACTAATATATTAGGTCTTGTATAAATGAGCCTTTTAATAACGCTAAAAGATGCGCAAAAAGATGCGATGAGAGCTAAAGACAAGCAACGTCTTAACCCTATTCGTATGGTACTTGCTGCAATCAAGCAACGTGAAATTGACGAGCAAATAACGCTAGACGACGCAGGTATTACCTCCGTTATAGTGAAGCTTGTTAAACAACGTCGTGACTCTTACACTCAGTACAAAGATGCTGGGCGTGATGATTTAGCTGATATTGAAGCCAATGAAATAGTAGCGCTTGAAACTTTTTTACCTCAACAATTGAGTGAAGAAGAAATAATTGCTCTCATTGACGCGGCTATTGCTGATACTAATGCAGCAGGTATGCAAGACATGGGTAAGGTAATGGGTGTAATCAAAAGCAAAGCTGAAGGTCGAGCCGATATGGGTAAGATTTCTGGTTTAATTAAGCAACGATTAACTGCCTAATACTCCCACATACATTAAAGTATGATTGAAGTAAACCGAGCCTAGCGCTCGGTTTCTTTGTTTTTAACTTTAATAAAAAGTACACCGATTAGGTTACTTTAAAATGAAATTTTTTATAGCTTCCCTATTTATTTCGCTGTCATTTTGGTAAGTTAAAGCACACTATATTTCGCATCAAGCAAGTATAAAAAAGTAAATTTCATATTCGTTCTTCTTCTTATTATTTCAGGACTGTATTTTACTAATGGCCGGAAAGATCCCACGTAACTTTATAGACGATTTACTTGCCAGAACCGATATTGTCGACCTGATAGACTCAAAAGTAGGTCTAAAAAAAGCAGGTAAGGATTATCAAGCTTGCTGCCCATTTCATAACGAAAAGTCCCCATCGTTTACCGTATCTCAAGACAAACAGTTTTATCACTGCTTTGGGTGTGGCGCTAATGGTAATGCAATTTCGTTTGTAATGGAGTACGAAAAGCTAGAGTTTGTAGATGCTATTGAAGAAATAGCTAGCATGCTTAACTTAGAAGTACCTCGAGAACAAGGCGCAAATTCAGCACCAGAGCGTACGGCTGCGCAAAAGCGCTCCGATTACGACTTAATGCTTCATACTGCTCGCTTTTATCAGCACCAATTAAAACACCATAGTAATTCTGCTGCTGTTATTGAGTATGTTAAAGGCCGTGGTTTAAGCGGTGAAACTGTTAAAAAATTTATGATTGGCTACGCTCCCAGTGAATGGGATGGGCTATGCCTACAGCTTGGTCGTAATAAAGAACAAAAAGAGCAATTAGTTGAGCTAAAGCTAGCTTCAGAAAAAACACCAGGCAGACAATTTGATTTTTTCCGCGATCGCCTAATGTTCCCTATTCGCGATAAACGCGGACGCGTTATTGCATTTGGTGGGCGTGTAATGCAAGCCGACCAAGGGCCAAAATATCTAAACTCGCCAGAAACCCGAATTTTCCATAAAGGCTTTGAGCTTTATGGACTTTACGAAGCAAAGCAAGCCCATAAAAAACTTGACCATGTAATGATTGTTGAAGGTTATATGGATGTGGTGGCTCTTGCTGAGCAAGGGATTGAATATGCAGTTGCATCACTGGGGACAGCAACAACAAGCGAGCACATGCACACTTTATTTAGAACTACTGATAAAGTAATCTGTTGTTACGATGGCGACAGGGCTGGCCGTGATGCAGCTTGGCGGGCACTTGAAAATGCACTCCCTTATTTAAACGATGGTAAAGCACTACAATTTGCATTTTTACCAGATGGCGAAGACCCTGACTCGCTTGTACAAAAAGAAGGTAAGGAGCAATTCGAATTGCGCCTAAGCCAAGCAGATGACTTTACCAAAGTATTGTTTAATAAATTAAGCCAAGAAGTTGATTTAACACTCGATTCAGGAAAAGCTAAACTTCTTAGTGCAGCACTTCCACTAATTGAAAAAATTCCAAGTGAGTTTTATCAAGAAAACATTCTTGAACAATTAGGACGCTTAATTGGCAGAACGCGTGAGCAGTTGAATAGCCGTTTAAAAACGCCTAAACAACAACACTCTATTGAACGTAAATTTAAAATAACACCTATGCGCCAAGCTATCGGTATATTGATCCAGCACCCTAATTTAGCTAAAAGTGTGCCGTATTTACCTGAGCTTGCACAAATGAACATTGCTGGCATAGGGCTGTTATTACGATTACAAGAACAAGCTTTAGAAAAAGAAAATGTGACCACTGCGCAACTGCTCGAGTTTTTTCGAGGAACTGAAGATTACGAGCCATTAATCAAGCTTGCAACGTGGCAACATGAGATAAATGAAGAACGTTTAGAGACGGTTTTTAAAAATACTTTCAAGTTTATTGAAGATCAGTGTTTAAATTATCGACTCGAGACCCTATTAATAAAGGACAAGACACAAGGCCTTAGTAGCGATGAAAGGCTTGAGTGTCATTTGTTAATGACAGCGTTAAAAGCGACTAACAGCTAGGGTCTGTTTATCTTTCGAGGTTAAGTTTACAGCAGTGTGTTTGGTATTTAGGCAAGACAGAGCCTATGTAGTGTGGTTATTCCACATAAATAGGCGATAACGCAGCATAAATGCCAAACACGCGCTGCCCTTTGGGTTCGACCCAAGGGAGGTTTATTCTTTGTTGCTCGGTTTTTACTTAGCCCACTAGGTTACAAACCTCGCGCCGCGATTAAACCACCCTTGGATAGAACAAACTTTAATCCTGAAAGACCGACAGACCCTAGTCAAAATTGATTTAAACTGTTATACTGTGCTATTCACTGCGTCACATTATTCTAGTTAGCTTTAATGCAAACTACATGATGGCGCCTGTTGTATCAACTTATCAGAGTGGAAGAAACAATCTCTATGGATCCAACTCCTCAGTCACAATTAAAACTTCTGATTCAGAAAGGTAAAGAGCAAGGCTACTTAACTTTTGCAGAAGTAAATGATCACCTTCCACAAGACATTATAGACTCAGATCAAGTAGAAGATATCATAAGCATGATTAATGACATGGGTATCAAGGTTAGCGAAAACGCGCCTGATGCTGATGAATTAATGATGCAAGAAACAACGACAGACGAAGACGCAGCTGAAGCTGCCGCTGCAGCCCTTGCGACTGTAGAAAAAGAAATCGGCCGTACAACGGATCCAGTTCGCATGTACATGCGCGAAATGGGTACTGTTGAGCTTCTTACACGTGAAGGCGAAATTGTAATCGCTAAACGTATTGAAGAAGGCATTAATCAAGTACAGATTTCTGTTGCAGAGTACCCTGAAGCAATCACTTACCTACTAGAGCAGTGGGATAAGTTTGAAGCTGAAGAAATGCGTTTAAGCGATATTATCGTTGGCTTTATCGATCCTAATGAAGATACAGCGCCAATTTCAGCAACTAACATCGGTTCAGAATTAAGTGCTAAGCAACTTGAGGACGACGATAAAGATGACAAAGATGATGCTGATAGCGATGATGAAGATGAAGAAGAGATAGACACAGGGCCAGATCCTGAAGAAGCTCGTATTCATTTTGAAAATTTACGTGATTTATATAATAAAGCACGTGATACGTTTGAAGCTAAAGGTCGTTCGCATCCTGAATCACAAGCAGCCATTTTTGAAATTGGTGAGCTTTTCAGAACATTTAAATTAATACCTAAACAGTTTGACCGCATGGTAAATAACATGCGTGAAATGATGGATCGTGTTCGTGTTCAAGAACGCCTAATCATGAAGCAAGCTGTTCAAATTGCTAAATTACCAAAGAAAACATTCGTTAAGCATTTTGCTAATAACGAAACTGACGCTTCTTGGGTTGATTTAGAAATTTCAGGTAACGAAAAGTATTCAGCTAAACTTGAAGAAGTTAAGCCAGAAATCATTCGTAGCATTAATAAATTATCTGTTATTGAACAAACAACAGGTTTAAGCATTGAGCGTATTAAAGACATCAACCGTCGAATGAGCATAGGTGAAGCGAAAGCACGCCGTGCGAAAAAAGAAATGGTTGAAGCTAACTTACGTCTTGTAATCTCAATTGCTAAAAAATACACAAACCGTGGCTTACAATTCTTAGATTTAATCCAAGAAGGTAACATTGGTCTGATGAAAGCGGTTGATAAGTTTGAATATCGCCGTGGTTATAAGTTCTCTACTTATGCTACGTGGTGGATACGTCAAGCAATCACACGCTCTATTGCTGACCAAGCAAGAACAATCCGTATCCCTGTACATATGATTGAAACGATTAATAAACTTAACCGTATCTCTCGTCAAATGTTACAAGAAATGGGTCGTGAGCCAAATCCAGAAGAATTAGCAGAACGCATGATGATGCCTGAGGATAAAATCCGTAAGGTACTTAAGATTGCTAAAGAGCCAATTTCAATGGAAACACCAATCGGTGATGATGAAGATTCTCACTTAGGTGACTTTATCGAAGATACAACTATTGATTCGCCAATCGATTCGGCAACAATGGAATCTCTTCGTGGCGCAACTAACGATGTACTTGCAGGCTTAACAGCTCGTGAAGCTAAAGTACTACGTATGCGTTTTGGTATTGATATGAATACCGACCACACCTTAGAAGAAGTAGGTAAACAGTTTGACGTAACACGTGAACGTATTCGTCAAATAGAAGCGAAAGCGCTGCGTAAATTACGCCACCCTTCTCGCTCAGATTTACTGAAAAGCTTTTTAGACGCTAAATAATTTAGCGCTACTATATAAACTAAAAAGGCCGCTATAGCGGCCTTTTTTCTATTTGAAGGAAATAACCATGGCTTGGATCCAAATTCGTATTAATGCCAATGCTGCAACAGCTGATGCCGTAAGCGATCTATTAATGGAAGCTGGTAGTGCTTCAGTAACCTTTATTGACGCAAAAGACACCCCTATCTACGAGCCTAAAATTGGCACTGTTGTGTTCTGGGCTGATACCACAGTTATTGGCTTGTTCGAAGCTAATCATGATATGAACGCAGTCGTTGCGTTATTAAAGCGCCATGATGAGCTAAAAGACAATTTAGTATACAAAATCGAGCAACTTGAAGATAAAGACTGGGAACGTGAATGGATGGATAACTTCCACCCTATTCAATTTGGTGAAAAACTATGGATTTGCCCAAGCTGGCGCGATATTCCTGACCCTGATGCTGTAAATGTATTGCTAGACCCTGGCCTTGCTTTTGGCACGGGCACACATGCAACAACGGCCTTGTGCCTTAAATGGTTAGAAAGCCAAGATCTGACGGGTAAAACGGTTGTTGATTTTGGTTGTGGTTCAGGCATTTTAGGTATTGCAGCTATAAAACTAGGTGCAGAGCGTATGATTGGGATAGATATTGACCCTCAAGCGCTTGAAGCAAGCCTTGATAACGCGAACCGAAATGGTGTTGCAGACAAACTCGAAGTATACCTTCCAGAAAACCAACCTGAGTTTAGTGCAGATATAGTAGTGGCAAATATTTTAGCCCAGCCACTTCGCGAATTACATAGTGTGATTTTAGGGTTATTAAAGCCAGGTGGTAAAATTGCCATGTCGGGTATTTTAGAAGAACAAGCGCAATCGGTTGCTGACATTTATGCACCGTTCATTGAACTAGATGACATTGCCGTTGAAGGTGATTGGACTCGAGTAAGTGGCACTAAAAAAGCGTAATAAATCGAACAATCAAATCTAGAGCATTAACTCAAAACATGCATGTAAAGCCTGTATTTAACAGGCTTTACTATTTTTTTACATATCCAAAAATTTTCTAGTTATCTTATAAAAAATAAAATCTGTATGAATTTCAAACAAATCAACCTACTTGTCATGTGGTTATCAAATGTCAATACGAAAAGGGCAAAAAAAAGTTACTTTTGTTCAATTTATAGCCTTTGATTTTTGTGAAAAAAACCGTAAACTTAGCGCCCCTTGAAAAGAGGCCTATTGAATATAGTGCGTATCGGTAAATACCAACTTGAGAATAATGTAATTGTCGCGCCAATGGCAGGCATTACAGACAGACCATTCAGACAACTTTGTCGACGCTT
The DNA here is from genome assembly GCF_014163745.1 of Pseudoalteromonas sp. SR44-2. Lineage (NCBI taxonomy): Bacteria > Pseudomonadati > Pseudomonadota > Gammaproteobacteria > Alteromonadales > Pseudoalteromonadaceae > Pseudoalteromonas > Pseudoalteromonas sp. SR44-2. The sequence goes on along the minus strand of NZ_JACJDW010000009.1, from coordinate 15,070 downwards.
AGGTGCGGGCTTAGCTGTGTCTGAAATGCTATCGTCAAATCCTAAGGTTTGGAAAACAGAAAAGTCGATGAACCGTATGGATCACAGCGGTGAGTCGGGTATACGCGCGGTGCAAATTGCAGGAGCAGATCCTGAGCTTATGGCGCAGGCCGCACAATTCAATGTTGCTAATGGTGCACAGATCATAGATATCAATATGGGGTGCCCAGCAAAAAAAGTGAACAAGAAACTCGCAGGCTCTGCCTTATTACAGTTTCCTGAACTTGTGGAAGAGATTATTGATGCAGTCGTTAATGCTGTTGATATACCTGTGACACTTAAAATCCGTACAGGATGGGATCCGGATAACCGTAATGGTGTAGAGATTGCGAGAATAGCTGAACGTTATGGCATTGCATCACTTGCTGTACATGGGCGTACGCGCGCATGTATGTACAAAGGTGATGCTGAGTACGCCACGATTAGGGATATAAAACGTTCAGTGTCGATTCCTGTTGTTGCCAATGGTGATATTACATCACCAGAAAAAGCAAAACAGGTTTTAGACTATACGGGTGCAGATGCCATTATGATTGGCCGAGCCGCCCAAGGTCGCCCTTGGATATTTAGGGAGATAGACCACTATTTGCGAACTGGGGAACATTTACAGCCACCTGCTATTGCAGAGGTGCGCAGTATATTAATGGAGCATTTAACAAACCTCCATATGTTTTACGGTGAGCCAATGGGAGCGCGAATTGCTCGCAAACATGTATCTTGGTATTTGCAAACCCATGACAGTGATGGTCAGTTTAGGCGAGTATTTAATGCGCTCGACAACCCACAGGCACAGGTCGTCGCATTAGAGCAATACTTTAAAACACTAGCAGCTAACTAAGAAAGAAAGAGACTTAATAATGTTCGAACAAAACGTGACTTCTCCATTTATCACTAACCCTCATGTTCAGTCACACGAGAAACCGCAGCCATTGCGTGATGCAGTAAAAAAAGCTGTTCACCACTATTTAAAGCAGCTTAACGGTCAAGATGTGCAAGACGTTTACGACCTTGTTCTTTCAGAGCTAGAAGCGCCATTACTTGAAGAAGTAATGACATATACACGTGGTAACCAAACTCGTGCAGCAATTTTACTAGGTATCAACCGTGGTACTTTACGTAAAAAGCTTAAAAAATACGGCATGAACTAATACCAATTATATTGAAAGCGTAAGTATTCTAACGAGCTAAACAAGCCCATAACGTAGTTAAAAATTTTTTATGTAGAATAACTACACTGCAAAATTTTTGCCTTGTTATAGACTTGTTTTTCTATCGTTATTACTACTTACTAATCCAATACAACTGGTATTATGCAAAAAAAGCACCTTAGGGTGCTTTTTTTATGCCTACAGTTTATTAACTAAATTGCAAAATGCTCACGCTTATTGAGCCTTTATAAGTCGTTTTTTGAGTAGTAATCAGTTAAAATGCCCGCTTCTAAGCTAGCTCATTAACTGAGGAAATCAAACTACAATGGATACTCATCGTCCCATTCGTCGCGCACTATTAAGTGTGTCTGATAAAACCGGTATTGTTGAATTTGCCCGCGCACTTGAAGCGCAAGGCGTTGATATTTTATCAACTGGCGGCACATGTAAACTACTTGCTGATAACGCCATAAAAGTGACTGAAGTATCAGATCACACAGGCCACCCTGAAATCATGGATGGTCGCGTAAAAACTCTTCACCCAAAAATTCACGGCGGCATATTAGCCCGTCGCGGACAAGATGAAAGCGTAATGGCAGATAACAACATTTCTGCTATCGACATAGTTGTAGTTAACTTATACCCCTTTGCGAATACAGTCGCTCAAGAAAACTGCAGCCTTGAAGATGCCATTGAAAATATTGATATTGGCGGCCCTACAATGGTTCGTGCAGCAGCTAAAAACCACAAAGATGTAACAATCGTGGTAAACGCGAGCGACTACGACCGTGTTATTAGTGAAATGCAAAACAACAATGGTTCAACAACGTACAAAACACGTTTTGATTTAGCGATTGCCGCCTACGAGCACACTGCACAATACGATGGCATGATTGCTAACTACTTCGGTAAAATGGTGCCTGATTACACCGAGGAAGCTGCTGTAGAGACTAAATTCCCACGTACTATCAATATGCAGTTCACTAAAAAGCAAGATATGCGTTACGGTGAAAACTCACATCAAGATGCTGCTTTTTATGTTGAAAATGACATTGCTGAAGCATCAGTTGCAACAGCAACTCAATTGCAAGGTAAGGCCCTTTCGTTTAACAACATTGCAGATACCGATGCAGCACTTGAATGTGTTAAAGAATTTGACGTACCTGCGTGCGTAATTGTAAAACATGCTAATCCGTGTGGTGTTTCAATTGGGGACAATATTCTACAAGCATACGAGCGCGCTTTTAAAACAGACCCTACATCAGCATTTGGTGGCATTATTGCCTTTAACCGAGAGCTAGATGCAGCAACTGCACAAGCAATTGTTGACCGTCAGTTTGTTGAAGTAATTATTGCACCTAGTATTTCGAGCGACGCTGCAAAAATTGTTGAAGCTAAAAAGAACGTGCGCCTATTAGAGTGTGGACAGTGGACAGGTAAAGCCGCAGGCCAAGATATTAAACGCGTTAACGGCGGTATTTTAGTTCAAGACCGCGACTTAGGCATGGTAACGCAAGGCGACTTAAAAGTTGTTTCTAAGCGCCAGCCTTCTGAGCAAGAACTTAAAGATTTACTGTTTTGCTGGAAAGTAGCTAAGTTTGTTAAATCAAACGCAATTGTTTATGCCCGTGACGGTATGACCATTGGTGTGGGCGCAGGCCAAATGAGTCGCGTATACTCAGCTAAAATTGCAGGTATAAAAGCCGCCGACGAAAACCTTGAAGTTAAAGGTTCAGTTATGGCGTCTGACGCATTCTTCCCATTCCGTGATGGCATTGACGCAGCAGCAGCCGCTGGCATTACTGCGGTAATTCAGCCTGGAGGCTCGATGCGTGATGAAGAAGTGATTGCAGCTGCTGATGAAGCTGGCATGGCAATGGTACTAACTGGTATGCGCCATTTCCGCCACTAATCACACAAAGGGTTAAACGTTGGTTTAACCCTTTTTGTTTGCTATAAATTCACGTATTCTGATTATTCAATAACCTATTTAAAATTATAATGTGAAGGAACAAACAATGAAATTTGCGCTAAAATCGCTACTTGTAGCCACACTAACAATGACATCGACTATGGCGCTTAGCCATAACCACGAATCAAGCCTTGAACATGCACTTCAATCAAGCGAACGCAATGCTAAAAACAGCGCTCGTGATGAATATCGTCACCCAGCTCAAACACTTGCATTTTTTGGCTTTAAACCAACCATGACAGTTGTTGAAATTGCACCCGGTGGTGGTTGGTATAGTGAAATTTTAGCGCCAGCATTAAAAGAGCAAGGCACTTATTATGCCGCGCACTTTCCTGCTGATTCATCAGTTGGCTACTACCAACGCTCTCTTGCAGGCTTTAAACAAAAAGTAGCTGAAGATGAGCGCTTTAGTAGCGTTAAAATTACTGAATTTGCACCTGTAACACATTTAGATATTGCGCCAGCTGGCAGTGCCGATATGGTTTTAACATTTCGTAATGTACATAACTGGTATATGGGCAAAGATAAAAGCGGTGCATTAAGTGCATTCCAAGCTTTTTATAAAGCCCTTAAACCAGGTGGTACATTAGGTTTAGTTGAACACCGTTTAGCTGAAGAACGTGCTGATGAAGATCAAAAAACATCAGGTTATATGAAGCAGAGCTACGTAGTAGACCTTGCTGAACAAGCTGGGTTTGAATTAGTAGCAAGCAGTGAAATAAATGCAAATCCAAAAGATACAGCCGATCACCCTAAAGGTGTATGGACGCTACCACCAAGCTTAAGACTCGGCGAACAAGATGCTGACAAATATAAAGCCATTGGTGAAAGCGACCGCATGACGCTGAAATTTAAGAAACCGCTTTAAATAGGAATTTTCGCCATGAATGTTTTAGTCATTGGCAGCGGCGGCCGCGAACACGCACTTGCGTTTAAAGCCGCTCAAAACACCAAAGTAAATACTGTATTTGTAGCCCCTGGTAATGCAGGTACTGCACTTGAACCAAAACTTGAAAACGTAGCAATAAACGTTGACGACTTAGATGGTTTACTTAATTTTGCACAGCAAAATAAGGTAGAGCTTACTATTGTAGGTCCAGAAATACCGTTAGTACTGGGTGTTGTTGATAAGTTTCGTGAACATAACATGGCTATTTTTGGACCAACGGCGGGCGCAGCTCAGCTTGAAGGTTCGAAATCGTTTACTAAAGACTTTTTAGCACGTCATAAAATCCCAACGGGCGACTACCAAACGTTTGAACAAATTGAGCCTGCCATTGCTTATTTAAAAGAGAAAGGCGCGCCAATTGTTGTAAAAGCAGATGGTTTGGCTGCGGGTAAAGGCGTAATTGTAGCCATGACGGAGGCCGATGCCGAAGAAGCGATTCGCGATATGCTTGCGGGTAATGCTTTTGGCGATGCGGGAAGTCGTGTTGTTATTGAAGAGTTTTTAGACGGTGAAGAAGCGTCTTTCATCGTAATGGTTGATGGTAAAAACGTATTACCATTTGCAACCAGCCAAGATCATAAACGCGCTTACAATGGCGATGCGGGTCCTAACACGGGTGGCATGGGTGCATACTCACCTGCACCAGTTGTTACTGATGAAATCCACCAGCGTATTATGAACGAAGTGATCTACCCTACGGTAGAAGGCATGGCAAGCGAAGGCCATCCGTACACCGGCTTTTTATATGCAGGTTTAATGATTGACGAAACAGGCACCCCTAAAGTAATTGAGTACAATTGTCGCTTTGGCGATCCTGAAACTCAACCAATGATGCTACGTTTGCAATCAGATTTGGTTGAATTGATTGAAGCTGCTAACCGTGTAGAACTTGATAAAACAACAATTGAGTTTGACCCACGCGCAGCCGTTGGTGTTGTACTTGCCGCTAAAGGCTACCCTGGTGATTACCCTAAAGGTGACGCTATTTCGGGGCTAAAAGTGGATTACCCTGCAGGTGAAAAAGTGTTTCATGCGGGTACTAAACAAAGTGGCAATGACGTTGTAACCGCAGGCGGTCGCGTATTATGCGCAACAGCACTTGGTAACACTGTTACGCAAGCGCAGCAACGCGCCTATGAGCTTGTTAAACAAATTAGCTGGGATGGTATGGAATATCGTACAGATATAGCTTACCGTGCTATTGCACGCGAGCAATAGCCTATAATACCTATTCATTGGTATAACCAATTAATTTAACTAAAAAAGCGCAGTTTCCCTGCGCTTTTTTAGTGCTACACTAATTAAAAGGTTTTTTAAAAGTAAATTAACGTTGGAACTAAGAGCTTTACGTTACCATGCAATTGCTGTTGCCATACTGATTTTTATATTTTTTATAATCAGTACATTGGCATCAAACTTAGTCGTGCCTACACGATATACAATTGATAAAACGGCTCCAATGTACCTCGATTACGCCTACTATATTGACAAAACCAAAACTAAAACATTCGATACCATCATTAACCAACCTGAATTACTTACTCATCAACCATTTTCAGATGTTCCATGGAGCTTTAGCCAACAAAATTATTGGTTGTTTCTTGATTTAGAAAATAAAAGCCTTAACAAGCAAAATGTTGTGGCACATTTTGACAACCCTATGGTCGATCACCTTACAGTTTATCGCCTCGATAAAAATAACAAACTAGTTGAAACATACAAACTCGGCGATAAAGAAGAAGCCCTCTCTTTGTTTGAATACAGCGTACCGCATATTCGCTTTTTAGTAGAAAGAAAATCATCACAACGCCTAGTAATAAAAATAGACACAATCGGCATAAGTAAAACACCTGTAAACTTGTATCGTGATAAAGAGTTTATTGACTTAGTGCGATCTCAAACTGGGATCTGGGGTATTTTTGTAGGCGTGCTATTGATGGCTGCGCTTTATAACTTGGTGCTTTATTTTGGTATAAAAGACCGTGTTTATTTAATTTATATTGGCTACATCGTCAGCGCTATTACACTAATGGGTGCAGTACTGGGCTTTGGTTTTTATTTATGGCCTAAGCAATGGCAGCTCTTTATTCACGAACAAATTGTATTTAGTAATTATGGGGTCGCCTTTTTCACCCTTGCTTTTTGCACCATGTTTTTGCGCTATCATAAAGATAAATGTTGGCGTTACAAAATGAGCATAGCTCTACTTTGGCTTATGTTTACTTTTGCTGTATGTAGCTTGTTTATTCCTGAAAATATAGCGGCTCCTATCTTTTTTGGTGTAATGGTACTGCTTTATATTACCTGTATTATTTTAATATATAACAAGTTACGCAGTGGTTTTAGGTGGGCTAAATTTTATGTTTTATCATGGATACCGCTAATTTTTGGTGCGGCAATTCAACCTATGGAACTCACTGGTGTTTTACCGTATACCTTTGCAACCCGCCATGCCTTTTTAGTCGCTATTTTGTGTGAAGTTATTTTAATGGCGATGGCATTAGCAGACAGGGTAAGGTATCAGCGAGAACGTGCGCTTTATCATGCCACGCATACACAACAAACACGATTACTTAATAGCTCCAAGCTAAAACAAGCATTTATGGCACTACAGAGCCAAAACCGCTCAACAACGTTATGTTTAATAAAAATACGTCACTTTAATTCACTCAATACGATTATTACCTCTTCTCAGGGCTACACACTTATAAAGCATATAGCCAAAGAGCTTGAATTAGAACTCAGCCATGAACGTGAATTTACAAACCTCGAAACAGATTTAAACACCAGTCCTCGCTTAGCCGATTTAAGCAGTGGTGTATTTGCCTGTATTTCTACAAAAACACAAAACCAAGAAATGCTAGAAGCACTACTGACTAAAATAATTAGTAGCCTACCAAAACAATATGAAATTAAAGGGCTAAACCTGCAGCTTAGTTACAGTATAGGTATTAGTAGTGCAGGCAAGACTAACGACTTTGAATATTGGTTAAAGCGTGGTTATTTAGCGCTTAAAAAAGCAAAAGGTAGCGTTAATCAAGTTGGGTCATCGTCAAACGGTAATAATCTGATGATGGACGTTGCTCTAGCCGCTAAGCTGCAACAAGCAATCAAAACAAATCAACTGGCGCTTTATTACCAACCTCAAATAAACTTATTAAGTAACCACGTAAGTGGTGCTGAAGCTTTATTACGTTGGCCCGACCCAACTTACAGCAACTTATCAATTGAAGAGCTAATAACACTTGCTGAACACACAGGTATTATTAACGAGCTAACACTGTGGGTAATAGAGCAAGCCTGTAAAGACATAGTTGAGCTTACAAAAAATGGCTATAACGAGCACACAATTAGCGTAAATTTAAGTGCTAAAAACTTAACCATAAATAATTTAGCCGAAAAAGTAGAAAATATTTTAATTAAATACCAAGTGCCGGCACACTTACTTAAATTTGAACTAACCGAATCGGCCTTCGTAGATAGCCAGGATGCACTTATAAAGTTAGTTGATGAGCTAACCTCATTAGGTATTAAAGTAGTACTGGATGACTTTGGGACAGGCTACGCGTCACTTAGCTACTTAGTTAATTATCACTTTAGTGAGCTTAAAATAGATAAGTCATTTGTTTTTGATTTGCCTAATAACCCAACTCACCAAGTTATTGTACAAACTGCCATTGATATGGCGCATAACCTCAATTTATCAATAACAATTGAGGGAGTAGAAACCCAAGAAATCCATCACTTGCTCAAAGATATGAACGCTGATTCCGCCCAAGGTTATTTATACGCAAAAGCACTGCCTTACACCGACTATTTACACTTCTTAAAAAGCCAATATAGCTTAAAAATGTTAGACTCCTCTTTTTAACATCTTTAGGGGCCAAGTAAAGATGCAAGGCACACTGCGTAAACTAAAATCGAGCTTAACCGAACCAGTACAATATCACTTACCTGTAGGTGAACACTTAGTAGACTTAAATGCATTTATAGGTAAGGAGCTTACGCTTACCTTTAGTGGCACTATTTTATGTTCTAACTGCGGTAAAAAAACCAAAAAAAGCTATTCTCAAGGTCACTGTTTTGTATGTATGCGAAAGCTTGCTAGTTGCGATATGTGCATAATGAAACCAGAAACCTGCCACTACGATCAAGGCACTTGCCGAGAGCCACAGTGGGGCGAAGAAAACTGCATGATCCCACACTATGTGTATCTCGCTAATACCTCTGGATTAAAAGTAGGTATTACCCGCCACACACAAATACCGACTCGCTGGGTTGATCAAGGCGCGACTCAGGCATTACCTATTTTTAAAGTGCAAACTCGCCTGCAATCTGGTTTAGTAGAAGTTGCATTGGCTGAATTTATTGCCGACAAAACTAATTGGCGCAATATGCTAAAAGGTCAAAACGACGCAATTGACTTAAAGGCAGCGGCAGCCGAGCTGATACCACAAATTAGTGAAAAGCTAAACGAGCTCAGTGAATTATTTGGCGCAACAGCAATAGAGCAACTTGATGAAGATGTGGTTAATTTAAACTTTCCAGTAACCGAATACCCAACAAAAATTAGCTCATTTAACTTTGACAAAGACCCTGTTGTAAGTGGTGTTTTACAAGGTATTAAAGGTCAGTACTTAATCTTTGAAAAGGGCGTTATTAATATACGTAAATTTACGTCTTATGAAGTCACCGTAGGCTAACGGGCCATGTTAAACAGCTACCCACAATTATTGGTTATTTATAATGAGCTTGAGATAGCCCATAACCAACAAGAGCAACAAGAGTGCTTGCACAGCGTTACGCAAAGTGAGCTAAGCGATGTGCGAGTACTTAACAAGCAAGGTGACTACCTTAATTTACAAGGCACTGTTTGCCCTAAATTGAATGGCGAGCAACTAGCACAGCTTGTTACAGCTTACTTATTAAATGAAGGACAATGCTGCCTTGGTAAAGTCAAAACCCTGAGCACAGCGCAGGCGTTTGATTTACTAGGGCTATAAACACTCTCTTTATTTAAACCTCAGTAAGCACTTTTATATGCGCTACAGCACTGCGACCTAAAGCTGATAGCGCATAGCCACCTTCTAAATACGAAATAACCCCTTTACAACCGCCCTCTTTAGCAACACCACATAGTTGCTCGGTAAGCCAAATATAGTCATCTTCAACAAATTTTAAGCTTGCCATATCATCTTCTAGGTGAGCATCGAACCCTGCGCTTATAAAAAGTAATTCAGGTTTAAACGCTTTTAATTTTGGTAGCCATTGCTGAGCAAACACCTCTTTTAAATCGTCGCCATTACTGGCAATTGGCAGAGGTGAATTAACTATATGACTATTATTTTTAACCGCTGTATTTGGATAAAACGGATACTGAAATAACGAACAAAGGAGTACATTTTCGTCATCAATAAAAATATCTTGCGTGCCATTACCGTGGTGTACATCAAAATCCGCAATAGCAATGCGCTTAACCCCTTTGCTTTGTGCGTACTTAACAGCAATAGCTAAGTTATTAAACACACAAAACCCAGATGATGAGTTTTTATTAGCGTGATGCCCTGGCGGGCGCACTGAGCAAAAAGCAGCATCGAGTTTATCGGCAAGTATTTCATCAACCGCTAACAATCCTGCACCTACTGCCCGCTCAATCGCTTTAAACGAATCGGGGCACAGCCACGTATCGCCATCTAAATTAGCGAGCCCTTCTGTTGGTAGCGTATTTTCTACGTGTTTAAGTAAAGCTTCATCGTGAGCAAGTAAATAATGTTCACGCTCGGCCTTGGGTGCTTGTAGGTGTGTTAAGCCAACATCTACGCCGCTGGCAAGTAATCTATCGGTTATGGCATCTAGACGCTCTGGGCACTCGGGGTGGTCGTCTATCATTTTATGCTTACGGCAATGAGGATGAGAAATAACAGCGGTACGCATAAAAAGTCCCTTACAAGGTGTAAAAACTTAATATAGCAAAGCCACCGATGGGTGGCTTTGCGACTTTGGTTTATATCAATACTTTAAATATCGATACCTTGAATATCAATATTATTAGCTATTTTGCTTTTAAATGTAGGTTTCTAAAGTCAAAGCTAAAGTCGGTAACTTGTGTTGATACTGCACGCATTTTAGCGCTGTTTACACGGTTTTGTGAGCTCATTTCAAAACGAATAAACGCATCCGCTTCAAGCAGTTTTTCATCCCACTTAACTATAAATGTATTACCAGTGTAATGCTCAAGTGTGCCTTTTAAGCGCTTGGTATGCGTAAAATCAATATGCAATTTACTATCAAGCTGCTCAATAATTACATCGCCATACCAGTCATCGTGCAATGTTCCGGTGTAATTAATATTTGGTAATTGTGGTTGGTAGTCAGCGGGCGCTTCTGGTTTTGAATTAGCATATGCTTGCTGTTTGCCTTCAAAATGACTTTTAGCTAAATCTTCTACCCAGTCTTTATCTTCAAGCTCAAGTGCATCTTCAAGCACTTCATGGGTTACTGCCGAAAGCGCACCAAAAGCTTGTTGATTAGATAAAATAACAATACCGAGTTTTTTCTCAGGCAGTAAAGTAACTTGCGATACCATTCCCAAAATACCACCGCCGTGACCTAGCTTTTTAAAGCCGTGGTAGTCTTCAATACTCCAGCCTAACCCATAACCCCTAAACAGCTGATGATACGATTCAAACGCACTTTTAGACGCCATAGACGTAATATGTGGGTGCCACATTTGCGCTTGTTGCTTTTCACTAAATAGCTGCTCGCCACTTGGCATTTTACCGCCTGCTAATTGCGTACGTAGCCATTGACTCATATCGCTTACACTTGAAGCAATGGCGCCTGCGCCTCTAAAGTCCTCAAGGTAGTTCACAAAAAAGGGATGAAGTGAGCCATCCATAGGAATATGACCTGTTGCCCAGTTAGTGTTGCTTTTTGGGATGCGTGAAAAACCTGCGCGTGAGTTGTCCATGTGTAGCGGCTGTAATATATTTTTTTCGATGTAATCGTTCCAGCTCATACCCGACACACGTGCAACCACTTCGCCAGCGGTAACAAACATCAAGTTGTTATAAGCGTACTTACTACGAAAGCTGCTCGCTGGTTTTAAATACTGTAATCCCGCTAAAATTTCATCAACGGGCTTATCCGTGCTTGGCCAAATCATTAAATCGCCTTGCCCAAGCCCTAGCCCACTGCGATGACTTAATAAGTCACGAATACGCATTTCGCGTGTTACGTACGAATCGTACAATCTAAACTCTGGTAAATGATCAATTACGCGGTCATCCCAGCTTAATTTACCTTCATCAACCAACTTTGCCAGTGCCGCAGTAGTGAATGCTTTTGTGTTTGAAGCAATACCAAATAAAGTGTCTTTGTTTACTTTTTTGTTGGTATCGAGATTAGTTACACCAAAGCCTTTAGCAAATATTACTTTATCATTTTCAACAATGGCAACTGCCATACCGGGTACGTCAAAACGTGCCATTGACGCTTTAATTACGTCGTCAATTTTGTTGGTATCAACTTGTGCCCAGCTGCTAAACGTAGTGCCTGCTAATAGTGCAATTGCGGCAAGTTTGGTTAATTTCATATCAATCCTATTTTATTATTTTTGATGAACTGCAAATTCAATTGCTGCGCGCTCTTGATTGGTGTCGCTTTTTTGTGCGCGATTTAATATGGCATCACTGTATTCTTTTGGTACGCCCGCTTCAAGTGAACCGCGATGAACGTGTTTTATATACCAATCATATGGGAGTACATCGCTGTCATGGGTATTAGCTATATAACAATGTGCGGCTACAGTCTCACCCGTTAAAAGCGTTGGGGCTATATCTACACAATCGTAACCTGGCCCTTCAATACTGTCTAAAATAGCTTTTTCTTCTTCATTGAGCTCATAAATAACGCCGTAAACCAATGCATCTTCTTTATCGCTTGGACAAATACTGCATTTACCTGAGCCATCTTTAAATAGCATATCAAAAGTAAGCTCGTAGCCTTTAAGTACCGCAGTTCCTACACGCTTTACATTGGGCAAGCGCGCTAACAAACGGGTAGATGACATATTAGAACCAAACGAGAAATTATATAGCGGCATTTTTATCTCCTGCGCTTTTTGAATAAGTTAAATAACAACACGTACTGCAAGTGCAATTAAAATAATGCCAATTCCACGGTCAAACCAATAACCGCGTTGTTGGAAAAAGCCCCTTACATTATCGCGAGAAAGCATCATTGAAAGCATTGAAAACCACGCCCAAGTAGCCAATGCCATGTACACGCCGTAGCCGACCTGTACGCTAGTAGGTGTTGTTGGGCTAATCACGAGTGTAAATAACGACATAAAAAATAACGTGGCTTTTGGGTTTAATGCATTGGTGAAAAAGCCGCGCCTAAAAGCCACCCAAACGGGTTCCTCTTGAACGGTTTTGTTTTCAACATCTTTTACAGCCTCGCCTTCATTACTTGCAGGCGGTTTTGCAGCTCTAAGAGCTTGTACGCCTAAGTAAGCTAAATATGCACCAGCAAGGTACTTCAGCGCCATAAATAAACTAGGCGATTGCGTTAAAATAAGCGCAACACCTAAAACGCAATAGGCAACGTGCAGTAAAATAGCAGCGCCAACACCGGCGCTTGTCCACAATGCATTGCGCCTTCCTTGTTGCACACTTTGCTTAAGTACTACGGCAAAGTCGGGCCCAGGGCTTGCTACTGCAAAAAAATGAGCAATAACAATCAGTAAAAATTCATCTAAGTATTCCACGCAAATCCTTGCTAGTTTGGCGAATAAGCTAATAACAGCGGGTTGGCCGAGTTATTTACCAATGCTTTAATTTCTTTTTGTGCTTTTTTAAACTGGCCACGTAAATGCGGCTTTAAATGTTTTTTAGACACCTTATCGTTTTTAAAGTAACTAATTAGGGCATGCATAAATACCGTATGCGTTTCACTTAACTTAGCTTCACGGTTAGCGTATGGGTTATAGCAAGAGCCACACCCGCCTTTAAACTGATACACCGTGTTGCTCATCATCACACCAAACCCTAAAAAACAAGCAAGTGCATCAGCAGCTTGTGGTAAATACTCCCTACCACCAGGCGGCAGCACCCCAACGTGATGAATAAGTATGGTGGCCAGAGTACCCGCATAACTTGCCACTAAATCTTGTGGCTGATTAATCTGATTAGGATTAAAAGAAATATTAATCGTATGGCTTGGCGGCACAATTAAATGGCTGCCTTCGCCACGTATTTCATTGCTAAATTCGAAGTGTGGAAAAACTTGCGGTTGTAATTGCTGCGGTGCAACTAGTTGGATAGGCCATGCGTTCATACCCGCGTAATTAGTAACGCGGTTAAAAACATTGCTCGCCATTTCTTCAATGCTCGATACCGAATCAGGGAAAAAAGTGGCCGTTGGCAGTATTATTTGAGTGTGCTTTGTAAAAAACTCAGCATCAAAGTTTTCTACAGCCCAAATAAATGTATCAATAAGCCATTGCTGCTCTTGCTGCTCTAATAATGGCTTTGATTTAAATAAAGCTAACATAGTGTGCTCTTTTAGGTTTTAGTTTAGGTGCTTACGTAGGTGCTAACTTAGTCTTTTTGTGTAAGCGCCCAGTCCCACGCTTGAGTATTGTATAGCGGCACTGTTGATAGCGCATGGTGGTGGCTACCACTGGACTCTTTAGTTGAGTACGATAAGTACAATAAAGTACGATTTTCAGCATCGTAAATACGACGCACTTTTAGTGATTTAAATAATATACTTTTAGATGATTTAAAGATCACTTCGCCCGACTTGCTACGGTCTATTTTTTGTAGCTGCTGCGCTGTAATTGGCCCCGTTTGACGACACGCTATAGACATATCAGAGGGATCAGAAAAGTCCAAATTAGCCTCTATATGACTAATATGACAAGTAACGCCCTCAACAATAGGATCTTGCTGCGAATTCACCACAACATCTTTAGTTGTAAATAACCCAAGGCTTACCGACGCAACATCGTCAGAGCAAGCACTTAACGTAACAATTGCACCTGCAAGTAAAGCTAAACGTTTAAATTTTTGTGGTAATTTCATACTTATCCTTAATCAATATATAGGTAACTTAGTAGATAAGTTACTAAGCGAAGGTTCACCTGTTTGTTTTTATACTAACATCAAAAATAAATACGACTAAATTAGTTTAAAGTAAAGATTTTAGATAGCTCAGGGTTTAGTGACCCCTCTTGTATTTGGTACAATTACCTCTCGCTCATGTAGTAACTCATAATAGGAAACGCCTAAATGCCGCACATTATTATTGAACACTCAGAAGACCTCCCCGTTTTACCTCAAGTACTGGTAGAAAAAATTCATACTACCGCTTTCGAAAGTAACTTGTTTGAATTAGAAACCATAAAAACACGTGCTATTGCTTATCAGCAATATCAACTTGGCGCAGGAAAATCAGGGTTTATACATATCGCGGTACATATTTTGGCAGGACGCTCAATTGAGCAAAAACAAATGTTAAGCGAACTGCTACTTTCATGTTTAAAAACATATTGCAGAGCATCAGACAGTCTAAGCGTAAATATTTACGATATTGAGCATGAGATATACCGTAAAAATTAGTTAACTCTTGTAGTTTTGAGCAATAAAAGTAAACACTAGTAAGTAAAAAGCCCCAATAGGGGCTTTTTTGTCTTCTGAAATTAAATGCTGAACACTGTCACTTATAAAGCAAAGCATCTGATCTAACGCTGGAATTTAATAGTGCATTCGCACTATTCCAAATTTAAGAAAGCTTAACTTAATCTATAGATTAATTTTATTTAGATTACGTTTATTATTAGGGGTAACTAAAGAATAAAAATTACACAATATTAAATTAATGTAGCTTTAAATAATTTGGATAGGTATTTACTTGGGAAATTTGTAAAAGTGGTGGCCCCTCCCAGACTCGAACTGG
>NZ_JACJDW010000099.1:0-210 GCF_014163745.1 Pseudoalteromonas sp. SR44-2 | reverse complement strand
CTTTCGACAGCTCAATGAATTCTGAATTTTTTAATATCTTTCGATATTGAATTGACTGTGCCGAAGCAACTTATAAATAAGTTACTTCTGTTGGTCACTCAGTTTTCAATTGAGACTCTAATTTGTTTGCCTCGCTACCTAAGTAGGTTGGCTGTTAGAACTCAATCTGTACGAGTGCCCACACAGATGATTGCTTTATATTGTTAAAGA
>NZ_JACJDW010000098.1:0-216 GCF_014163745.1 Pseudoalteromonas sp. SR44-2 | reverse complement strand
TGATAGATACATTGTATTTATCAAGAGTTTTCAAAAGTAAAAAAAGAATGGTAGCAGTACCATTCAGTGCCATTTAATTAACTCTTATGAGTTGATTGATTGGTATCTACTTTAGTATTCAATATTAACTTCTGGCGAAGTTAAACTGTCACAAAACAAAGACCCGTTTGGGTTGTATGGTTAAGTGACTAAGCGTACACGGTGGATGCCTTGGCA
>NZ_JACJDW010000097.1:0-240 GCF_014163745.1 Pseudoalteromonas sp. SR44-2 | reverse complement strand
ATATTGAATACTAAAGTAGATACCAATCAATCAACTCATAAGAGTTAATTAAATGGCACTGAATGGTACTGCTACCATTCTTTTTTTACTTTTGAAAACTCTTGATAAATACAATGTATCTATCAGAATTTTATTATCAGCTTTTCCAAATTTTTAAAGAGCATATTAATTAGTTATTCCGAAGAATAAGCACTAATTAACAATCATCTGTGTGGACACTACGAACAAATAAGTTCTAAA
>NZ_JACJDW010000096.1:0-241 GCF_014163745.1 Pseudoalteromonas sp. SR44-2 | reverse complement strand
GATATGGCCTAACCAGCTTAGTTTCTCTAGCAGTTCGATGGCTGTCATTCAGTATTTCTCGTCAGTATCTATAATGAGCCCAGGGAACATTCCAATACACTGGCAGCACTTACTCGATACACTGGCAGCACTTACTCGATACACTGGTCTTATTTAAGCTTCCAGCTAGACGAGAGGATAGAAGATATCCCCGATGGGTTAAGCCAAAACCATCTAAGTATCCCCATAAAAAGAAAGATGC
>NZ_JACJDW010000095.1:0-246 GCF_014163745.1 Pseudoalteromonas sp. SR44-2 | reverse complement strand
AAAAATTCAGAATTCATTGAGCTGTCGAAAGACATAAAACTTTTTAATTGAAGAGTTTGATCATGGCTCAGATTGAACGCTGGCGGCAGGCCTAACACATGCAAGTCGAGCGGTAACAGAAAGTAGCTTGCTACTTTGCTGACGAGCGGCGGACGGGTGAGTAATGCTTGGGAACATGCCTTGAGGTGGGGGACAACAGTTGGAAACGACTGCTAATACCGCATAATGTCTACGGACCAAAGGGGG
>NZ_JACJDW010000094.1:0-247 GCF_014163745.1 Pseudoalteromonas sp. SR44-2 | reverse complement strand
ACCAAGCGCACAGGGCGTGCATCTGTGAAAGTGTTATGGCAAGGATGGCTTAAGTTACAAGCCATCCTGGAAGGCTACGATTTAGCAAAATCTCTTGAGTCAGACTTGTGATCAAGAGACAGCTAGAAAGAACCCTTTGGGCAGCGCCTGTTTGGCATTAATGCTACGTTATCGCCCATTTATGGGGAATAACCACACTACATAGGCTCTGCCTTGCCTAAATACCAAACAGACTGCTGCAAATTTA
>NZ_JACJDW010000093.1:0-249 GCF_014163745.1 Pseudoalteromonas sp. SR44-2 | reverse complement strand
TATATCAACGGATATTACAACAATGTTAGACCACATCATTATAATGCAGGTTTAGCACCAAATGAATCTGAGGTTAGATACCAAGATTCTAAAACTGTGGCCAAAATTAGTTGACCACTACAAACCAACCAGAGTGTGAAAATGCTGTGACGTAGATTGAGCCCTGACTTCCTAACCTCCATTAAACTGAATGGTATCCTAGCGCCCCAACTAAGGGTGACGCTGCATGTACAAGGGGAGTAGATAGAG
>NZ_JACJDW010000092.1:0-250 GCF_014163745.1 Pseudoalteromonas sp. SR44-2 | reverse complement strand
AGACTTATTTGACGCTTTCTTGCAATTGCCATAAGAAACCCTGCTTGTTTTTTGCACTAAATAAAGGCTAGCCTCTAACTCCATAAAGTGCAAAATTTAGGATGGGTGTCTTGTTTATTTTAATTTTTACACAGTTTATGCCAGCGAATAACAATCGCTTTATCATTCAGTCTGTTTGCTTTCTTATCATCTACATATAGTACCAAATGGGTGTGATTACTCATTACGGCATAAGCACATACATCAATAC
>NZ_JACJDW010000091.1:0-268 GCF_014163745.1 Pseudoalteromonas sp. SR44-2 | reverse complement strand
TAACAGTACTTAAAAATATTATTCACAAGGAGAAGTGAAAGAGAAGAAAATGAGAAGGTAAAAACCAGTGCTTACTCGTATTTGAATACTATTTTTATACAATCGCTTACTCTAAAAGCGCAGCGCCTCTAAACCTCCTTGTGAATAACAGTACTTAAAAATATTATTCACAAGGAGAAGTGAAAGAGAAGAAAATGAGAAGGTAAAAACCAGTGCTTACTCGTATTTGAATACTATTTTTATACAATCGCTTACTCTAAAAGCGCAG
>NZ_JACJDW010000090.1:0-269 GCF_014163745.1 Pseudoalteromonas sp. SR44-2 | reverse complement strand
TGAAGCCTGGTAATGTCCTACTTTCACATAGCAAATGCTACACTATCATCGGCGCTGTTTCGTTTCACTACTGAGTTCGGCATGGAGTCAGGTGGGTCCAAAACGCTATTGTCACCAAGCAAATTTGGGCGTTAATTCGTATTTCTACGCACTAACTGAATTTGGAAAATATCTGATAATATTTTTTAAGTCTTTCAGTAAATATCTACTTTAGTCATATTAACTTCTGTCAAACTGTCGCATAAAACGCGTTTGGCGTTGTATGGTTA
>NZ_JACJDW010000008.1:0-161504 GCF_014163745.1 Pseudoalteromonas sp. SR44-2 | reverse complement strand
AGCTGTGTGTGCAAATATGCGAAAGCTCATTCATATATGTTTTGGTGTAATAAAAAACCAAGAAGCGTTTAAGCTTCAAGAAAGTTAAATACGGCCTTGAAGCTTAAAATGAGAGATGGTATCTAATACTGCTCGACATGAACTTCTCGCGCGATACAACGTCTGGTAATGAAGGAATGGCTTTTTTACAGTATGTACAAAAAAAACAATTAGCGATTCCTGTTATAGCAATGACTGCCTGGTCAAGCGTTGACTTAGCTGTACGTGCAATGCAACAAGGGGCATGTGACTTTATTGAAAAGCCTTGGCAAAATCAGCGGCTATTAAAGTTACTTCAGCAACAGCTAACACTTAATGATCTCACTAAGAAAAATAAAAAGTTACAGCAGCAATTAAACGATCATCCCTCGCAGCCTTTTATTTATAACTCAACAGCAATGCAACAACTGATTGAGCAACTAGAAAAAGTAGCCAAAACTGATGCTAATATATTACTAACCGGAGAAAATGGCACAGGTAAAAGTCAGTTAGCCCAATGGATACATCTACAATCAGCTCGTAAAACTCAGCCTTTTATTGCAGTAAATATGGGCGCAATTGTAGAGTCGTTATTTGAAAGTGAAATGTTTGGACATAAAAAAGGGGCGTTTACAGATGCTAAAAGTGAACGTATTGGTCGCTTTGAACTCGCTGAAAATGGCAGTTTATTTCTAGATGAAATTGCTAATATTCCGCTACCCCAGCAGGCTAAATTACTGCGAGTACTTGAAAGCCAAGAGTACGAAATGGTAGGTGCAAGTTACACTAAAAAAGCTAATGTTAGGCTGATAAGTGCTACCAATGGGGATTTTAGTAGGCTCATCGCTACTAGCGCATTTAGGGAAGATTTATATTACCGATTAAATACGCTTGAATTTGTTATTCCACCATTACGAGAACGTGTAGAGGATATAATCCCGCTATGTGAGCACTTTATAAGTCATCACGCCAAAAAGTATAACCATAATTTAATAAAGCTTACTGATTGTGCCAAACTTGCATTATTACACTACTCTTGGCCAGGCAATGTACGTGAGTTAAGCCACATTATTGAACGTGCTGTTTTATTAGCAACTACAGATACTTTAAGTGCGAGTCACCTTAATCTAAATAGTAATCAAGCTAATAATACGCTACCGTTAATGACCCTAGAAAGCGCTGAACGCCAACTTATTGATTTAGCATTAAAACAAACTCAAGGTCACATTCCTAACGCAGCAAAGTTATTAGGGTTAGGTAAATCATCTATGTACCGTCGTCTTGAAAAGTACGGCATTACGGTATGAAAGCACGCTGGCTTTTTAGCTCTTCATTAGAGCGCAGTTTAATAAGCTTTGCTGCACTAAGCGGTTGTTTATCTGCACTTGGTTGCTACTTCATTTGCCAATACTTTACCTTGTCGACAGCAACTTCAGCAGCAATTACAGTGCTATTTTTAATTATTTATTTTAAGTTATTTATGAGTACTTATAACAAAGTTATAAGTAGCTTTAATCGTAACCATGCTCACCTAGATGCTATTTTGAATGAGGATTACAACCAACTCGTTAAACCAAGTTATCAAGGCGGAAGCATCAAGCAATTACAACAAAGCTTAATTACTTTGAGTGAAGAATTATTTAAAAAGAAATCACGCTATGATCAACATGTATTTTTGGTTTATCAGCTAATTGAGCACTTTAATGTGCCAATAATGGTGCTCGATCAAAACAACAAACTAAGTTATGCCAACAACGCATATAGCGAATTTAAAAATACGCCATGGCAAACTCTGCGCTACTCAAGCGCAGAGGCATTAGGACTTATAAAGCACGATGCTCATTGGCAACTTAGCGATGCGATTACTGCGCAGCAATGGCAAATACGCCACAGTGAATTTATAGAGCAAGGCAGTTGCCATCAACTTATTGTAATGATTAATATCACCTCTGCTCTTCGCGAAAACCAGCTACAAGCATGGCAACAAATAATTCGCGTACTTGGCCACGAAATTCGTAATTCGCTCACTCCGGTGATTGGTATGGCCGAAAACCTCGCGATAAAGCTTACCGAGCCACGTCAGGCCCAAGCGTTAAACGTAATAAGTGAGCGTTGTAATTACCTAAATGAGTTTGTAACCCGCTACGGTGATATAAATAAAGCCCTTTCACTCAATATTGTTACGATAGACAGTAAGGCTTTTTTTAATCAAGTTTGCGCTATTTACCCTAATGTTGAGTTTACTCGTAGCATTAACTGCCCAACTTTTAATGCCGATCGTACATTTTTACATCAAGTAATTATTAACCTGATAAAAAATGCCATAGAAGCCAGTTCCTGCCCGGTTAAAATAGCATTGAAAATTGACACTCAAAACACGGTGAACTGCATTACTATTTCTGACAACGGACATGGCCTTGCAAACCCGGATAATATATTTGTGCCGTTTTACACCACTAAACAACAAGGCCAGGGCATTGGTCTCAGCTTTTGTCGTAACGTAATTGAGCAACACCACGGCAGCTTGAGTTTAGTAAACAAAAGTAATGGCTTAGGTTCTGTAGCAACTATTTTGTTACCGGTATAATTAATTTTAACAAGAGTTTGCGGGTATTTGTGGGTATAAGTTTTGGTATGTAAAACTTAAAACCTAATAACACAAGTATTAGAGCAGGTTAAAGTTTGAAGTACATAATCGATACGTTTTTCCATTATACAAACTAGTTTAGTGTTTAATGCCTTAACCACAACTATAAACGATTAATTATCAACCAGTTGTTTGTGCAAATAAAAGAAAAGGCTTGCCGCCCCCTCTTTTGTTTGTATAATGCGGATACAGAATAAGAGGTATATAAGTATCCTTTTTATTTTAAGTGGTTTTTCTTTATCTTTTTATGCTTAAAAGATTAAAGAAAAATTATGCCAGCGTGATGAAATTGGTAGACATGGGGGATTCAAAATCCCCTTCCGAAAGGAGTGCCGGTTCGAGTCCGGCCGCTGGTACCACTTTTTGAACCTCAGCTAATTATTGGCTGAGGTTTTTTTATGCCTAAAATTTAACTAGTAATCTATACCAATTCGCTTTACTAAGTGAGCTACTTTTAGGTAAAAACGGTTTCGATAACAAGATCAAACCTAGATGAGCTTAAGCAAAAGCTACAAGCCTTTCATTAAAGCCGTCAACGTAATTAGGAAGGTACATAAATCTAATTAGCATGATAGTTATGCGTCTTGCTCTTGATTTGTTATATTCCCAATTCGATTATTTAACTCTTCGTCACTAACATCTTCTTTGTGTGTACCAATGATCCATATATGACCAAATGGGTCTTGTAGCGTGCCGGTCCTATCACCATAAAACTGATCATGTACGGGTCTTATTTCTGTTGCACCAAGCTCAATTGCTTTTTTAAACACTGTATCAACATCTTCAACATAAAGCATAAGGCTTAGCGCTGTACCACCGAGCTCTTTTGGGTTTTTTAAATGCTCTTCAGAACCATTATCTGAAAGCATAATATGCGAATCACCAATTATTATTTCTGCATGTGCTATTCCACCATCAGGTAAAGGCATCTGCATTACGTGTTCAGCACTAAATGCATCACAATAAAAATCTATCGCTTTTTGTGCGTCATTCATAATTAAATAAGGTGTAACTGAATGAAACCCTTTTGGTATTGCTGAGACTGCCATAATATTCTCCTTTACTTACGCGGTGATTTTTAATATTTAATTAACTAAATATGCGCTTAATTGCCCCTAAATTTAAGCTTAGCTCATACAAAAAATTGCGTTACTTTTCGAGGTTTAGACGTTTATGCCAAGCAGCAATACTTTCATCAGGGTATTCTTCAAACTGCTTGTCACCTTCATTAATGGGCGCATTTACCCAATTTGCTTTACTACCAAGCATTAAATGAGTGCGCTCTGGCGGTATGGGTAACTCACTATCTATTGCACCAGCAAAGGGATGAACTTGCTCGGGCCAACGTGCATCGTATAACCACAAGTTAGCACTACAATGCTTACAAAAATGACGCTCTGCAGGGCTGATTTTATCGCCTATTTTTGCATGATAAATAGTTATGTGTTCACGCCCTGTAACCTCAAGCGTGCTGTATTGCGCGTTTAAATTAATAACAAACCCGCCGCTCCCTGCGGTTTTACGACATATAGAGCAGTAACATAAATTGTAAGGATAAGGGTGTTTTGAGTTGACCGTAAATACCACTTTGCCACAGTGACAAGCGCCATTAAGCTTTATAATATATCCAATTTTTTATTGTTGGCTTGAACTAATACCTTAACTAGGTGAGCTAAAAAAAACCACAACTATTACATGCTGTGGTTTTTTTAATTATTGAGCTTACTAACGCTCCCAATATCTTAAATTACGCAATGTATTTATAAATTTATCGCCTGAATGTGCCTCTAAATCTATCCAACCATCATCTACTTTTCCATCAAGGCCTGCCGCTTTAAATAAAGGCTTAGCCTCATTTGTAAAGCCTATAAATTTCATATGTGCGTACGCATCACTTACAAAGTCTTTAGCTTCTGCTATGGCAGCTAGTTTTTCAGCTCCATCTTCGGTGGTGAGTACAAGTACCGCATCGTATAAAACCGATGGACCACCATTAATAACCTGATCAGCTTTAAAATGCTTACCTTTACTGCATTTAGCACCGCCAACTTGCGGGGCAATAATTTCAAAGTTTGCACCTTCACTTTTAAGTGCATTGGTAACCGATTCAAAAATTTCTGCATTAAAGCCATCACTTACTAAAATACCTAATTTACGGCCTTTGAAGGTGTTGGGCGCATTTTTCAAAATACTTAACGCATCAGATACAGGTAAGTCTTTACGTGTTGGCATTGCAGCTTCAGCTGGAGCTGGCATTTCTTGCAAGCCAAGTCCTTCGGCAACTTTATTTGCGAGGGTTTCGTCAATATTTAACAAGTGCGATACCAAACGTTCTCGTATTGGCAAATGCTCAACTTTAGACAGCTCAAACACGTACGCAGATTGAATATGCGCCTGCTCTACCTCTGTTTGACTTAAATAAAATTGACGAGCTTGACTGTAATGATCGCTGAATGTTTCTGAGCGATAACGCAGTTTATCACCGCCATTTACTTCAGGTTCCTTTGAGCTTTTAAAGCCATGTACTGGGCATTCGCGCGGGTTGTTTTCGTCGCCGCTCCATGAGTTTGGCTCATAATTAACACGCCCTTTTGGATTGTGCATTGCCATGTGGCCATCTTGCTGAAAATGACGCATTGGACATTTAGGCGCATTGACCGGAATATGCGTAAAGTTAGGACCACCTAAACGCTTGGTTTGAGTATCTAAGTATGAAAAGTTACGACCTTGCAGTAGCGGGTCAGGTGTAAAGTCGAGCCCCGGTACAATGTTTTGAGTACAAAATGCTACTTGCTCTGTTTCTGCAAAAAAGTTGTCTACAACACGGTCAAGCACCATACGGCCAACAATTTGCACTGGTACTTGCTCTTCAGGTATAAGCTTGGTGGCATCAAAAACATCAAATTCAAATTCATCAGCAAATTGCTGATCAAACACCTGTACACCTAGTTCCCACTCAGGGAAGTCGCCGTTGCCAATAGATTCCCACATGTCTCTGCGATGAAAATCAGGGTCCGCGCCGTTTAGCTTAAGTGCTTCGTTCCATACTACAGATTGCATTCCGCCTTTTGGTTTCCAATGAAATTTAACAAATTTCTCATCACCTTTGGCATTAATAAATTTAAAGGTATGAACACCAAAACCTTCCATAAAGCGTAAAGAGCGTGGAATAGCTCTATCAGACATTGCCCACATAACCATGTGCATTGACTCAGGCGATAAACTTACAAAGTCCCAAAAGTTATCATGTGCTGTTTGCGCTTGGGGGAAACCACGATCTGGCTCGGCTTTAGCTGAATGAACTAAGTCTGGAAACTTCATTGCATCCTGAATAAAGAATACCGGTATATTGTTACCCACTAAATCCCAGTTTCCTTCTTGGGTATAAAATTTCACCGCAAAACCACGTACATCACGTGCTAAATCTGGAGACCCTTTATTACCTGCAACCGTAGAGAAACGAGTAAATACTGGGGTTTTTTCACCTTTTCGCTGAAAAATATCTGCACAGGTTAAATCTTCAAGCGTGTCGTAAGTTTCAAAATATCCGTGTGCACCATAGCCTCTAGCGTGCACTACACGCTCAGGAATGCGCTCGTGATCAAAGTGAAAGATCTTCTCGCGCATTATGTGATCTTCTAATAATCCTGGGCCACGCTTTCCTGCACGTAATGAATTTTGATCGTCACTTACAGGGCAGCCCTGCGCGGTGGTCATGGTAGGGTGTTCATTCGATGCTTTTTGATGCAATTCACCGCCATGCCCTTTATTACCTGAGTATTTAAATGATTCAGCCATGTTTAGTCCTTCATACAGTTTGATTTAATGGGTCAATAGTTTTTATGAGCTTTAAAGCTAAAAGCGACTATGCAAATGCAAAATAAAGACCAGCCATCCAACCTAGCAAAAAAGGGCTGTACAGATAACAATGTAGTATTTGAAGTGGTTTATAAAAGAAAAGGTTACACAGGTATGTAACTTTTTCACACAAAAAAAGAGCACTTAAAAGTGCTCTTGCGTTTAAACCGTTTTAAATTTAGTTAATCTTTGCTTTCGTTAACTAAAATAACTTTACGATGTGGGAAAGGTATTTCGATGTTGTTTTCATCCAGTGCTTTTTTAATTAACTCTGGCACAGTGTAAAGAATATCGAAGTAATGCTCGCCCTTACAAAAAGGTCTTACTAAAAAGTCTACTGAGCTGCTGTTAAGTGTTTCTACTTCAACAAAAGGCGCTGGATCTTTTAGTATGTGTGGGTGCGCTGCAAGTACGCCATCTATAACTTTACGTACAGCCGTTGTATCTTCACCGTAAGCAACACCAAAATGCATATCAACACCACGAATTGGATGATGTGAATGGTTTATAATTTGCGCGCCCCAAATTTGACTATTTGGTATAATAACCTGTTGGTTATCGAACGTTTGTAAAATAGTAGTAAACATATCTACTTCTGTTACTTTACCAAAACGCCCTGCAGCCTCAATAAAGTCATTCACTTTATAAGGTCTAAATATTAGCAACATAACGCCTGCGGCAAGGTTCGACATTGCACCTTGTAACGCCAAGCCTATAGCAAGTCCCGCAGCACCGAGTAAAGCAATAATAGAGGCTGTTTGAACACCAAAGCGATTTAACACAGCAATAATAACGAACGCTAATATGATGTAGCGAGCCATGCTGCCTAAAAAGCGAAAAAGCGTATCGTCAAGATGAGTGTATTTATGACACAAGCCAATAATTAAATTGCGTACTTTGCCCGCTAACCATAAGCCCGCAAGTAAAATTGCAATTGCTAGTAATATGTTGGTTGCCCACGTAATTGCAGCGGGTAAATATTGATTAATATCAATGTTGTTTATTATGTCTTCCATTGTTTTTCCTGTTTTAAAAACTTTTAGCTAGTTTTGCTATACCAAGCGCAACAGCTTAACAAAAAATTAACTAAAGTACGGATATAGGAGTATTTTAAAACATAACGAAAGAGCGTTCCCCTCAAAACATGTCATCGCTCATGTAAATCTTTCAACACATAATTTTGCTTTACCCTTTGGTTTATAGCTTAAATAATTAAACTTTAACTAGTTCATAAATAAAGCTAATACCCGAAATAAACCTCGGTTAACTCTCTTAATTTTCTAATTATTGCTGGCACTCATCTATAAATTTACCGATAATCTCACCTAAGCGCGCATATATTGGCGAGACATCACAATTGGATGAAATTAAAACAAAGGATTATTATGAAAAAGTACTCAATTTTAGTTACAGCGGCAGCACTTACTATTCTTGCTGGTTGTTCAACATCTGTTGCAGTAAGAGACTTTGAACAAAACCCTATTCCGCAAACATCAACAATTACCAACAGTGAAGCTGACGTAGAAAAAGGTATTATAAAGGCATGTATTCAGCTTGGTTGGAAGTGTACGCCTTTGAGTGAAGGTAAAATAAAAGGTGTACTGGATATTCGCACACATCAATTAACTGTCGATATTGCGTATGACAAAACGGCATACTCAATCAACTATAAAGACTCTATTAACTTAAACTACAACGGCAAAAAAATTCACCGCCAATATGTTAATTGGGTATCAAACCTAATACGCCATATAGATGCTGAAATGATTTAGCAGCGCGTTAACCTGCTTTACATATTATAAAAAAACACTAAATATGAATAATAAAAGTGGAGAAGTTACCTATAGCTACTCCATTTTTTAGTTGAGATTTAAACAGTAATAATTACGTCAAAAATATTACTAACTTTCAACCAGCTAAAAGTCAAAAAGTACCAAACCTTATACTATTAGTAAAAGTACTCTCCCATCTTTCCACTCTTTAATGAATGAGTAATTTTTTACTTATCCCCCTTCGTAAAAGCATATTTTATATCTTGCTATAACGCAGTTTGGCTCATATAGTCAGCAAATTATCACACCTTATTTTGAACATCTTTGTTTATGAAACCTTCTGCTCCTGCTAGTGATTTTGGTACTTTATTAGGTTATGCACCTGGTAATGTTGCTGTTTACTCATCTGATTATGATACGGCTGATGAAAGCATTTATCCTAATCGTAGTGCCTATCGTAGTTACCTAGACGGTATTTACATGGGCTATAAATGGCAATGCGTTGAATTTGCCCGAAGATGGATGTACCTCAATCATGGTTATATTTTTGATGACATAGCTATGGCTTACGATATTTTTGAGTTGCGTTCAGTGCGCGATGTAAATAGCCAAAATAGACTGCCACTAAACGCGTTTAAAAATGGTGCTAAACATCATCCTCAAGTAGGTAGTTTACTTATTTGGGAAGAAGGCGGCGAGTTTGAAGAAACAGGCCATGTTGCTGTCATTGTTGAAGTGCATGAAGATAAAATACGTCTTGCTGAGCAAAATGTAGGGCATCAAATATGGCCAACAAATCAAAACTGGTGCCGTGAACTAAAAGCAAAAGTAACTAAAGATGGCGACTATTGGATTGAGTGCTCTTACAGCGACGCCACTATTTTAGGTTGGATGACACAAACTGATGAAACAGAATATGCTGAGCCAACGTTTGAGCTAAACACTGACTTATTTACTATAGAAGCCCATAAAGCAGCAGATACAGGCCAAGCAAACAAGTCATGGTTAAATATTGCGAATGACGATGAAGCTGCCTACGTAGAAATGATGCAAGGCCATAAACTTACATCCGTAGATGAAGATCAGCATAATTACTTTGCAATATCTCAAACGGCGCAGCAAAGCATTGAGCATGCAACAAATGAGCTGCATGGTTTATTTATGCATGCAACCGACTATGTACTGCAGCACCCTGAGTTATTAAAAAAGTTTAATTTACCCGATGTTGTGCTTAATAAAATTCGCCAATCGTGGGATAACCGCTTAAACCAATTAATTACCAGCCGGTTTGACTTTGCCTTAACAGCAGCAGGTTTAAAAGTTTACGAATACAATTGCGATTCGGCATCGTGTTACATGGAAAGCGGCAAAGTTCAGGGAAAGTGGGCAAAACACTTTGGTGTTAAAACAGGTGTAGATGCAGGCCAAAATTTATTTAAAGATCTCGTAAAAGCATGGCGCAAAAGTGAGGTAAAAGGTCTTGTTCATATTCTGCAAGATGATGAACCAGAAGAACATTACCACGCATTATTTATGAAAGAAGCTATTGAAGCCGCAGGCTTTGAGTGTAAGCTAGTAATTGGCTTAAGCACACTTCGCTGGAATGAGTCAGGCAACATAGTAGATACAGATGGCGCACAACTGAGTTACGTATGGAAAACCTGGTCGTGGGAAACCGCACTTGATCAAATTCGTGAAGAATGCGAAGCCGACCAATCATTAGGTGATAACTTTGAACCACAATTCAAAGCTGGTGAAATGCCACGCTTAGTCGATGTATTACTGCGTAAAAATGTCATGGTGTTTGAACCGCTGTGGACATTAATTCCTAGTAACAAGGCTATTTTGCCAATACTGTGGAGCTTATTCCCTAATCATAAATATTTACTTAATACCGCGTTTGAGCTTAACGACGAGTTATTACAAACCGGATATGTAGTTAAACCAATAGTGGGACGCTGTGGCGCTAATATTCAACTTGTTGATGAACAGCAGCAAGTTATAGAAAAGACAATGGGGCACTTTGCCGAGCAAGACCAAATATACCAACAACTATTTGCACTGCCTAAAGTAGATGACTACTTTGTACAAATATGTAGTTTTACAGCCGCCGGTAAATACTCCGGTGGTGGCGTGCGTGTTGATAAAAGCATGATCATAAACGGCCATAGCGATTGTATGGCGCTGCGTATGAAATAATAAACAATACTAAGCCCGCAATTTGCTGCGGGCTTAAGTTTGTGTAGACCCCCTCCCTCTTTTAAGTTTTATAGCTATCTCAAGCGAGTTACTCCTGATAGAGTAAATTTATTAAACACCACAAACTAAGGTATTTCATGGCGAATCAATTTAATGTACTTGGCACACGTTTAAAACTATGTTGCGGTAATGGTGGCTACACACGTGAAGGGTTTTGTTATGTACCAGAATCAGATCTTGGCAATCACAGTGTGTGTGCAATTATGACTGATGAGTTTTTACAATTTTCAAAATCACAAGGTAACGATTTAATAACCCCGAACCCTCTTTACGATTTCGAAGGTTTAAAAGCCGGTGATAAATGGTGCTTGTGTTCAGTAAGATGGCTTCATGCTATTTCAGCAAACGTTGCGCCACCAGTGGTACTTGAAGCCACAAATAAAAAATCATTAGAAATAGTGCCGCTCGATGTTTTAAAAGCGCACGAATATAAAGCCAACGTTTAAATACACCTAAAAGTAACTAAATCGAAGTCTGCATATTTTACAAATATATGCAGGCTTTTCAAAAATCCAATCTCCTCTGCAGCCTTAAAAACTTTAATTTAAAATATAACCAATTGTTTTTTAATCACTTTAAAAATAAAGCAACTTACGGCATAGCAGTTGCTTTATTAAGCTTAAGTCACGCTCATCACGCAACACATTATATGAGCTACACATTACTTAAGTAGGAGAAATTATGAGTAACAATAACGAATCAAACAAAACAACTAAATTTACCGCGCCAGGTATGAGTGACGAATCAGCCCAAAAAACAATAGCTACGTTAGATAACCGCATGGTTGCATTGATAGATTTACAGCTTACTTTAAAGCATATTCACTGGAACGTAGTGGGACCTAACTTTATTGGCGTACATGAAATGATAGACCCGCAAGTAGACATTGTACGCGAAATGACAGATACAATTGCAGAGCGAATTGCGACACTTGGTGCAGTACCTGTTGGCACACCAAAATCAATTGTAGATCGCCGTACTTGGGACGAATACTCTGTAGGCAAAGGCCTAGTCACCGAGCATTTGGCTGCGCTTGATAAAGTATATAACGGCGTTAATGCCGATCACCGTAAAGCAATTGAGACTCTTTCTGAGCTAGATCCGGTCTCTGAAGATATGATCACCAGCCAACTAGCCGATTTAGAGCAATTTCAGTGGTTCATACGAGCACATTTAGAATCATCTACAGGCGAATTACAGAGCTAATACATCTAAAGTAAGAAAGCCCAGCATTATTATGCTGGGCTTTTTTTTTGCGTAAAAATCTATTTATCGCTACCTAGTGTATCGCCCCCACCCCAGCTAGTACAAAATCAATATAAAAACAATAGAAAATTGGTATTACCAAAATAATTTTTAATTATTTTAACCTCTCCACTATTTCGCAAATTTATAAATCATTTAGAACTTTTAATGGTCGCTCTTCCAAGTCAATATCACTTAAAAAGTAAACTAAACACGTATAAAAGTACGCATAAAATTTAAAAATAGTACAAATAATATATAAAAATGCCTTTGGTAAAGATACTTCAATAAAATTCATTCAAAATACAAAAAATAAAAACACACTATAAGCCTTTAAATTTATTAAATATAAGAAAAATAAAAGAGGTTTTTGTAATACACATTGTGAAATTTTGGTAAACAAAGGTTGTAAATAAAGTTGAATTGGATTAATTTCAACCATACCACCTGTATGACACACCACAGGAAACAAACAGTTAAATTGGTTAACCAAACCAAGTAACAACACACACAATGACGCAAGTCGTACCCAAACGGGAGAGATACATGAAACTCAATCAAATTACTTCAACATTAATTAATAAACATAAAAGAAGTAACTCTACAGCAATCAGTGCCGCAGCCCTTTTATTAATGGCTTCTTCAAATATTGCAGCGCAAGAGGCTCCCACAGCTTCAGAAACGGCAGCTGCAGACATTGAAGTTATTGAAGTAAAAGGCATGCTAGGTAGTATGAAAGCCGCCGCTATGCTTAAGCGTACTGACGGACGTATTGTAGATGCAATTGTTGCTGAAGACATTGGTAAGTTACCTGATAATAATATTGCAGAAGCACTGCAACGAATTACTGGCGTATCTATTAATACCGATTTTGGTGTGGGTGACAGTGTTTCGATTCGTGGCTTACCTCAAAACCGTGTTGAATTAAATGGTCGCTCTACTATTGGTGACTCTCGTGACGGCATTAGCTTGCAAGATTACCCATCAAGCTTCTTAAAAACAGTAGAAGTAGTTAAGTCTCCTACTGCCGATATGATTGAGGGTGCATTAGGCGGAACAGTTAGTTTAAAGACAGTTCGCCCACTAGAGTTAGATAAACTAACTGGCGCAGTTTCATTAGATGGCGAATACGCTGATAAAACAGAAAATGTAGCTCCTATTTTTAGTGGTTCAATTGGTAACAACTGGGACTTTGATGAAATGGGTACCTTTGGTGCCATTGCTATGTTTTCATTCCAAGATCGCGAAATTCGCCAAGATGAAACATCTAGCCGTGTTAAACCTCAAGATATCGAAATTAATGGCCAAGAAGGTAATACACCTAGTGGCAACGCTATCGTAAGAGACGAGCACAGTGTTGAACAATATGTAGAACAACGTAAACGAACTGCTGTAAATTTATCTCTTCAATGGGCACCACAATCAGGTAATGGCATGGTGTATCTTGATTTAAGCGGCACAAAGCGCTCAGGTGAACAAGCTGGTAACTCTATTTTAGGTGTCGCAGGTTCACTATCAACAGATGCAAATACAACTCAAGATGCTAACGGCGTAAATAATTACACGTTAACAAACGAATTTGGTATTCCTAAAACATACAGTGACTTTCGTGAAACTGACTCGTTTTCAAATGCACTTGGTGTAGAGTGGAACCTTACTGACAGCATCAAAATCTCTGGTGAAATTGCGGTAGCATCATCAGAAAGCGTAAGACCTGATTCTGAATTTACACTTCGCCCAATCGAAAAATCAACATTTGAAGCAAGTGGTGGAACTCAGCTAACAAATCATTTATATGATGGTGCATTCTCTCAAGACGGTAATAAATTACCAAGCATCATTCATTCAGATCCTAATGCATTTACTGACCCACAAAACTTAGCACTTCGTACGTTTAAAAGTGAAGATAGAAGAACAGACAATGACGAAACAGCTATTCGTTTTGATGTTGAAATGTTTGAGCCACTCAGCAGCTTAAGCTGGGTATCTAAAGTAAAAGCGGGTGTACGTGTTACTAACCGCGATTACGAATATGAGCAATACAAAGTAGAAATTAAAGACATTTATAAAAATGCATTTAACGACTCAGACGGTTCGTTAGCCACTTTATGGGTTGATGACTACAACGCTGCTTTTTCAAATAGCTTTACAACAGTTAGCCACGACAACTCTTTTGACCAACTAGATCATTCGGGACAAAATGACCTACTAACCTTTTTAAGCTACAACGGTTTATCTAACCCGGCCAATACTTACGCTCAACTTCAGCAGTTACTTGCAGGTACGAACTTAGCGTCAACAGGTAGTCTTTCAGATAACCAAGAGTTCCAAGAAAGCGCATACCGTAACGTAGTTGAAGATACAGCTGCCGTGTATATATCAGCCTACTTAGACTTTGATAACATCACTGCAATTGTGGGTGGTCGTTATGTAACTACGGATTTAGAATCAAGCGTATTTCTTAATGGCGAAAAAGTAACTGGCGACAATGACTACAGCGACTTTTTACCAAGCTTAAACGTAACGTATAACTACTCAGACGAAACATTATTCCGCTTTGCTGCTGCAAAAGTTATGCGCCGCGCTGACTTTAGCGAACTAAGCCCTGCATTTGACGTTAATAACGACATTACAGGTGCAACGCAAGGCTCTATTGATTTAGAACCATATCGTGCAACGCAATACGACTTATCTGTAGAGCATTACTTTGACCAAGGTAACGTAATTTCTTTCGCAGTATTTTATAAAGATGTTGAATCTTTCTTAAGTAACGAAAGTAGCTGTGTGGCGGCATCAAGCACTTCAACAGGCCAAAACGTAACTCAATGGAACCAAGTATGTCAGCTTGACGTTGCAGGTGTTTCACAAGATAACCTAGTTTACTCGGATGCAACTGACTTCCCAGTAGATGCTGATGGCTTTAACCATGTAGCAGGCTTACGTGACGCAGGACTAACGGGTATCGATACTGTTAAAAATGTAAACGGTGAAAACGGCTCAGTACAAGGCTTTGAAGTTGGTTATCAACAGTTCTTTACAGACCTACCTGGCGCATTTTCTGGCTTAGGCATTAACGCAAACTACACATACGCAGACAGCGAGCAACCAAACGGTAACCCGTTATTAGATATTTCTAAAAATACGTATAACTTACAAGTATTTTGGGAATACGAAGGTTTCTCTACTCGTCTAGCTTATAACTACCGTGACACTTTCTTAGATACTGAAAACGAGAAACGTGTAGAAAATATTAACTCAGACGGCAGTATTTCAGCAGAAGGTACTGTTTACGGTAATAACTACCGTGACGACAGAGGCCAGTTAGACTTCTCTGCAAGCTGGGATATTAACGAAAACGTGACCTTAGTAGGTAATGCGACCAACTTAACGGGTGAGCCTTCTATTTACCTATCTGAACTAGGTGGTGCTTGGAAGTACACTGAAGCGGATCGCCGTTACAGCTTTGGTATTCGCGCTAAATTTTAATTTTCCCTAAAAACTAAAGCCTGCTTTTATGCAGGCTTTTTTACGTCTATAAAAAAGTGGCACTTGTGTTAAAACATCGCACAATTTTTATAACTAAATATTTAATTAAAGCAATAAAATTATCATTGAATAATACTTCAAACTAAAATTTAGATACCGCGTAAACAATATCAACCTCCTGCACTTCACTTTTAGCGCACAAACTAAGCACCATACATTGCACTAAAAACCAGCAACCTTGCAGCTTGGTTATAAAATGTCTAGTATTCTAAAGCCGTACTTATAATTGGTACGAAAAAAGGATTAACAATGTTTCTAAAATACATAACAACAATATCAATCACATTATCATTACTATTATTAACAGCATGCGGCTCTGGGGGAAGTAAAACAAAAGAGGCTGAAAGCATTGAAATACCAAAATCAAAAGCGGTTATTAATAACAGTCCCTTAAGTGACTACAAAATAATTATCTATGGTAATAGCCATAGTTCACAGTTAGGGGGCTTATTAGAAATAATTATTACAAGTCAGTTACCTAGCACTTCAGTCAAAATAACGACTGTTAGTGGTCGATTTTTAGATGAAATAGTCGCAGTAAATGCGAATGTCGATAAATTAAAAAGTGATAACTGGAGTCATGCAATTTTTCAAGGCCAAAAGTACTCACAATCAGGTTCGACTGACTACCCTACAAGCGCAACTGAGCGATTAATCTCGAACGCAAAAGAGCATAAAATTACACCTATTTTATTTCCAGAGCATCCTCAAAAAGGGGATCCCGCAGAAGCAAAGCAGGTTTACGACCTCCATTTAGCAATCAGTCAAAAACAACCTAGCTGCATAGCGCCTGTTGGCTTTGTATGGAATCGAGTATTAGAAATAATGCCTAGTATAAACCTTCATAGTGCCGACGGTAATCATGCATCCTATGCTGGGAATGTCCTTACAGCGATGACCTTTTATCAAATCATTACCTCGGAATTAACAGACACAATGCCATTTATTCCTGCTATAGATTTAACACAGCAAGAACAAGCTTTATTTGGACAAGTAGTAACAGAAGTACTTGAGTTATATCCGGCATGTGGTGCTAAATAATCTTAAAAAATTTAAAACTAGATTTTAGATTTAGTGATTTCCTGAGGTGCTCAATATCAGTACATTAATACTACGCACATAAGCTGATTAAAAGACACCTCAGGAAAATTCAATTTTCACTTTTTTGCCAAATTATAAATTTAATATCTTGATAAATAATCACCTGCAATTTATTAAAATAACCGCCGTCCTAGCTATACTTATTTGAATATTAAATTTACTATCAAAACGTTGTAACTATTAGCAGGAAAACTAAAGTGCTGTCGCGTTTATATAATTTTATGCCCGGTTTAAATACATTGCTGCACTATGAACGCCAATGGTTTGCTGATGATGTAAGGGCGGCGCTATCAGTAGCGGCAGTGGCTTTACCTGTTGCCATTGCTTACGCACAACTAACCGGTGTTAACGCCGCCGTAGGGTTATACTCTTGCATACTGCCAATGATGCTATATGCACTTTTTGGTACTTCAAAACAATTAATAGTCGGCCCTGATGCCGCAACCTGCGCCGTTATTGCCGCTGTAGTAACACCTCTTGCTGCAGGTGACAGCTTTAAGCATTGGCAACTTGTTGTCACCATGACCGCTATGACCGGCTTTTGGTGCTTTATAGCCAGTAAATTTAAGTTAGGTGTATTAGCCGACTTTTTATCTAAACCTATTTTAATGGGCTTACTAAACGGCGTAGCCATCACTATTATTGTTGGTCAATTTTCTAAAGTATTTGGTTTTACTTTTGATGAGCGCTACTTACTTGAACGGCTCGGTGGTGTGCCCACATACCTAGCGCAAACACATGCTCCCACCTTATTAATGGCTTTGTTTACACTGGCGATCTATTTTGCCATGAAGCGTATAAGACCCACGTGGCCTGCATCTATGTTCGCCATTGCATTTGGTGCGCTTTTGGTATGGATTTTTGATTTAAAACAGTTTGATATAAAAACCATTGGCACCGTAACTGGCGGGCTTCCCGTTTTTAATACCCCTGTTTTTGATTTAGGGATTATTCGTGAGCTGGTGGTACCCGCACTTAACTTAGCCATCGTGAGCTTTGTTAGTATGATGCTAACTGCCCGCAGCTTTGCTGCTAAAAATGGCTACGACATAGACGCCGATAAAGAATTTAGAGCGTTGGGTATTGCCAATATAGCGTCAGCTCTATCGCAAGGTTTTGCAGTCAGTGGCGCCGACTCACGCACCGCGGTTAACGATGCAACCGGTGGTAAAACACAGTTAGTATCAATAATTGCAGCAGCTATTATTGCGCTCATAGCTGTATTTTTAACAGCCCCACTTGAATTTATTCCAAGCGCAGCGCTAGGTATTGTACTTATTATTGCCTCTGTACACTTACTCGATTTAAAAGCTGTTTGGCAATTAAAACGAAAAGACAAACACGCATTTTATCTCGCCTCAGCCACCTTACTTGCGGTGTTATTTATTGGCGTTATACCAGGGATCACACTTGCTGTATTACTGGGGTTATTTCAATTTATTCGCACTGTTATGCGCCCAACAGACAACATATTAGGCGTAGATGTTAACGGTGTAGTAAGAAGTTTAGACGCCACAGATAAAGCAAAAGCAGTGCAAGGTGTGTTCATCTATCGCTTTAATTCACCTTTAACTTACTTTAATGCCAGCTACTTTAAACGCAGATTACTTGAGCAATACGCAAGGCAAAAAGACGATACACAATGTGTAATAATTGACGCTGTGCCCTGCTTTACTCATTTAGATTTAAGCGTAATGGCCATGCTTGCAGATCTCGACGTTATATTTAAAAAGCGTGATATAAGGCTTGAGCTTGCAGGTAGAAAACGTCAGTTACTTTCGTGGTTTGATATTGCAGGAATGAAGTCAGGAAAAGAAGGTATATATATTCACTCAGACTTATACATCGCCCTAAAAAGAAATAGCGTAAGGCAGCACACGCAAGAGGTTAGCTTGTTTGAGTCAGACGAAAATAAAGAACCGCTCACACAGCAATAAAATACAATAAGCAGATCAGCTAACTGATCTGCTGTTTAGTATTAATTACTTTTTATACTTTTGGGTAGTTTGAAGGAAAAAACGCTTTTTTAGCGTCTTCATCAAACTCTTTTTTAAAGGCTATATCAGTACCAATTGCGCGTGCACGTGCAACCGCTGGGCGGCTATCAATGCTTTCAAACCAACGCTTAAGATTTGGGTATGGTGCTAAACCCTCTTCACCTAATACAACCGGTGCTTTATCAATCCAGCCCCATGCAGATACATCAGCAATGGTATATGTATCACCCACTATAAAGTCACGACCTTCAAGGTGAGTATCAAGTACTTCGTAATGGCGCTGCGCTTCACGTAAATAACGATTAACCGCGTAATCAAGCCCTTCTGGCGCCATGTGTCTAAAGTGAACACTTTGCCCTGAATACGGACCTAAACCCGATGCGATAAACATTAACCACGACAGCATTTCAGCGCGGTCCTCGCCCTTGCCTTCAAGCTTCCCATACTTTTCAGAAAGGTACATTAAAATAGCATTCGAATCGAACACACGTGTTTCACCATCAACAATTGCTGGCGCTTTAGCGTTTGGATTAATCGCTTTAAATTCAGGTGTATGTTGCTCACCTTTTAAAGTATCAAGAGGAACAAGTTCAAACGGTAAGCCTGTTTCTTCTAAAAAGAGCGCAACCTTCATTGGGTTAGGCGTATGGTGAAAATAAAATTTAATCATGTAAAGTTCCTCAATAATTGAGCAACGATTAAAGCACAACTTGAGCGGGTGTTCAAATTAAGTTTTAACTAAGTAAAATACACAGTTAAAACGTGATTTAACTGTAAGTATTTCGTGATACTTCAATCTTTAAAATTACTTATGCTAAAGAAAAAATAAACTTTTGTATGAAGTAATATGCTTAAAAATTAATTGCAGAAGCAACAAACTAAAAGCATGGCAAGTATTAGCACTACTCATATTTGGCCCATTAAATAAAAAGCCGATATTGAGCAACGCTCAATATCGGCTTTATTAATCATTTAATTTTGTCTAAATTAATCGGCTAAAGTTGGAACTGTAATAGGAATTACAACCCTTCTTACAACTGCGCTACCATCACCTCTTATCCAAAGTATCACTTCGTAATTTAATTCCTCAAGAGAGGCATTTTTAATCCCTTTCAAATTAATTTCAAAGGTCACTTCTTCATTTGGTTTAACATTCTCAATTAATACAGGGGTAATAGTTTCAACCCACTGCTCTCCTGAAATCACTTCAATTGAGAGATCGATTTCTTTTAAAGCCTCATCAAGAGCTGAAGAAATAGCCGCTGCAATTTCGTTACTATCATACGACAATAAAAATGTTTGTCCTTTGGTAGCTAACACAATTGAATCTAAATCATCTGTAGCTAAGCCAATTGAGCCGCTTTGCAATCCAAATACCGTCACACCTTTTTCTTGTAATACATTGATGACCTCAGTTTTGCCCGCACCCGGGTAATTCTCATCTATATCTGAATCATGAAATGGCGCGTCTGTCGCTAATAAAATAACTTTTAAAGCACCTTCACGCCAACCAATATTCATAGGTTCAATATCACCTAAACTAGTATAATTTCCATCGTTGTCTATATCTCTACCAGCTCCAGTTACAGCTTGGTACAAACCTTCTAACTGTGATTCTTGATAATCATTACCTGAATAAATGGTTAAATTATTGATTCCTGTTTTTGCGGCATCTATATCTGTAGTCACCGACTGTAATAAATAGAACGCTTCATCACCATCGTATTCATGGCCGTATCCATCAATAGGAAAGTCTGAGAAAGCAGAAACCCCAAAAGCAACATTAATTCCACGACCAGATAAGTTTTCTAATATATTGTCAGCTTGCTCTTTTAAGCTGGCTATATCATCAGTATAACTACCGCTAACATCAATTAAAAACATGACATCAATTGCTGTCACAGTAGTCTCAGGTAAGGTAAAGCTTAACTGCGAAGTAGTTTTATCCCCTTTAGGTAAAGCAATTGGTGCCTTAACATCTAAAACAGAATCAACAGTTAAATCGGCTGTTTGTATTGCAGAGTGAATATTTAGTAACTGCGTAGGACCGGTTGTGCCTAGCGCTTTTGACTCTTCAGAAAGCGTTAAATTAGAAGATGTAGCAACTAAAATATCTTTAATCTCCGCTGCTTTTAATGAACTATTAATTCCTTTCACAATCCCTGCAGAGCCTGTTACTAAAGCAGCTGAAAATGATGTACCTACGCCTAAGCTACCATCAGTATTCCCCCACCCCATTTGATCACCAGGAGCCGCAATATTTACGACGTTACCCATACGTGTAAAATCAGTTTCTTTATCATCTGCATCTGTTGCCGCTACAATCAATGTATTTGTTTGCCAAGCATCTTGGGCGATATCATTGATATCAACTAAAAGTTGATCATCATTTTTTTCACAGTTATTACCAGCCGAATAAACTAGTAATACATCTTTTTCTTTTGCGTATTCCACTAAGTTAGTTTGTTGTAGACGCCAATTTCTATTACTTTTTAATCTAACTTGTGAGTCGTCAGCACAAGTGCTTGTATCACCCCAAGATATATTTACAATGCTCGCACCGCTATCTATAGTCGCCTTAGTTCCTGCTATTAAATCTGTTATATAAGTTTTAATAGGAGATTCAGATGAACACTCTTCAGTAGTTGATCCATCCTTACAACGCTTAACATAAATATCGGTATGTATTAAGTTGGCACTGTGATCAACACCATACACAGCACTGCCTTCACTCGTGTTATGTCCAGCAATAAAGCTAGATACCCACAACCCATGAGAACTATCAGTTTCTGTATCATCACCTTCAACAACACCAAATTGGCCATTCTCTTGTGCGCGTAGACGAGTTAAGCGAGAGCTTTCAATGCTAATTTGTCCCGCACCTATACCGGTATCAACAACACCTAATGTCACTGGCGCTAAAGTACGTTCTTGTAATGCATCCCATGCTTTATCTGCGGCTACAGCTTTAACCCAATAATCTCCAGAAAAAAGAGACTCATCAGTGCTTTCCTCTGCAATATATTGTATTACAGTGTTTTTATTTTTGATTACATGATTATAATTACTAATCAGACTTAAGTTTTTTGACTCTATAACAGTATTTAAACCTGCATGCCTAACGCCACCCATTTCCCCAATTTTTGTTATCAAGCTATTTTCAGAAGCGCCTTCTCTAACTCTTATCTGTAATACTTTTAATGCATCATCAAAACTTGCGATTCCAGCATCATTATTACTAATCTCATCAAAAACAGCTTCTAATTCAGCTTCTGTAACATCATCGTTTAAATGTACTAATACTTCATTCAGCGCTGCTTCAACGGTTTGCCCATCTATAACAATATTTTCACTACCACCAGGTATAGACATAACACTTGCGGCAACATTAGTCACATCAACAAAAACACTACTTGTAGCTGTTTGACCATCATTATCTGTCACTGTTAAGTCAAAAGTTAACGTTGTATCAAAATCAACTTCTGGAGCAATAAATTTTAAAGAATCATTAGTTAAGTTATCAATTTCAATGATAATGCCGTCAGTTTGTTGCCAAGCATACGACACTATTGAGCCATTAGAATCTTCTGCTATGCTTGTAATTTCTACTTCTGTATTTTCTTCAACAGTGACTCTTTCGTTTAAGCTCAATGTTGGTTTTACTAGTACATTTTTAATAGTAATTGAAATAGAGTCAGATGCAGTCAAACCACCATCATCAGTAGCAACTAATTCAAATACAACAACTTGCTCTTCATCTACTTCTGGCGCTGTAAAAGAAAGGGTGCTTGTATCTAAGCCGCTAAGCTCTAAATAAATCCCAGAGGTTTGCTGCCATGCATAGCTTACTATTGTACCGGTTGAGTCTTCAGCTGTTCCTGTAAATGAAATAGATTGATTTTCATCTACGATAAGATCAGCTCCTGCATTTACTGAAGGTGCTGTATTGGCTACTACTTTAGGTGTTTCACTAGTACTAGATGGGTCTTTATCACTGCCACACGCAGTTAAAATAGAGGTTGCGATTAAACACAATGCAAAGCACTTTGTCTTTTTCATTTAATAAATCCTTTTGAAATTTACTGATTTTTAGTAAATCAAACATCCGTTTAAAACTAAAATCGGGTGTTTTGACCCAATAAAAAGTTATACTGAAACCTTATTTTAACTAAATGACACTTAAAGGCAACAATTAAAAGTCAAATAAAACAACAGGATAGCAACTTAAGCAACACAATACCGTACCACTTATCAGAACAATAAAAAATAAAACACAAATAATTAACTTAATTAAAATAATAAAACGAAGCGATACTTCCTAAAACAACTCACTCCCCCCTTATTTCTAGATAAAAAAGGCTAAAAAACTAATTAGCATAATATTTATTAGGTAAATATAACCTTGATAAATATCGCAACTTTTATTGCCAATAACTAAATAAAAACTCAAAATTTGATAACCTCTATATAAAAAAAACACTTACACACTAAAGGTTGACGCTTTTAACTAACAAACCATCAAATTAAGTATAATATTTCCTAAAAATAAAATTTAGTCATGTAAAGTATTTCAATAATTGAGCAGCTAAATAAAATACACAGTTAAAACGTGATTTAATTGTGAGTATTTCGTGATACTTCATTCGTAAATATCATTTAGGCTGAATGCAATATCAGCCTTTGCGAGAAGTAACATGCCTTTTAAAGCACTATCCCATCCATTTTTAATCTCACTTGTTGGGTTAATAATTTTTTGCTTTCAAAGCCAAGCTGCTGAGCAAGTAACTATTTCCAGTACAGCTAATCCGACTACCTTTTTAGAGCTTTACACATCGCAAGGTTGCAGTAGTTGCCCACCAGCAGAGCGCTGGATTTCAACGTTTACAGATGATGAAAAACTATGGACTGATTTAATCCCTATTAATTTTCATGTTACTTATTGGGATTATTTAGGATGGAAAGACCCGTTTGCCTCTGCTGTTTTTAGTAAAAGACAACGCACGTATAAGGCACTCGGTAAAAGTAGGATTGTAGCTACTCCAGGATTTATGGTTAACGGCAACGGGTGGCAAGGTTGGTTTTATAAACAAGCTATTCCTGTAGCTAAAGCCCGTTATTCAGGTAATTTAAAAGCGACTATAAACAACAGTAAAATTAATCTCGAATACGATACTGTTAATACCGAAGATAATACTAACCAAAACTTAATAGCCCATGTAGCTCTATTAGGCTTTGGCATAGAAACACAAATACACAGCGGCGAAAACGCAGGCCATAAGTTAAAACACGACTTTGTTGTTATTGGCTACGAGCAAAGTGACATGCAGACCAAGCAGCAATTATCATTAACTGACTTAACCATGCCTCGCGCTAAAAAAATATCGCCAACAAAGCAAGCCTTAGTGTTTTGGGTATCTAAAAAAGGCGACCCTACTCCACTACAAGTTGCAGCCGATTGGTTTTAAAAATTAAAGTTAATTGAATAAAATTACTAATTAACAACTCAGCGCGCAATAAATGTCCTTGTATATCAACTATAGAAAAAGGCTTTCAATAATTTAAAAACTAATGAATTAGCATTGTTATTACAAAGAATTTATTCTTTTTTATTGTGTGCATCTGTATAAAACATAAATAACATTGTATTTACATCGACTTTTGTTTATAAAGTAAGTTGAATGGACTCTTGAAATAAGTAATTGACTTATAAGTATAAAAATCAAGCGCCTATCAATAAAAACTTCTGCAATTATCTATATGGACAAAAATTTATGCGAATTAACCAAAGCCACATTAAAACAATTGTAATCGCTGCAATTACAGCTTCGTCTTTAGCTGGGTGTGCTACAACATCATCAAAAGTAGTAGAAACACCAACTGTTGCTAGCTATAACACAACCTACTCAGGTACAAAAAGCAAACTAGTCGTAGGTCAGTTTGTAAACCGTTCGAGCTTTCAAAATGGTATATTTTCATCAGGCCAAGACCGTTTAGGCAGCCAAGCAAAAACAACACTAATGAGCCACTTACAACAAACAAATCGCTTTAGTGTGCTTGATCGCGACAATATGGCAGCCCTTGCAGAAGAAGCAAAGTTAACAGGTACAAAACAAGTTCTTAGCGGTGCTAAATTTGTTGTAACTGGTGATGTAACAGAGTTTGGCCGTAAAGCCATTGGCGATCGCCAGCTTTTTGGTTTATTGGGTAAAGGTAAATCGCAAATTGCTTATGCTAAAGTAACGCTTAATGTTGTTGATGTTACTACATCAGAAGTTATTTATTCAGTGCAAGGTGCTGGTGAATACAGCCTATCAGAACGTGAAGTTATTGGTTTTGGTAGCACAGCTTCATACGATGCCACATTAAATGGCAAAGTACTTGACCTAGCTATTCGCGAAGTCGTTAACAAGTTAGTTACTGGTCTTGAAGCTGGCCAATGGGGCAATAAATAATGAAAAAGCTAATTACCTTAGCATTTGTTTGTATAGCCCTAACGGGTTGTAACTCAACGAAAGAACCTATTTACTATTACGGCGACTATAGCACTGCCGTATACGCCTATTTAAAAGCAGATGACGTAACAGCCGAAGAGCAAATTAGTATGCTTGAGCAAATTATTGCCGATGCCGCAAACAAAAGTAAGAATGTTGCACCTGGCCTACATGCTCACCTAGGTATGCTGTACTTTGAAACGGGTAATCCTTCATTAGGCACTACTCACTTCGAAACTGAGAAATCACTTTTCCCAGAATCAGTTCATTACATCGACTTCCTTCTAAAATCTGCGAAAGGCGCTTAATATGCTTAATTTAAAATCATACACAGCGATCGCATTAGTCGCATTACTCGCTGGTTGTGTTTCACCTCCACCAGCACATGACTACACAGCATTTAAACAAGCAGACCCTCACTCAGTTATTATTTTACCTCCGCTAAATAATACACCTGAAGTAATTGCACCATACAGTGTGATGACTCAAATGGTCGCGCCTATAGCTGAGTCGGGTTTTTATGTTTTTCCTGTAGCTTTAGTTGATCAAACCTTTAAAGGTAATGGCCTCACTGTTGCAAGCGACGTACACCAAGTACCGGTGAATAAATTACATGAAATTTTTGGTGCAGACTCTGCGCTTTACATAACTATTGAAGAATACGGCACTAGCTATGTTGTAATTTCTAGCGAAACAGCTGTAACTGTGTCAGCCTCACTAGTTGATTTACGCACTGGCGAGCAATTATGGCAAGGC
Source organism: Pseudoalteromonas sp. SR44-2 (assembly GCF_014163745.1). Taxonomy (NCBI): domain Bacteria; kingdom Pseudomonadati; phylum Pseudomonadota; class Gammaproteobacteria; order Alteromonadales; family Pseudoalteromonadaceae; genus Pseudoalteromonas; species Pseudoalteromonas sp. SR44-2. The sequence continues at coordinate 135,814 of NZ_JACJDW010000008.1, read as the reverse complement.
AAAGCAAGAGCCTCTTCAGCTGAACAACAAAGTAATGGCGGTGGTGGCCTTGTAGGTATGCTTGTTATTGCAGCAATCAATCAAATTGCTGAAACGGTAACCGATAAAGGCTTTGAAATCGCAGCAATGACTTCAACACGCTTACTTTCTTCAGATGTTTACAACGGCTTATTATATGGACCTCGTTCACCTAATTATGGCCAACCAGCACCAAGCGAAAAGAAAAAATAACTCTTATTGTTATTAACCTAAATCTTAAAAAGGCCGAATCATTAAATGGGATTCGGCCTTTTTAATAAAAGCTTACCTAGCTAAAAACCTTAGCAAAGTTACTTTTAAGTATTTAGAGCAGATTTTAAAAACTAAAATTAATAGCAACAGAAAAAATAGTTTTTATAATAATACTAACTAAAAAAGCCACCATAAAAAACATAGCAAATGCAGAAACAGCCCCGCCACCGGTATACCCTGCTTTAGCTTTTTCCACCATCAATACATAAATTCCTAATCCTACGCTTACCTTAAACCATAGCCAGTAATCGTTGCTAAAAAGAGGAATTGCAGCAAAACCTATTATGGGCACTAATATTTTGCCCTCTTCGTTTTTGTGTAATAAATAAAAAGCCATAATCGCAATATAAAATAGAGCCGTTATATCAGGCATATAAATAACTTCCTTGTAAGAAAATAATAAAAACCAATAAACGCGGCGATTATACCTATTACTGAGTCCCTATAAAATCTGATAATTGTGTTTACTTTTTAGCTGTGCAATATTAATTCACTAATAAGTACAAGGATTGCTAAACCTATTTACAGGTTTGGTATAAAAACTAAAAGGATGAATATGATTAAGCCATTTTACGCTAGCTGTTTGTTAGCCCTCTTGCTATTAACACCCAGCCTTGTAAAAGCAAACCCGACGGCCTCGCAGTATCAGGAAATTCTTAACGAGAGCCTAGTTGAAAACGAGCCTGGGGTATCGGTAATTATAAGCAAAAATGGCAAAGTACTTTTTAAAGGAGCGCGCGGGCTTACCAACCTCGAACATAACATTGCACTTAATGAGCAAAGCGTTTTACGTTTAGGTTCTATTTCAAAACAATTTACTGCAGCTGCAATTATGATGCTGCAAGAGCAAGGTAAGCTAGCGGTTACCGATGATATTCATAAGTATGTTGCAAGCTTTCCTACGGAGGGCAACCTCGTCACAATCGAAAACTTATTAACCCACACCTCAGGCATCGCCAACTACACAGATGACGACGATCTCTTTGATAAAGAAATACAAGTACCCACCAGCGTTGACGATGCGCTCACGAGATTTGCCAAACACCCAATGGTGTTTAAACCCGGCGAAGCGATGGCTTATTCAAATACCGGCTATTCACTGCTTGGTAAAATAATTGAAGTGGCAAGTGGCCAGTCTTACAAAGACTTTATTGAACAATACATATTTAAAAAGCTAAAAATGAACCAGAGTAGTTATGAAGGGCAAGAACTTGTTGCCCATCGCGCATCTGGCTATGAGCAAACAGAGCAAGGATTTATCAACACCAGCTACATTAATATGGATTGGCCATATGCCGCTGGTGCGCTTATATCTACTCCAACTGACTTAAACATTTGGTTTAGTGCCCTATCGTCTGGCAGGCTCATTAGTAAAGCAAGTTATGAGAAGATGGTCAGCCCTTTTAAACTCAATGACGGCAGCTTTTCATCCTATGGTTACGGATTAATTATTAAGCCTTTGAATGAATACACCGTAATTAAACACACTGGCGGAATAAATGGCTTTTTAGCACATGCACGCTATATTCCAGAGCAAAAGCTATATGTTGCAGTACTGGCTAATTCAAACCACATAAACCCTATTTTTATCAACGAAAAACTCACAGCCAAAGCACTGGGTATTGCGCTCCCCGAGTTTAAAAAAGCAGATGTAACAGCGCAGCAGTTAGCGCCCGTATTGGGTGATTACCGTATTGATAAAAACACCTTACGCAGCCTAATTTTTGAAAATGACGTTTTGTACTCTAAGCGCACCGGTGGCGATAAAACAAAACTTATTACGATGTCTAAAAATAGCTTTTACTATCCTAATTCAAACAATTACTTAGTAATAGAAAAAGATAGCCAAGGCCAATTGGTAATGAAGTATTTTAGTGGATTATCAACAACGCCCACTGAGGCGATTAAAATTTAGCGACAAGTTTGAGCGAGGCACACAATGCTTCGCTCTTGCTAAATAGCTCTCTCTAAAGCTACTTTGATTTATTAAGCATCGCTTTTAAATCGGCAAATGGAGAATGTGTTGCAGCCTCAACTTTTCGCTCTGTAGTCGACCCGCCATACATAATATGTTCGTGGTATTTATTGTGCTCATTGTCGTGGCAATAAATACACAATAACTCCCAGTTACTGCCATCCTCTGGATTATTACTATGGTTATGATCTATATGATGCACCGTTAACTCTCGTAAATTAGAGTACTCAAACTCACGGGCACAACGCCCGCATACCCAAGGGTATAATCTTAAGGCTTTAATTCGGTAACCTTCCTCTTGCTTCACATAAGCCTGAGGTACTGCGTTATTCTTACTCATAGTATTCCTGGTAAATTTACTATTTCGGTGATCAATACTAAAAAAACTTAATTACTGACAAATCACCAAAAGACGTATCTATATGCCGGCCTGTTTGCTCCCACGCACGTAGTACGACCATAAGTTTTTTATTGTCGGAAGCCCAAGAAATTCCACCGCCGTATGCTTCAACTTTTTCGGCGCCCGAATCTTTTAACCCCAACCCAGGGTTTGTGTTTTGAATATGCCCTTTACCTACTTTGTATTCAGCAAATACGTGAACATTATGCGGTAACGAAAATGATAAAAGCGAGCCAATACTCGCCCCGTACGAATTAGAAATTAACTTAGTGACCTGTGGTGCAGACGAATTTAAAAAATCAGCCTGAAACACAATATTATCTTTATTCTCAAGAGATACATGCTTGAAAGACCACGCGCCAACAATACTTAACGACATATCAAATTTGTTACTTAGCTTTGGCCTATTAAGAAAAAAATGCTCAAACAAAGACTCTTTATTATTAAAGGTATAAAAGTTGTGTTGGCCAGATAGCTCAAACTTGGTTGAACGTGTATTTTGCGAGAAAATTTGATCCGTTTGATTGCCGCTTAAATTGCTAGCCGTGCTTTGCAGCCCTTCAAGCGTTTGATAGTTAAATGTGATTTTAGAATTTTTAAATTTTCTATACGAGAGCAGTATATCTTGTGTTTTTGTTTCAACATCATCTTCAAAAATATCGGCAGAGTAACCAATTTCAATGTCGTTAATATCAAAAAATACACCCACACGCTGGTTATTTATGGGCTCTAACGAAAACAGTGTTTTTTGATTACTGCCCGCCAAGTCATCATATATTAGCGCGTGGTTAGTGCTTGGGTTTGAAATAGTTGTGCGTACTGATTTTAGGTCAAAGTCGAAAGCCAATACAGCACCAGATTGAAATGCCGCTAAAACAGCAAAGCCCACAATAACCAAGTAATTGCGATTCATTAAAAACACTCAAAAATTAATTTGTATTAGAGTAGCGTTTTTTTTACCTTAAATTATCACAAAAGGTTAACAATTGATGAAAACTTTAAATAATGCGCTTTATGCCATTTTTTGAGGTGCTTTCAAGGTCAAACTCACTTACATGCTTAATTAGCTCCGGGAAGAACGTTAAAAACACGTTTTCTAATTCATTGTAATTACGCTTTATATCATCAGCCGCGCCCGCAAAAGTGTTCGTAAAACGAATGCGTTTGGCTATGTTATCGAGCGCAAGCCCTACTCCCTCAACGGTTTCGTATTCTTTAAACCAATCGTTTTTAGTCATACTTGTTACAACATGCTGCATTCGCGCTGGCATAACAGGTATACGGTTATTTAAAAGCTGATAGCTGGTGTACTTAAAATCACTTAAAGGTTGCTTGCTAAATCGTTGCCAATGCACAATTAAAAAATGATCAAACACCACATCAATAGCTACACCAGCAAAGCGCTTACGCTTAGGTGAAAAGTACTGTTTAGCGTGTTTTACTGCGCGGTGAGAGTCGGTAAATTTATCGACTAAATAGTGGTTATCGAGCCCGTTTATAACCGTGTTTGGTAAGTGTTCTATATGCCTTTTACCACCAAAGTCGCCCAACAAGTTCCCAAAGTGAGAATCGGCTGTAGGCTGTGCTAAATAAAGGTGAGCTAAATAATTCAAAGTGTTCTCTGATTGGCTAATACAAATAAATAATAACGCAAATTTAAACCAAACTCACATTCGTGTTTAAAGCAGTACTTATGGTTTTGCTTACCAGTTTTTACTCTAACATAATGCAAAGTATTGTATAAACAGCGCAACTATAAAACGAGTATATAAAAAGCCGCTATATCAGCTACAGCGGCTATTTAATGCGTTAGCTTTGTTATTAGTTTGATCAAAGCTAGTTACTCGACTTTACCCAATTTCCATTATCATTTTTGCTATAACTATTTTTAACCGCCGACCAAGCTACTTTGTGCGCTGTTGTTTCGCGGCCATCATCGTTTTTTCTATCGCTTGGGTCTTCATAGGTATCCCATGCACTATTAAACGCCTCTTGATATATCTCTTGAGCATGTTTAGGTAAGTTACTTTTTACCGACTCAGGTAATTCATCACGATTTTTATATGGCATAACTTTCTCCTTATATTTACTCAATTACACCACAAGCAACACGTTTGCCACCGCCACCTAATGGCTTTGGCTTATCTGCATAGTTATCACTTCCTTCATGAATCATTACTGCGTGTTGTTTAAGTTTTTCAAGCGTGAGCCTTGGCGCTAAAACGGGCGATTTAGCTTGGCCACTTTCATTTACATACAACGCCGGTAAATCGCCTAAATGGCCATCCCCCCAAGGAGAATCGTGATGCTCGCTAGCTTTTGGGTCGAAATGCCCACCAGCGGCGCCTCCCGGTACAACCTTATCGCCTTTTTTCTTGGGTTCACAACTAGCAAATTGGTGAACATGAAAACCATGCTGCCCCGGTGTTAAACCTTTTAAACTTGGTGAAAAAACAACACCGTTATCATTTTCTGTTAGTGTAATAGTACCTAGTGATTGCCCTTGGCCTGATTTAGTAACTTGGTGCATTTGAACTTTTACATTAGCCAGTGCGCTATTTTGTAGTAACACGCCAGTAAGTAATATTGCAAAAGTGGGTTTTAAAGCGCGGGTTAAAGATCTTTTAGCGTTTGAATCAAACTGTAAACAACTCATCATCATCTCCTCGTTTAGTATCAAATTAATAAAACAATAACGCTAAATTAAGCGACTATTAGACAAGTAGTTTCAATGTATATACCAGCCCTACGCGAAAACATTATTTATGAATAATTTATTTTTAATTTATTGATTAGAAAGTAAATTTATAGTTTTTATTAAACTTAAATAAGTAGCTAATTAACTAACAAAACTGACTTTCAGCCAAAGATTGAGCAAAAACCAAGGCATATTTACAAACAAAATGGCAACTTTACAAAACTCATAAAAGGAGATTACCAACGATCCAGCTCAAAAAACCAAGTTAAAAAAACGAAAAAAAAGGTGAAACTAAGTTCCACCTTTATAATTAATTTTGAAATTAATTAGTTAGCGTTAAGCCGTAGAAACGTTACTTGCGCCTGCATTGTTAAGTATTTCTTCAATAGCGTTTTTGTTGTCACTATCGTACTTAACACCAATTAATATAGAACCCTTTTCAATGGCATCTTCATAATATTTAATTTCGTGCTCAGGAATAAACGCACCAATTGCAGCACCTAAAGTACCACCAACTGCGGCGCCTGCGCCACCAGCTGCAAATGCTGCGACTAATGGTCCGGCAACTAATAAGCCAGTACCACCTGTTGCTACAGTCCCTACGGCAGTGAATCCGCCAATAATTGCAGCAAGAATACCACCCGAAGCCGCGCCAATAAGGCCACCTTCAGAAGCCTTAGTACCTTCGTCTACAGCAAAATCTTCCTTTGCGTATGAGTCGTTGGCTACAATACTAATATCAGCTTCATTAATACCTAAAGCTTCTAATCTATAAATTGCGAGTGTTGCTTGTGATGCACTTTCGAATAACCCAGTAATAACGGTACTCATAATAACTCCTTTATTTATTTAAGAAAATACACTTACTACCAAGCAAAACTCAAACCAAATAAATTATCATTTAAAATCAATGATATAAAATAAAACCAGTACTAACACTCTTATTGTTAGAGTAAAAATTGCTAAATTTTGTAAAAAACTCCTATCTACATAAACAAAATTTCTTGCGAAATAAAGAGTGGTTTTTATCACTCTCTTGTTTATGGTTATTACCGTGCTTACCAATAAATTAAAAATACCAACCGAGAATTATTTTTCATGCGATTTGAAGGTTAAAACAAAGACGCTTATCCTCTTCAATTCCCCTACCCAGTTACAATTGTGTTTTATTAATTCAGTAAAGAGTCAGTCTAATTTTGTTATCACTGTGGTTCATTTTTCGGTGCGCATGAATCGTAAAATACTGTGCTAAATCTTCTTTTTATATTGCCCTGCTATCAGCAGATATAGGCTGCCCATGGATTACGAAAACAACTTTTTAAGTCAATCACAGCAAGCTGCACTGCAACAAGTGATGGTCAATACCAAGCTTTTAAACAGCTCTTTAATAAATACTAACAACATGCCAACACCTGAACAGCAAGCTTATGGTGTTATTGCTGTCGCGCTTTACCGCTTTAATTTACAAAAAATAAAATGGTCATCATTTTTAAAAACAGCAATAAATACAGCTAGCAACGCCTGCCAATGGCTAGCCACCGAGCTTACAAGATGCCAACAAGAATACAAAGCCCAACCTAATGACACTATAATAATTGAGCAAAACGCTTTTTTGAATGGCATTTTTAGCGAAGAGCTCGCCTATATTGACGCCTTACTAGGTACTGAGTTATTAACTTAAGAAATACCCTAACAACAGTAGAGTAATCTTTAACCTAATATTCTAACTAATGCCACGGTATTGGTTGCTCTGCAACCACCAACCCTCAACTAAGTTAGCATCAGGCTCATGCTTCAAATTGATTAGTATTATTGCGGGTAGATATAAATGCTTTGTGTTTCTCGTAATACCTATTTTGAGCCTATCGGTATATAAATTGCTGTTACTACTGTTCTTACTTAAAGAGTTACCTATTAATAACTCAAGTTACAACTAAATAATCGAGGATAATATGAGTAATAAACAGCTAATTACGACAATAGGTATAGGTCTCGCCGCTGCATCTGCAGGTATGTTAACAAGGAAAACTTTACAAAAATCGTGGGAAAAGGTTACCAACGAACCAGCCCCAAAAGATAGACCAAGCGAAGAAACAGATCTTAAAGAGGCCGTTACATGGGCTGTAGTCTCAGGTATTGGTGCGGGTGTTGCAAGAATGGCCGTACGCTACGTACTAGACAAGCGCCGCTCCAAATAAACCGTCCCTATTGATACCTCTTATAAGTATTAAACGTAATACGGAGAGGCTCAAAAGGCGGCTTGCGACAGCTAATCCTGTATTGTCGCAAGCTACTTAAAAAAACCTCAAACAAGGTTATTTAACCATAGAGTTAAAATACATTAATATTAATGTCCAAATTAAGGTCCTGCGATGAAGTTTGAAATGTCGGATGGCACGGCTACGCCGCTTATACGACCTACATAAGTTAGAAAAGCCGAAGGTGCCTTGCGACATGCACTCCTAAATTTTAAGCAGATACACTCTATTAAATATTAACTCCCTTTCAAAGTTGTTGCCTGCCTACAAGCTTGCGTATAATGCCCGCATTCCGGCTGCATTTTTTAGCCGCTAACTTGGATTTTAATAATGAAAAAACTCTCTGCAGTGCAAATAAAACAGCAAGCACTTGTACTTAATACTGCTGAAAAATTAGAAGAGCAAGGCCGCGCTGAGCTCCCTGGTATGTTGCAATGCTGGTTTGATGTGGAATATCACTTATTTCCAAGTTCACTACTGCTGTGCTTTCAGTTTGAAAACGAGCAAGCCTTAGCAGCCGCAGAGCCAGATTTATTAAAATGGCAAAAACGCTTAAGCGGCGCAATGCTTAAAAAAGGCGTGATTTTAAAGGATATGCGTAAACATTTAGTGTTTACCTTAAAAGGGCCAGATGATTAATAGAGGGTTTTAAAGGACTATAAAGCCTTTCGCTCGTATCGTCGAAGCGCATAAAACCATAATGAAAAGCCGTTGCATTGCTGTAACGGCTTTTTACTTTTATTAGAACTTAAAGTAGAACCTATAAAGATCAATTTTTGACTCAGGGATTTTTATTAGCCGATGATACTAATTGGCCGTTAAACAATACTAATGCACGGCAAAAGCAAATTTCAGTCGATTCAACGTTAATTGGTTGCCCTAAGTTAGCAATAGTAGGATAGTAAATTACATATAAAACAATAACCTTATATTAGGAATATTATGATCAAAGTATTATTAGCGACCAGCTTAATTGCTTCTTCATTCGCTGCTTTAAGTAATCCTTTAACTGTTGAAGAACAGCGTATCAACAAAGCCCAATCAGCAATGCCAAATGTTTTAAAAGCATTTACCCCACAAGTATCAAATTTTGAGCAACAATTTAAAGAGCTTAACAACTTTAAAAGTGCAAAAACATTAGTACAAAGCTTTAGTTTTGAACTGTGGGAAAGCGCCAAGCAACGCATAATAAAAACCAATAACTACGACGACCGAGAGCTTTACTGGGCGCGCCTACTTTCAAGCAAAGTAATACGCACAACATCGCCTAAGTTTTCAATTACGCAGGCTCAACTAAATACTTTACTAACCCTACTTGAGGAAGGCAGCAGAGGCCGCACCGACCTTGCTTTTTCATCAGGCAGCACTAAAAAAATATTACTTACGGGCTTTGACCCATTCTTACTCGATAGAAACATAAACCAAAGTAACCCCTCAGGTGTTGCAGCGTTATTACTCGACGGCCAAGTTATTAATTACAACGGCGTGAGCGCCGAAATTAACACCGTTATGGTGCCTGTGCGCTACGAAGACTTCGATCAAGGTATAATAGAATCACTACTTGCCCCCTACTACGCACTTAATAATGTAGACATGGTAGTAACCGTAAGTATGGGCAGAACAGAATTTGATTTAGAGCACTTTCCGGGTAAACGCCGCAGTGTAACCGCCCCCGATAATGCCAATATTGTGTATGGTGGAACGCAAACAAACCCAGTAATACCAAAGCTTAATGGCCGACCGCTCCCGGGCAACGAGTTCGTAAAATTTAGCTTGCCTGTAAGTTACATGCAACAAGCCAAAGGCCCTTATAAAGTTATCGACAATCACGAAGTCACCACGCTTGAAAAAACCTATAAAGCGCCTTCGTACGGGGATCTTAAAAATAGTATTGCGGTAAATGGCGGCGGCGGTGGTTACTTGTCTAACGAAATATCGTACCGAAGTATTCGCCTGCGCGATACGCTTAATTCAAGTGTACCTACAGGGCATATTCATACCCCACGTATACAACAATTCGAACCTGAAACAGAAGCTAAAATAGTAAAACAAATAAAGGCAATGCTAGAGCAAAGCTTAGTAGCGCTATAGTTTAAAACTACCAATTTAAGCACATAATAAAGGGCAATAACATTGCCCTTTATTTAAATGGGGTTACTAGGGGCTGGCTTTGCATTTTTCCTTAATCACAAAAGGCAAAAAGAAAGACCTGGCCTTGCTGATTTTTATTGCTCGTAATCGAATTAAGTTAAGCCCAAGATAAAACATTTCACTGAAATTTTTTTATCAACTGATTTGCATTATTTATATGTATTTGGCACTTTTCTGTAGTTAATAAGCTTTCATCTAAAGATTTATCTTTATCTGCATTTTCAAATGAATTTATGAAATCAACCTGCGCACTATAAAATCGATTACTTAAGTCAGAGTTTGACTCTAACTCAGAGCTTAAATAACTATTGAGCTCATTATATAACTTGCTATATTTTTTTGTGTTTTCGACAGTGGCTTTATTATTTAAATTTTCACAAAGTATTAAGCCTGCCGAAGTTTTTCCAGCAAGATGAAAGTCCGCACTTAGCGAAGCTATTAGAAAAAAGCTAAGCATCATTTAAAACTCCTTTTTAAATATATAAAAATAAATTGTGATAAACTCGGATAATATAGCAAGAAACATAACGAGCAATACAAGCCATTCAGAAACAGGAAACATAGCTATTATTGGTAGTATAAAACCCAAACCTAAGGCTATTCCATTATGAATACCATAAAGAATTAAAGTTTTATTAACCCCAAATTTAACAGCTTCGCTTGTAGGCTTAAAAAGCTTAATTCTTCCATAGTAAATTAATAGAACTGCGCCTAATATTATAAGCCCTATCATTTTGGTTCAATTAAACCTCTGAGATATAATTCATTTAAAGCTTTTTCTTCATCAACCATAGCCATAGTTCGTACTCCACTTGCAAGTACTGTAACTAAAGCTGCGAACATACCGAGCTTAGCAGCTGTTGTGGTTCTAATTTTTGCTTGAGCAGCTATATCAGCAGTTAACTTACTATTTGAAACAGAATTAAAAGCAGCTTTTCCTCCTGCTTTAACTCCATTTTTAGAGATCTCCAGTAATATTCCTCCAATTACTGGGGCTTGACCAACAAGTGTTCTCATATCTAAACCAATAAAACTTAAAGCAGATGATACTCCATTGCTACTTTCGTAATGTGCTTTTAACTCCGAATTACTTAATGACCATTTAAATTTATACTTATCAGCAACTAGCTGCGGAGGTATTGAAAACAATGTACCATGTAGCTTCGGGTTTTTTTCTCGAACACTAGCGATTGCCTTCATAACTTGCATGCGCTCTATATGGTTTAATTGGTTATATACTACTATGCCTGTCAATATATAATAAATATTATCAACTTTACGTAGCTCTTTTTCTTGCGACTTCAACCCTATTAACTTGATGTAAAAGCCTAATGGATCTGATTGTGCTAATTTAGTTGCGTAATTCCTTTCACTCATGTTTATCCCTAGATTATTTTAAGATGCTTCATTAAACTATAAATTACCTTATATAAAATAAAACTACAACATCAATGTAAGCTAATAAGTTCAATATGATAATTATTAAAACCTGTGGGAAATAGAACTTCCAAAAAATCTTTTTAACATTAACAATCTGTATTATTCCCGAATTCAGATAGTAAGTTCACCAATCATGGTTTAACGAACCGAAAGGGGTCCAAGCGATGGGGTCGGTCCGGGGTGTAGTGACATAGTTAATTTGGCCACCCATTAATAAAGCGTGAAACACGAGGTCAGGCCTTGTATCTTGCCAAGACCAAACAGCAATCTCACGTTTAACACCCTTCCCCGTCATCACGCCCTGAAAATAAGCAATTGATGAATAATTCATTTCATGGATGAAATGTAAGCCATGCTTGCACATGGACGTGCTTTCATGGTGTTTACGTTCACATCGATTGTGGTTTGAAGGATTAAGCGTGATGCTCGGGTGCGCTGAGAGCGTCCAGAGAGGGACCAGCGGCAGCCCCTCTTTGGCTGCTGTCGCCAGCGCGACAAAACCTAGAATAAGGTTTCTAATCATTAGAAAGTACCAAACGTATTCGCGTTATCTGTAATAGTAACCTCAAACACCTATTCAAATACTTATTCGGGCTGTCGCCCGCGCGTCAGCAAGCTGTACGCCTACAATAAATAATACATATTCCTGGTTTGTGAGCGAGTAAGTATATTTGTGATTTGTTGAGTTTCGTTTCCCTCTACCCAGCCTAGGGAAATAAAGAGAAAATGCAGAGAGTCAGGTCTTGTTTCTTACCAAGACCAAACACCAACCTCACGTTTAACACCCTTCCCCCGTCATCACGCCCTGAAAATAAGCAATTGATGAGTAATGTCGCGCATGGATGCGCGATAAGGCGAAACTAGGCCATGGATGGCCTATCTTCGCCGTTTACGTTCACATCAATTGTGGTTTGAAGGATTAAGCGTGATACTCGGGTGCGCTGAGAGTGTCCAGAGAGGGACCAGCGGCAGCCCCTCTTTGGCTGCTGTCGCCAGCGCGACAAAACCTTGAATAAGGTTTCTAATTTCTAGAAGTACCAAACGCATTCGCGTTATCGGTGATGATAACCTCAAACACCTATTCAAATACTTATTCGGGCTATCGCCCGCGCGTCAGCAAGCTAAACGCCTACAATAAATAACACATACTCTTGGCTTTTGAGCGAGTAAGTATATTTGTGGTTTGTTTGATTTCGTTGCACTCTACCTAGCCTATGCAACTTGTGTTGTAAGGCGAAAGTTCAGTGCTTTCATCACTTTAAAAATAGTTTCCCAACGTGGCTTGGTTTTACCGTTAACTGCTTTATATAAGCTTTCACGGTTTAATCCCGTTGCTTTAGCAATATCACTCACGCCATGCTTTTTAACTAATAAGCCAAGTGCTTCAATAAAGGTATTTGGATCATCATCAGCTAAACACTCTTCTAAAAATGTATTAATTTCTTGCTGTGTTTCCATATAATCAAACGGATTAAAATCTGATGTTTGTAGCGCCATAATAATTACTCCAATTTATTCAACTTGCCAAATAAATGTAGCCTAAAGGCTACGAGTGCACAATGTTATTTATAACTTTAAGGCTATCGCCCGCGCGTCAGCAAGCTAAACGCCTACATTAAATAACACATACTCTTGGCTTTTGAGGGAGTAAGTATATTTGTGATTCGTTGGGCTTCGTTGCACTCTTCCCAACCTACGTTCATATGATTAATGGCGAATCACCACACACAAAAAAGCCGTTACATTACTGCAACGGCTTTTTTAATTTTGATAAATTCCCAAACAATAATGGAACTTACTACCCATTAAAGTTCAAAGATTAATCGCAACTCTTAGTCACGGTAAGTCTCTACTGCTGGGCATGAACATACTAAGTTACGGTCGCCGTACACGTCATCAATACGTGTAACGGTTGGCCAGAACTTGTTTTTAGCTACTGCAGGCACTGGGAATGCAGCGTAAAAACGGTCGTACGCGCGGTCCCATTCGTTACCTAACACATCGCCTTGTGTGTGCGGTGCAAACACTAGCGGGTTGTTTTCGATTGACCATTCGCCAGAGATTACTTTTTCAATTTCGCCTTTAATCGACACCATTGCTTCGATAAAGCGGTCAATCTCACCTTTTGATTCAGACTCAGTTGGCTCAATCATTAATGTACCAGCTACTGGGAACGACATAGTTGGTGAATGGAAGCCGTAATCTTGCAAGCGCTTAGCTACGTCCATTTCAGTAATGCCTGATTGCTCTTTAAGCGGGCGTAAGTCAACAATACATTCGTGAGCAACACGGTTGTTACGACCACGGTATAAAATTGGGAAGTGCTTGCTTAGCTCATGCGTTAAGTAGTTAGCATTAACGATTGCCATTTCAGTGGCTTGTTTTAAGCCCTCTGAACCCATCATGGTGATGTAAGCCCATGAAATAGGTAAAATAGCGGCTGAGCCGTAAGGCGCTGCCGATACCGCACCGTTACCAATGTTAGTACCTGGTACGTTAATTACGCTGTGGTTTGGCATAAACGGCGCAAGGTGCGATTTAACACCAATTGGGCCAACACCTGGACCACCGCCACCGTGTGGAATACAAAACGTTTTATGCAAGTTTAAATGCGATACGTCTGAGCCAATAAAGCCTGGGCTTGTTACGCCCACTTGTGCGTTCATGTTTGCGCCGTCCATGTAAACTTGGCCGCCGTGCTCATGAATAATGTCACAAATTTCGCGAATTGTTTCTTCGTATACACCGTGAGTAGACGGGTATGTGATCATAATGCACGATAAGTTTTCAGACACTTCCTCAGCTTTCGCTTTAAGGTCTGCCATGTCTACGTTACCGTTTTTGTCGCAGTTAACTACCACAATTTTCATGCTCGCCATTTGCGCTGATGCAGGGTTAGTACCGTGCGCAGAGCTTGGGATTAAACATACATTACGGTGTGCATCCCCTCGTGATTCGTGGTATTTACGAATCGCGATTAAGCCTGCATATTCACCTTGCGCGCCAGAGTTTGGCTGTAGTGATACTGCATCGTAACCGGTAATGTTTACTAGCCAGTCGTGTAGCTCGCCAATCATTATTTGGTAACCTTCTGCTTGATCTAGCGGGCAGAATGGGTGAAGGTTTGCAAACTCAGGCCACGTAATTGGGATCATCTCGGCGGTCGCGTTTAGTTTCATGGTACATGAGCCTAACGAGATCATTGAGTGATTAAGCGATAAGTCTTTGCTTTCTAGTCGCTTAATGTAGCGAAGCATGTCTGTTTCGCTGTGGTAGCTGTTAAAGTTTGGATGCGTTAGTACTTCGTCGTCACGTACTAAACTTGCAGGAATTGACTCGCTGCCGTTTGCTTCAACGTCGGCGGCAATAGCGTCAACACTTAGGCCATGACCTTCGCCTAAAATAATATCGAATAACTGTGCAATATCGGCACGTGTTGTTGTCTCTGATACCGAAATTGAGTACTCGCCTTCGTGGTTTGTTGCAAAGTTTACGCCTTTTGCAATTGCACGTGCTATTACGTCGTCTTTGCTATCGCTTACTACTGTTAGCGTATCAAACCAAGTGCTGTGCTTAAGTGCGATGCCTTTAGCTTTAAGGCCACTTGCTAAAATATCAGCAAAGCGATGTATACGCTGCGCGATAGTTTTTAAGCCTTGTGGACCGTGGTACACCGCGTAAAACGCTGCCATGTTGGCAAGTAATACTTGCGCTGTACAAATGTTTGAGTTGGCTTTGTCGCGACGAATGTGTTGTTCGCGCGTTTGCATTGCCATACGTAGTGCGTCGTTACCTAAACGGTCTTTAGATACACCAATAATACGACCTGGTAATGAACGTTTGTATGCGTCACGTGTTGCAAAAAATGCAGCATGTGGGCCGCCGTAACCCATAGGTACGCCAAAACGCTGAGCCGAACCAAGTACTACGTCTGCACCTAGCTTACCCGGTGCTTTTAATAGTAATAAACTCATTATGTCGGCAGCAACACAGGCAATGGCCTTTTTGCTTTGTACGCCAGCAATTAGGTCAGTTATGTCGACCACTTCGCCTGATGTAGTTGGGTATTGGAACAATGCGCCAAAAATATCAAAGTTAACGGCATCTTCTGCTTTACCTACAATTATTTCAAAACCAAACTGCTCGGCACGCGTTGTTACTACGTCGATTGTTTGTGTGTGTACGTCGTCTGCAATAAAAAAGGCATTGGCTTTTTTTGCTTTTGATACGCGTTTTGCAAGGCCCATAGCCTCTGCAGCCGCTGTTGATTCGTCAAGTAGTGATGCACTTGCTAAATCAAGACCTGTTAAATCTAGGGTCATAGTTTGGAAGTTTAATAATGATTCTAAACGCCCTTGAGCAATCTCTGGCTGATACGGTGTGTACGCTGTATACCAACCTGGATTTTCTAGTACGTTACGTAAAATTACGTGCGGTACGTTAGTTGGGTGGTAGCCTTGGCCAATGTACGATTTGAAAACTTTATTTTTGCTTGCTACTGATTTTAAGTAGCTTAGTGTTTCAACTTCAGTACGGCTTTGCCCAACTGTTAGCGGTTGTTCTAGACGAATGCTAGCCGGTACAGTTTGGTCAATGAGCTCTTGCACACTCGATACTTCTAAAGCACTTAGCATATCGCTTACTTGTGCTGGGCTTGGCCCAATATGGCGGCGAATAAAATCTTGCTTTTGCTCTAGTTCTTCAAGAGATTTGGCGTTTGACATGAATCCAGATTCCTATGATCCTAAATGCTAATGGGTAACTAGCATTAATTAAAATATTTGACGATTTAACAGTTCACTCAGTATGGGGTTGTGAGCTGTAAAATCATAAAAGCCCCATTTTTATACATTAAACGGGGCTTTTAGTTATCTACAAAGAATAATTATTCTTCGTCGATAGTGTGCGAGTAACCTTCAGCGTCTAATAAGTTGTCTAGCTCAGACTCGTCAGATGCTTTAATACGGAATAACCAACCGTCGCCGTAAGCGTCGTTGTTTACTGTTTCTGGTGAGTCTTCAAGTTCTTCGTTAATAGCAACAATTTCGCCACTGATAGGTGCGTAAATGTCTGATGCTGCTTTAACTGACTCTGCTACTGCACAGTCTTCGCCAGCGTCTACTTCGTCGCCAACTTCTGGTAATTCAACAAATACCATGTCGCCAAGAAGTTCTTGTGCATGCTCAGAAATACCAACAGTAAATGTACCGTCGCCTTCGTTACGAACCCACTCGTGTGAAGGTGCGTATTTTAACTCGCTAGGAATGTTGCTCATTTTATTTGTCCTTTGGTTTATATTGGGAGGATATCAATCACTGTAATTACACTGATTGATATAACCAAATTATTTAAATTATTGATTTACCGTTACGTACAAAGCTAGGCTTTACTACTTTAACGTTTACTAATTTTTTACGCATTTCTACTTGAGCTGTATCGCCTGTTGAACGTGGTACACGTGCAAGGGCTACACTAAAACCAAGTGTTGGTGAGAAAGTACCTGAGGTAATAACCCCTTCACCACCATCAACAATTACTTTAGAACCGCTACGCAAAACGCCTTTTTCTTCAAACACTAAGCCAACTAGTTTGTCAGTGCTTTTTTCTGCGCGTTGCTTAACAAGTACGTCACGGCCAATAAAGTCACGATCTTCTGGTTCCCATGCAATGGTCCATGCCATGTTAGCTGCAAGTGGTGATACGCTTTCGTCCATATCTAGGCCGTAAAGGTTCATACCTGCTTCTAAACGTAGCGTGTCGCGTGCACCTAAACCAGCAGGCTTAACACCTGCGTCTAGCAGTTGTTGCCATAAATCGGCTGCTTGGTCGTTCGGTACTACTATTTCGTAACCGTCTTCGCCAGTATAACCCGTTGTGGCAATAAATAAATCACCTACTTGAACACCAAAAAATGGCTTCATACCTTCAACAGCGGCTTGTTGCTCAGCATTTAAAAGAGTGGCTGTTTTTGCTTTAGCGTTAGGGCCTTGTACTGCAACCATTGCAAACTCTGGGCGCTCTGTAACAGTTACGTCAAAGTCGCTCGATACGTTAGCTAAATGCGCTAGGTCTTTTTCGCGCGTTGCTGAGTTAACAACTAGGCGGTAAAACGTTTCACTAAAGAAATAAATAATTAAGTCGTCTATTACACCGCCTTGCTCGTTAAGCATGCCTGTGTAAAGCGCTTTGCCTGGTACGGTTAATTTTGCAACGTCGTTAGCTACTAGCTTACGTAAAAATGCTTTTGCTTGAGGCCCTTCAATATCAACAATAGTCATGTGTGATACGTCAAACATACCAGCGTCGGTACGCACGCTATTGTGCTCTTCTATTTGTGAGCCGTAGTTGATTGGCATTTCCCAGCCATGAAAATCAACCATTTTTGCGCCCGCTTCTAGGTGCTTAGCATGTAGTACAGTTTTAGAAGTCATAACATTCCTTCACGTTTAAATTAACCCTGTTTAGGGCGTGGCTTAAATAGATATAAAAACAGGCAAGCATTGTTATGCTTACCTGTTGTTTGTATTCGTTATGCGGCTTCACTATGCATAAGTGCAAAACCTTGCGCTTGCATGTAGCTTTGCCATTTTTGTAATTTTTGTTGTTTAGCTACTAATACAAAGTGTTGTTCGTCGTTTTTATCAATGGCGGTAATAAATACATCACCGCTTTGTGCACCGTAGCAAAGTTGCGCGTCAGAAAGGCGCAAACCTGGTGTTAATTTAAAAGCATTAACTAGGGTATCAAATGCGTTGTCGCCACTTAAAATAAAGCTTGCCAGATCGGTGCGTACTACATAATCAATATCAAAACGTAATTGCTGCTCGTTTATAAGCGCTTGTAGTTGAAGGCTTGCGTTGTGTGGTAGTACGAATCTAAAGGCGGTTTCGCTAAAGTAATAAACAGCAAAACTGTAGTCAGAATTATAGTCGCCATCAAGCGTGCCTTTTAAGCCTAAACCGCTGGCGGTAAGCTTAGTTAAATCAAGGCCTAAAATAGTGCTTAAAAATACACTGGTTTCGGTGCCGCTAAAATCCATTACAACGTGATTGTTGTTAGTTTGCAAAGCGTTAGTAACCGCACTACTTGCGTTGCTGTGGCGGGCAAACATTATTGGGTTAAAAGTCATAACAAACACCTATGTATTTTCGATTATAAAAGTATATTGCCCACGCCTATCAACAACAAATTGTAATTATTTATCAATTGATAAATAATACTTATATATATAGCCATATAAATTGTAATTTTAAATATGAAAAACATATCAACAGACGGTTTACGTACTTTTGTGATGGTAGTTGAGGTAGGTGGTTTTGCTAAAGCAGGCGATTTACTTGGCCTGTCGCAACCTGCTGTAAGTTTGCAAATAAAGCGCTTAGAAGACGTGCTTGGCTATAAACTATTTAAAAAACAAGGGCAGCGCCAAGTATTAAACCAGTACGGCGAGCTATTATTGCCTATGGCAAAACAAATGATGCAACACAACGATGCTATTTTGCAGCAGTTCACCTCAGAAAACATTGCAGGTAAAGTGCGCTTGGGTATTCCGAGCGAATTTGCAGCGCGTATTTTACCTTCTATTATTGGCGACTTTGTGGCGCTCTACCCTGAGGTGTCGTTAGAGGTTAAGTCGCGTTTAAGTAAGCATTTGCTTTCGGCTTCTCGCCAAGATCAGTTCGATTTAGTACTTGCGCTAAATGAGCGACTCAACTCAGATAAGTTCCCTATTTTTATGCAAGACGAACTAGTGTGGGTGGGCGACCTGTCACTTGCGCATAATGAGGTGGTTACCCTAGTTACCGCACCAGAGGGGTGTATTTATCGTCGCCGTGCTACTGATGCATTAAAAAGTGCAGGCATTAAATACCGAATAGTTTATAGCAACGCCGATTTAACCGGCCTTATTGCTGCATTAAAAGAAGGCTTAGGTATTACGGTACTTGCCAAAAGTACAGTACCGAGTGAGCTTAACTATCAGGTTCAAACCAAGCATTTACCAGCTCTTGGTAATATTGGTATTAGCTTGGTTAAAAGTTCGGGTGAGTCGGAAAATGCGGTAGATAAACTCGCTGAATTTATAGCTCTACGCTTGGGCTAGCGCTTACGTAGCACATATAATTCGTTCAGCCTTTATAGTTAGTAAAGCAATTACAAAATAATACAAAAGAAACAATTTAGTTAATTAAGTTGCATAAGCAGGTGTTTTTAGTTCTATTAAACTGAATAATTAAATAGTTAATAACATTGATTCGTATTCGTTAACGTGTTCAAATTGCGCCAATTAAGATAATTGACATGATTAGGAACACAATGAACCCTAAGTTTTTAGTATCTACTTTGGCAACTGCGGTTGCTTTGTCTTTTAGTGCTACTGCAATAGCAAAAGACACCAGCAATAAAGAACAACGCTTTGAACAAATTACTGTTATTGGCTCTCAGCAGGCAATTAACGATATCCCTGGTTCGGCTACGTTTATTTCTGAAGAAGAGCTTCAAAAATTCCAGTTTACCGATATTTCTCGCGTTTTAGCGTCTGTTCCGGGCGTTTACGTGCAAGAAGAAGACGGTTATGGCCTTCGTCCTAATATTGGTATGCGCGGTACAGGTACTGGCCGTAACGATAAAATATCAGTAATGGAAGACGGTGTATTAGTTGCACCAGCACCATATTCAGCACCTTCTGCATACTACTTCCCTACTATGGGTCGTATGGAATCTATTGAGGTATTAAAAGGCGCAGCCTCAGTTAAGTACGGCCCGCGTACTACGGGTGGTGTTTTAAACTTACTTTCGCGCAGCTTACCAACTGAGCCAAATAGCTCAAAAGGTATGGTAGATGCAGCCCTTGGTAGCGACGGTTACTACAAAGGCCACGCTTACTTTGGTAAAGAAAAAAATAACACAGCAGGTTTAATTGAAGTATTTACTTACGGCGCAGACGGCTTTAAAGAGCTGCCAGTAGGCAATGACAACACCGGCTTTGAAAAAACAGATTTACTATTAAAGTTTGGCCATACGTTTGGTCAAAACGATGCGCATAATCTTGAGCTAAAAATTAAGTACTCTGACGAAACATCAGACGAAACATACATGGGCTTAACTGACGAAGACTATAAACAAAGTCCTTACCGTCGTTATGCTGCATCGCAAAACGATGAAATGAATACGCGCCACAACGCATACCAACTTAACTATGCATACCGTTTTGGTGATGGCTATGAGTTTTTAGCTACGGCTTACTTAAACGATTTTCATCGTAACTGGTATAAAGCCAGCAAAGTAAGCGAAAGCTACCTTGAGCAATACAGTGAATTTGAAGCAAACCCAACAAGCGAAGGTATTGAAGGTATTGGTATTAAAGCTAATAACCGCGATTACCAAGCCAAAGGTATTCAGTCTGAATTACATATTCCGGCAGGCGATCACTATGTGACTGTTGGCGTACGTTACCACGAAGACGAAATGGATCGTTTTCAATGGGAAGACAAATACACACTTAATCAAGACCTAAGCTTAACGCTTACAGAGCAAGGCGTTCCGGGCTCTGATAGCAACCGCGTAGATAGCGCAGAAGCAAGCACCTTGTTTATTCAAGATGAGTGGACAATTGATGCATTAGTAGTAAGTGCAGGCCTTCGTTATGAAGACATTACTATTACGCGTGAAGAGTGGTCTAAATCAGATCCAACACGCAGCAACGGTTTAACTAAAGATGTGTCGAACGACGCTGAAATTTTAGTCCCGTCACTAGGTGCTACTTACACGCTTAACGAAAACGTAACGCTACTTGCGGGCATTCAAAAAGGTTATGCACCAGCAGCACCTGGTAATGCAGACCAAGAAGAAGAAGAAAGTGTAAACATTGAGTTTGGCTCTCGCTTTAATATGGATGGCTTTAGCGGTGAAGTAATTGCCTTTTACTCAGACTACGACAACATGCACGGTAACTGTACTGCAGCGGTTGGTTGTAGCGACGACAACATTGGCGACCAATACAACTACGGTGAAGTAGAAGTAGCGGGTTTTGAATTTAGTGCAGCACGTACTTTTGCAACTGATACAGCGATGTTCCCAGTTAAATTAACGTACACCTACACAGACTCTGAGTTTAAAAACGATTTTGATTCAGAAATTTGGGGCGCGGTAGAAAAAGGCGATGCAATGCCTTACGTACCAGAAAACCAAGTAGCGTTATCGTTAGGTGCTGAGTTTTCTGCGTTTGTAGTTAACAGCCAAATACGTTACGTATCTGATGCGCATGCTAACTTAACTGAGGCGGGCTTAAACGCAATTGATAGCCGCGTAGTATGGGATTTAGCTGCTAAATACTTAATCGATGAGAATCAAAAAGTATACCTAAGCGTTGATAACTTGTTTGATAAAACATACGTTGCTAACCGCTCAAACGGTGGCATTCAACCAGGTAAGCCGCGTACTGTACAGATGGGCTACACTTACTCATTCTAAATTGAAAGCTGGTTAAACGGTTCACTAACAGCGTTAATAATTTTTTATGTAAGAACACTACACGTCTAAATTATTGCCTTGTTATTAAACCGTTTACCTGCGCTTTATATAGGAGAAATGGTTCACTAACAGCGTTAATAATTTTTTATGTAAGAACACTACACATCTAAATTATTGCCTTGTTATTAAACCGTTTACCTGCGCTTTGTATAGGAGAAATCGTTCACTAGCTGCGTTAAAAATAACTCATATAAGAACAACTATATTGCGTTATTTTTGCCTTGCTATAGAGTTATTTTCCTATCGCTATAATAGAGTATCAATTGGTGCAAAGTTAAAAGCGTAAATTACAGACACAAAAAAGCCGAGATTGAATTTCAATCTCGGCTTTTTAATACATAAAACTTATCGTTTTATATATTAGTTATTTGCGTTACGTTGGCGTAATACTTCAAACAAACAAATACCCGTGGCTACCGATACGTTTAAGCTTGAAACAGTACCCGCCATTGGGATTTTAACAAGCATATCGCAATGCTCACGCGTTAAGCGTCGCATGCCCTCGCCCTCTGCGCCCATAACAATAGCCATTGGCCCCGTTAAGCTTGCATCAAATACGTGGTTATCAGTTTCGCCAGCGGTACCTACAACCCATACGCCTGCATCTTTAATTTCGCGAAGCGTACGCGCAAGGTTAGTCACTTGAATAAGCGGTACTGTTTCGGCTGCGCCACAGGCCACTTTACGTGCGGTACCGTTAAGCTTAGCCGACTTATCTTTAGGTACAATTACAGCGTGAACACCTGCCGCGTCTGCACTACGTAGGCATGCGCCTAAGTTATGCGGATCGGTAATACCATCAAGCACAAGTAAAAACGGTGTGTCTTCACGAGCGATTATCGCATCAAGATCTTTTTCGTTAAACGTTGGCGCTGCTTTTACGTTGGCAATAATACCTTGATGCTGCTCACCTTTTGATTTGCTATCAAGGGCTTTACGCTGCATAAACTGTACTGAAATACCAAATTTACGTGCTTCATCAATAATCGGAGTTGAGCGTTTGTCGTCACGACCTTTAAGGGCGTAAATTTCTACAAAGCGCTCTGGTTCGCTTTCTAAAATTGCTTCAACAGAATGAAAGCCAAAAATTAATTCATTACTCACGTATTGTCTGCTCCTGGGCTAGTACGTTTGCGGGCATTTTTGCCTGCTCTTTTAGGCTTTTTAACGGCCTTCTTCTTTGGTTTTTTCTTTACGGCAGAGTCTGCTGCTTTTTTATCTACGGGTTTAGTTGCAGACTTATTTGCAGGCTTGCCTTTATTTTTATTTGCTGGCTTTTTTTTACCTTTTGGTTTGTCATCGCTGTGCGACTTTTTACCTGGTACTTTGCCTGCTTTTAATTGCGAACGCACACTTGCTGGCGCATGCTCAGACTTACCTGAGCCTTTTTTTGGTGCACGACGACGTGAGTATCTGTCTTGTGCAACATCGCCTTTAAGCGTTAAGTTTATACGGCGATCGTCTAAACTAACCGACGCAACTTTTACTGTTACTTTATCGCCAAGGCGATAAACTTTGTGAGAGTGCTCACCTATTAGGGTGTGTTTTGCAGCATCATGCGCAAAAAACTCGTCGCCTAAATTAGTAACGTGAATAAGCCCATCAATTTGTAAATCATCTAAACGAATAAACAAACCAAAATTGGTAACCGATGAAATAACACCATCAAACTCTTCACCTACATGGTCTTGCATAAACTCACATTTAAGCCAATCAGCTACTTCGCGAGTTGCATCGTCAGCGCGACGCTCTGTTGTAGAACACTGCTCACCTAGTTGATCAACTTCGTCGTCGGTGTAAGCATATTCGCCAGACGTTTGCTGACCTTGTGCTTTTATTACTGCTTTAATAGCACGATGCACTACTAAATCTGGGTAACGACGTATTGGCGATGTAAAATGCGCGTAAGCCGATAACGCTAAACCAAAGTGACCAATGTTATCTGGCTGATATACAGCTTGTTTCATTGAACGCAGTAACATAGTTTGAATAAGTTCAGCTTCTGGGCGCTCACCCAATCGCGCTAATACTTGCGTTATTTCTTTTGGTGTTGGCTCGTCGCTTAATGTACTTTCAATACCTAACTCGCCTAAAAACTTAGTAAAGTTACCTAGTTTTTCTTGGTCTGGTTCGTCATGCACGCGATAAAGCGCGCTTGCTTCGTGCTTTTCAAGAATTTTAGCCGCTGATACGTTGGCTAAAATCATACATTCTTCAATGAGTTTGTGCGCGTCGTTACGAATAACAGGCACTATTGATTCTATTTTACGCTGAGCGTTAAATACAAAACGTGTTTCTAGGGTTTCAAACTCTATGGCACCACGGTCTTGGCGTGCAGCTTTAAGTGCCATGTACATTTGCTGTAAATCAGTTAAATGTGGCACAACGGCTGAGTATTCTTCGCGTAGTTTTTCGTCGTTTTGTAAAATGGCATTTACTTTGGTGTAAGTTAAACGTGCATGCGAGTTCATTATCGCTTCGTAAAACTTATAACCCGAAAGTTTACCCGCACTCGACACGGTCATTTCGGCAACCATACATAAGCGATCTACTTTTGGATTAAGCGAACATAATCCGTTAGAAAGCACTTTTGGTAGCATCGGAATTACTTGCTCAGGGAAATACACTGAGTTACCACGCAAAATTGCTTCTTTGTTAAGCGGCGTGTTCATTCCTACGTAATGCGATACATCAGCAATAGCAACCCATAAGCGCCAGCCACCTGATTTTTTAGGTTCACAATATACGGCGTCATCAAAGTCGCGTGCATCTTCGCCATCAATAGTTACAAGTGGTAAATCACGTAAATCTACGCGACCTTGTTTGTCGGCTTCTTCAACAAATTCCCCTAGGTGAGCAACTTGTGCTTCAACTTCTTCTGGCCATACATGTGGAATATCGTGATTGCGAAGTGCAACTTCAATTTCCATACCTGGGGCTAAATGCTCACCAAGTACATCTATAACTTTACCTACCGCGTTCATGTTACGGCTTGGGTTTTGCGTAATTTTAACCTGCACCATTTGGTTATGGCGGGCACCGTTTTCGTTGCCTGGTAAAATCATTATATCTTGCGTTATGCGCGGGTCTTCAGCGACTACAACAGCAACACCGTGCTCAACAAAGTAACGGCCAACAATTGGCGCGCGCTCGTTAGTAAGCACTTTTATAATACGTGCATCGCATTTTGAGCCAGAACCACGTTTAGTGCCTTTAGCTAGTACAATGTCGCCATGTAACACCATATTCATTTGGTGCTTAGCAATAAACCAATCTTTACTCTCGCCTTCAACTTCTAAAAAGCCGAAACCGTCTCTGTGGCCTATTACTTTGCCTTTGGTTAAACCGGCTTCGTCAATTAGGGCGTAGCATTTAAATTTATTAAAATACAGCTGTCCGTCACGCTCCATAGCGCGAAGGCGGCGTTTAAATGCTATTTGGCGTTCGTCATCATTTACTGCTAGTTCTTCACATAATTGCGCGTAGTTAGCAGGCTTTGAACGCTCTTGAAGGTGAGTAAGTATAAACTCACGACTAGGGACTGGGTTTTCGTACTTTTCTTGTTCTCGACTGAGATTTGGATCTTGGTTTGACATTCACTATCTTGTTAGTTGGTTATGTAGGTATTTTAACCCATATAGTTATAATGAGACAGGTAAAAGCTATTAAACTTTTAAGAAAGCACTTTTACCTTGCTGTTTACCTTGGTGTATAGTTTAAAAATTTAGCGCATTGGGGCTTAACGATCCCTTAACTGCAAAGTGTTTTCATCTGGTAGCAATACTAAGACTTATACTATTTTTTTTGTAGATTTTTCCACAACAGTTTACTTATATTATCAATAAAGCTTGGATCTTCTTCTTTCATAGTAAGTAAAATCTGCTTATTCATTTGTGTTTTATTTTGAGCGTAAATCCAACGATTTTTATTAAACTGCTGAGCAAACTCAAGTACACCTGCTTGCAGTTCGTCGTTATTTGCAAACACAGCTTCAACTACTTTGTTCTCTAGCAACTGCTGTGCACCTGCACGCTCTCCTGACATAGCTAGGCGATTAAAGAAGGTTTGCGAAATTGCCTTATTAATTATAGGAAACATCGACGGAACAAACGGCACCATTACATCCACTTCAGGAAAACAAAAAAAGCCTTTGTCTGATTTCATAAATCTAAAGTCGCACGCACACGCAAGTACAGAACCATTACCATAGGTATGCCCGTTTAACGCAGCAATAATAGGCATAGGAAAAGTAACTATACGTTTAAATAAGTTACTTATTTGAATCATAAAGTCTGAAATTGCTGCAGGTAAAATACTTGGATTAGACATCCATTGAAGGTCGATACCCAATGACCAGTTTTTATCACTTGAAGACGTTAAAATAACTGACTTAATGTTTTGATCTGCTTCAATGTGGTCTAGGTGTAAATTAAACTCAGCCAAAAACGCTGGGTTATGGCGGTTTTCAGCGGTATTCATGGTGAGTATAGCGATATTATTTTTAGTTGTTAGTTCTATTAAATTTGCCATTAAAACCTCTTTTAGCGCTTTTTAAGCTAATTTTAAGCGCTGTTCGTTACTTTTATGCATAACATAATAATACTTTGCTTATAATTTATAAACCCACTAATTAAAGCCACCCTTTTTGTTTAGCTATACGCGCAGCATCTATGCGGTTAGTGGCATTTAATTTTGCAATAGCGTCTGATAGGTAGTTACGCGTAGTCCCTTCGCTTATAAATAGCTGCTTGGCTATGTCGCTTGTTTTAAGGCCGTCGCTTGCAAGTTTAAGCGCTTTGCGTTCTTTATCAGTAAGCGGATCGGCGTCGTCTAATGCATTAATAGCAAGCTCTGGGTCTATCACTTTTTGCCCCTGCATTACTTTTTTAAGCGCATTTATTAACTCTTCACTGGGTGCTTCTTTTAAAATAAAACCTTTAACACCTGCCGTAAGCGCTCGCCTAATATAACCTGCACGAGAAAATGTGGTCATAATAACCATTTTTATAGCAGGGAACTTAGCGGCTATTTTTTCGCTAAGCTCTATACCATTCATGGTCGGCATTTCTATATCAGTTAAAATTATATCGGGGTGTAAATCACTATCAAGCGCCTCAATTGCATTGAGTGCATCTTGCCCGTTACTTGCTTGCCCAATAATCTCAATATTAAAATCAAGCCCTAACAATGCTGCTACTGCGTCGCGCACAAGCGCCTGATCTTCCACTAAATACACTCTGATCATTATAAATCCTTAGCTGTAATTGGCAGCACTACTTTTAAAGTAAAATTATCGCCACAGGTAAATGCTGCACTGCCATTTAGTTGCTCTGCTCGCTCTTTAATACCATTTAGACCATTGCCCGAATTCAATGTACTGCACGGACCATGGTCAATTACGGTTATAAGTAACTGCTGCGCTGTTTGTTCTATATTTATTTCGCAATTTTTTGTATTGCTATGGCGTAATAAGTTAGTTACTGCCTCTTTAATTATAAGGCCTGCTATACCCTCTACTTTAGCGGGCAGAGCATTTAAAACCACATTAAATGAAACGTTAAACCCTTGCTCTATTAACCTTTGCTTTAACTGTGCTACTTGGCTGACAAGATTAAGCTGTTTTAAATCACTTACGGCGCTTCTTACATCGCTAAGTAACTGCCTTGCCAAATCGGCCACTTGTGCAATTTCGCTATTTGCTTGAGCGTAGCGCTCTCCTTGGTTTAACTTATTAGCAAGCTCAGCCTTTAGAGCAATAGATGAAAGTGAATGGCCTAAAATATCATGCAAGTCGCGAGCTATTCGTTCTCGCTCTGCAATAGCTGCTAGTTGCTCTAGTTGGTTAGCGCTTTCTTGTTCGCGCTTTTTGTATAAGCTTTCTCTTTTTGCTGCAATACCGTAACTAAATAATGTGGCGCAAAGAATCAAAGCAACGCCTAAAAAGTATTGAACCTTACCTATATCTCCAATATATGTGCTTAATAAAACCGTGAATATAATTGCGATCGCAGCATAAATTCTTTGACGGTAGCTGTAAGAGTAGCCTGCTATATAGGCTACGAAACCAAATAAAGTAGGAGTACCTGTGGTGTAAAAAGTAGCGCAAAAACAAATTAAGAGCATGGCTACAAATAACTTAGTCACCCCTGCGCTTTTACAGTTTATTGCTTTTATATACAAAAGAATAAAAGCAATATAGAAGGCTAAAGACATAACAATTTGGTTAACTGTAAAGCTCGCAAAATTAATTATTAGCGGGAGTAAATAAAAGCCGGTAAAAATTAAATGTCCATATTTCCAAAAACCTTTATCGCTTTGTTGAGAAAAGCTGCTTAACGAGCTCATACTAATACCTCAGGTATATTATTTTTACTTATAGCACTATTTTTATTAATAAATATAAATAACATAAAAATGCATACCAGCATAAAGCAATCTGCGTACGTAATCGTAAAACTTAACGCCTCTAGCACTTCATTAATAGTTAAGCTGGTTAAAATTAAAGAATTCATAATTACCTCCTGTTGAGTAAGGTAACTATGCCCGCGTACAAAAATAATAAGAGTGTGAAGTGTCATCAACTTTAATGACTTTTGTCATGCGGTAAAAAATTCATCTTAAGAATTTTTAAGCAATGTTAATATATTCAAAAAGTACAACAAGGAAACTAAATGCAGCCTCAGCAACAAAGTTTAATTTATTTACACATAGCGGTATTACTTTTTGGCGGGACCGCTCTATTTGCCAAACTTATTGGTTTAAATGCTTTAGATATTACCGTTTACAGAACTGCAATTGCAGGAATGGCTATTTTAGCCATGCTTTATTTTCAAAAAAAACAAATTAAACTCAACAAACCTAAAGACTATCTTATTGCGTTATTTTTAGGTGTTGCGGTGGGTATTCACTGGGTTACCTATTTTGCTGGTATGCAAATGGCCGGTATAACTATTGGAATGCTGGCATTTTTTAGCTACCCCGTAATGACGGTGTTTTTAGAACCCTTATTTAATAAAAGCAGGCCAAAAGCAAAAGATATAATAAGTGCAGCGGTGGTTGTTTTAGGTATTTACTTATTAGTACCAAGTGCAAACTTGGGCGATGATGTAACCCTAGGTGTAATAACAGGTGTGATATCAGCATTGTTTTTTTCAATAAGAAACATTACTCATAAGCGCTACTTTAGCCAATATGGCGGGCCGCAAACGATGTTTTATCAAACCTTAGTGGCAAGCATTATGTTGTGTGCATTTATAGAAGTACCAGTGTATGAGGTTAGTAATCACGACCTGATTTTAATTGCTGTAGCGGGTGTTATATTTACAGCTACACCGCACTCGTTATTTGCAGCAAGTTTAAAGCATTTATCAGCGGCAACCGCGGGGTTAATTTCTTGCTTGCAGCCACTTTATGGCACCATACTGGCTATAGTAATTATTCATGAACGTCCTACTATTATGACGTTAGTTGGTGGTGCACTCATAGTGAGTGCCGCTTGTTTTGAAACGTGGTCAATCACTAAAAAGGCTCGACAATGAAAGTATTTGCACACCGTGGTGCCAGTGGGGATTTTCCTGAAAACACCAAAAGCGCTATTTTAGAAGCGTTAAAAGTAGGTGTTGATGGTATTGAAGTAGATATTCAAAGTTCCTTAGATGATTACATGGTAATACATGACTCATGGCTTGATAGAACCACCAGCGGTCAAGGTAGGGTGAGTAACTTTACCGCTCATGAGCTCTCTAAGCTTGATGCTGGAAATGGTGAAAAAATTCCTACTCTTCAACAGCTGTTTGATTGGAATAACAATAAATCTTTATTAAATATAGAGCTTAAACACACGTTTGCACTAGAAAGGTTTGTGGCTCAATTAGAACAAAACATTGAAGCTAAAAAAATATCGAAAGCCAATATTTTAGTATCATCGTTTGATCATCATCAACTACAGTGGCTTAAAAACAAGCTACCATGGCTTAAAATAGGCGCCCTTACTTCTTCTATTCCAATTAACTATGCAAAGTTTGCTAGTGATTTAAACGCTTTTAGCGTGCATGTAGATAAAACCTTTATAAATAAGGCTTTTGCAGATGATGCAAAAAAAAGAGGCCTAAAGATTTATGCTTATACAGTCGATAGGGAAGAAGATATAGCGCTAATGATTGAGTATGGCATAGACGGAATTTTTACAAATTACCCAGCGCGAACCAAAGCTTACTTGTTGTCGTTACAAAAGAGCTAACTTACATTCCCCTCACTTAAATAACAATCGTAGGGCTTGAGCATAATGAGTGGTTTTATGAAAATTTATAACTATATAGAGCAAACATTCTTTTTTACGTTAACGCGTAAAATAGTCGGTAATTTAAGTTTTGTATTATTGTTCCAAGCAATTACGTTATTTTGGCTGCATCAGAGTTTAAGCGAACAACAGCAAAGTACAGGGCTATTTTGGCTGCTTACGCTTGTGATCATATCTGGTTTTATTTTTACTCTTTTTTATATGCGTTTTTTAATTGTTCGCCCTGTTACTGCTATGCGCGATACTTTGATAGATATAAACCAACAAGATGCAAATTTAGCAGCAAAACTTCCCCACTTTTCGTATGACGAATTTAAAGATTTAAGTTCACAATACAATATATTTACTGCCCATTTAAGTGAGTTACTCAGCACAACATATAACAGTGCTCAAGCTAGTGCACACAGCAATACACAAGTCACTGAATCAATGAAAAATACTGAGCAATCAAGTGAGCAACAAATACAGTTAAGCCACAGTATTATTAATGCCAGTATGCAAATAACCCAAAGCTTACAAGACATAGTAAATAATACAGATAGCGTACATAACGTTAATAATGAACACCTTAACTTTGTAAAACTATCTGCATCAGAACTCGCTGCTTTAGTAGAGCAGGTGAAACTTATTACTAATATGCTAGGTAGCTTTTCAAATACAATTGCGGGACTAAAAGAGAACAGTGAAAACATTCGTAGTATTTTAAAAATGGTTGAAGAGTTTTCTGATCAAACTAATTTGTTAGCCCTCAACGCCGCAATAGAAGCAGCTAGAGCGGGTGAAGCTGGCAGAGGATTTGCCGTAGTTGCAGACGAAGTACGCACGCTTTCAATAAAGGTAAGTGGCGCAACTAGGCAGATTAGCGACTTTATAAATCAGATGAATCATTTGGTAAACGAGACAAATAAAGAGTCAGAGCAATTAATGACTCACTCTAATAACGCACAAAGCTCAATTAGTGCAACCTGTGATGGCTTTACTAAAATGCTTAGTGAGTTTGAGCACAACCAGCAGCAGCTGCAACAAATAGCCAGTGCTGTGCATTTGCTTGAGGGCACCCAAAGTACGACTCACCAATCGGTAGAGCAAATCGTAGCTTTAGGGGAGCAAGCTAAACAGCAAATAGATACGGCATTAGCCGATAGCGAGCAATCTCAACAGCTAAGCTTGCAAACCCAACAACAGTTAAAACGCTTTGTGCACTAAGAAGCGTTTTCGGGCTCAGAGAAATATGGTAAATTACGCAGCTATTAATTTAAGTGTGTAAAGCGTGTGAGCAACCCTACCCCAGACTATGAAAAATTAGCCCTGCAAATAAAAACCTGGGGGCAAGAGCTTGGCTTTAGCGAAGTGGGCATTACTGATATTGACTTATCTAAGCACGAAGCCCAATTGCAACGTTGGCTTGATGCAGGCTACCACGGCTCGATGGATTATATGGCTACCCACGGTATGAAACGCGCCCGCCCTGCTGAATTAGTACCTGGTACACAGCGTGTTATATCTGTAAAAATGAATTATCTGCCTCCCGATGCTGGCTTTGCAAAAACCTTAAAAAATAAAGAAAAAGCATATATAAGCCGCTATGCATTAGGTCGCGATTACCATAAATTAATGCGTAATCGTTTAAAAAAACTCGGCCAAAAAATAGAGCAAGAAGTTGGCGAGTATGGCTTTAGACCCTTTGTAGATTCAGCCCCTGTACTTGAGCGTCAACTTGCCGAAAAAGCCGGTTTAGGGTGGCGTGGTAAGCATTCGTTATTAATTAACCAAGAAGCGGGGTCGTGGTTTTTTTTAGGCGAGCTATTTATTGATTTACCTCTACCAATTGATGCAGAAAACAGCTTTGAAGGCTGCGGTAAATGCGTTGCTTGTATTACTCTTTGCCCAACAGGTGCAATTGTAGAGCCCTACGTTGTTGATGCACGTAAATGTATATCGTATTTAACCATAGAACACCAAGGGCCAATACCAGAGCAGTACCGTTCTTTATTAGGCAATCGTGTTTATGGTTGTGATGATTGTCAGTTGGTATGTCCTTGGAATCGTTATGGACAAATAACTGACGAAAATGACTTTCATCCTCGCACTCAATTAAAAGATAAAGATTTACTTGAGCTGTTTGCTTGGGATGAGCCTACATTTTTAAAAAATACCGAAGGCAGCCCTATTCGTCGCATTGGCCACGAACGTTGGTTACGTAATTTAGCAGTTGGTTTAGGTAATGCAGAGTTTAGTCCCGCTATTATTAATGCCCTACAAGATAAAAGCCAAATATGCAGCGAACTTGTTTTAGAGCATATTGAATGGGCACTTGCTCAGCAAAACGATAAACAACGATTACAAATTCGTAAAACAGCTAGGTTAATTAGAATTGTAGAAAAAGGCTTACCAAGGGATGCATAGCACCGCTTAAGTAAACCTTTATATTGCGAAGTAACTAGTTTTTCAAAAGTAACGATAGATCTTGTTCTATCTCTGTAAAGGCTGCTTTGACTTGTTTAACAGACTCTTCTCTTGCTACTGAGTTTTGGATAGTTTCATCTACTTTTTTATAAATAAACACCTCCTGATCTTCATCCAGTCCCATTGATGGGATACGTTCTTCGAGCTCTTCTTGTAACTGTTTAAACACTTTTTCGTTGTTTTGACGGTTTTCATTCAACAAGCTAATTAAGCTATGAAACTTACTATGAACAGTACTTGCTACGGCATTAAGTTTCGCTCGTTGTGATTCAAGCATTTTCTTGGTCATGATGGCGCGTAGCTGCTGCTCGGTAACACTGACAATAAAACATACGTGGTCGCGTATACGACCATGCTTATCAGGGTCATGATCGGGCATATTTAAAATAAGTAAGCTAATCAATTCATAGTTAACTAAAATTCGGTGCGAAAACTCATGTAAGCGCCCTTTGTTTTTCAGCATTTCAAATAGCTCCACCACAATAGGTGAACACACGCCGTTTAGCGCAAAGTGGCTAATTTCATTATTTTCTCTAAATTCTACATTGCTTTGTAAATCAAAAGACTGCAGGCAATCTACAAGCGCTTTACCTAGCTCTTGAGGATCGTTAATAAAGCCTATGTTTTCAACGTAGTTAACTATTTGCCCCATTTCACTGCTATTGGCCATTGCATTAAATGCAGTTGATGTTGCATCTTCAACTTGCTTTTCTAGGCTTTGTTTTTCAACGAGTACTTGATTTAAATTTTTAAGCTTTGACTTAAGTTCATCATGGCCAAAGGGTTTTACAATATAGTCTTCTGCACCAACCGAGTAGCCTTCCATGCGCTCTTCAACTGTGCCACGAGCAGACACAAACATAACAATAATGTGTGCTGTATTTGGGTTTGCTTTAAGTGCCTTACATACTTCATAGCCGTTCATTTGCGGCATACTTACGTCGAGCAATATAACCTGAGGCATATAGCCCTCAACCATGTTTAAACACTCAGGACCATTCGTTGCTACTTGTAATTCAAAATCAAGATCCTCTAAAATTTCCTCAATAATTTCAAGGTTAAAGGGTTCGTCATCAACGGCAAGTATTTTAGTTAAGGCCATAATTTATCATCCATTTAAATTCTTTAAAAAGTTACTTGGTATGCCAAAAAACAATTAATTAGTGTGTTGTATTAACTGATCTTCAGCTAAATGCTCGTCTAAGTTTATTTCTAATGGCACTTGTATAGATATAGTTGCACCACCATTTTCGTTGTTACGTGCAGTGATTTCACCTTGGTGTAAAGATACAAACTCTCTACACAATGCAAGGCCTAACCCTGTGCCACCAGCACCACTATTTGTTTTACTGCTTTGCACAAACTTAGTAAAAATATGCTCCAACTCATCTTCTGGTATACCGACCCCATTATCGGTAACCTCTATAGTAGCAAGCTTATTATCTGACTCTAAATTTACCCGTATTTTACTTTTAGGTTCGCTAAATTTAAGTGCGTTACCTAGTACGTTTCGAAGTAACTGGTTTATTTGCTCTTCATCACATTGTGCAATTACAGGTAATGGCTGTGCGGTAAATATAATCTCAATTTCTTTTTCCATTGCCGTACCAGACACATCATCAATACTTGTTTTAATAATATTCGCTAAATTATAGGGACGAGGGTTAAATGGAAACTTGCCTACATCTAGCTTAGATAGGTCGAGTAAATTATTTAGTAACGACAGTAAACGCTCACCACTACTCTCTATTCGCGATAAATACTTAATGAGTTTTTCTTTTGCAAAATCTCCAGCTTCTAATTTACTTAAACCAAAACGAGAAAAGCTTAAAATAGAGTGCATAGGTGTTCGAAGTTCATGCGACATGTTTGCTAAAAATTCTGATTTACTTAAGTTTGCAGCCTCAGCCACATTTTTAGCATGCTCGAGTTGTGAAGTACGTGCTCTTACTTGCTCTTCAAGAACATCTTTTGCTTCAAGTAATAAATCCTCTTTTTGCTTAAGATGGGTTACATTTTTAAATATGACCGCAAGTGCTATTTCGCCATGGTGATCTATCTCATTAAAAGAGCCAACTAAGGGTATATAACCTCCTGCTGTTTTAGATAAACGTAAATCGCAGCTAAATTGTCGATTACTATTTAATGTCGAAATTTTATTTTTAATACCTAACGTTGAATCATCATCTAAAAAGCTAAATACTGATTTACCTTCTAGTTCGTTAAACGGTAAGTTAAATAGTTTTAAACAAGCATCATTAGCTTCTATCACTCTACCGCATTTCTCAAACAACATAATTGCATCGGGCGTATGCTTATAAATAACCTGAAGTAGGCTGTCTTTTTCAATCAGGGCATCAACTGTATCTTGTAGCCTTTCGACAAGTTCTGCGTTATGGCGTTTTAATAGCTCTGTTTGCCACAGTTTATGTATTGATTGTAATAGTGAGCTGTCGTTCAATGGCTTAATAAGTACGTCTTCTACACCTTGACGAATAGCTTCAATCATTGAAACTTGATCGGGACGTGAGGTAAATAATAAGCAACGGCAATGTGGTTGCATTATTTTTAAGTTTGAAAAAATTTCTAAACCGGTTCCGTCATCTAAAATAAAATCGCTTATCAGTATATCTATTTGCTTTTCTTTCGTAATTTCTAAAGCTTCTGCAGAGGTGGTTGCTGTATGGGTCTCGATATGAGCACCGATTAAGCTATTTTTCATTTTTTCGAGACGCTCAGGAACATGATCGACGAGTAAAATAGCGGGTAATTGCAAAATATGATTAGAGCCTAATTCTAGTAGGCTCTCTAAAAGAGAAGTAATTTCTTTATTAGAAAAAAATGGATATATCACGGTTGCGTCAGGCGCAACATGATTTAGCTCACTAAACGCAGTTAGTTGCTCACCACTTTGTGCTTTTGGAGCAAGCAGCATAAAACGCTCTTGCGCTACTTCGCTTACAAGCGGTTTTATAGAATCAACAGGCACACCATTGGCAACAACAACTAAGTCGTAGTCGCCTATATTGGTATACATGTCTAGCATGCTGAAATGAATTAATTCGACTTCACATCCTATTAATTCTAAAAGCACTTTCACACGCATTGCGATGACACTGCTACTATCAACAATTAATATTTTTCGAATCATCAAGCTACACTTCAAATTAATAAACTTAATATGTTAATAGCGTAGACTATTTTTATTTAATTGGCATAAACCCTTCGTCTTATTTTGTAAAAAAATATTACAACATTATGAAAAATAATTTATTCCAGATGTTTTCCAAAAATAGTAAGGCTATACGCCTTATCATCCATTATGGCAACGCTTGGCAACTCACCCCATATTGCAAAATCAAAATGCTTAAACAATTTAACACTCGGTAAGTTATGACTAAAAATAAAACCAAGCAATACTTTAATATTTAATTGCTTAGCTTGTGTTTGAGCAAATATCATTAGCTTTTTACCAAGCCCTTTACCTTGTGCTTTACGGGTAATGTAAATGCTCATCTCTACTGTGCCATCGTAAGCAGGACGCCCATAAAACGATTTATAACTTACCCAAGCAAGTACTTGGTTATTTTCGCAGTAAACATAAATAGGCCTTTTATCGTTATGGCTATTAAACCAGTCACGCTTTTCGTCAACAGTAACTTCTTGCGTATCTGCAGTTACCATTCGCCCTGCAATGGTTTCGTTATAAATGGCTACAATTTCACTAAGATCATCAATAGTTGCTAAACGGGTTGTCATAGGTCATTCAAAGGTTGATCAATTTGTTTCATATTAGCGTATGATTATCCAATCAAACAATTGAAAAGTTTAGGTAATGTAATGCTAAAAAAAATTATAATAGGATTAATGGCTTTATTTACTAATGCCCCACTCCACGCTGAAACATCATCAACTATAAACCAAACCTCTACCCAAGACTGTCAAGATTTTACCAATGTCGATATTCGAAAGCTGCGCTCAAAAGAATCTATTAATTTATGCCAATTTAAAAATAAGCCTTTATTAATAGTAAACACGGCAAGCAACTGCGGTTTTACACCCCAATTTAAAGGCCTTGAAGCGCTATATCAGCGATACAAAGAACAAGGTTTAGTCGTATTAGGCTTCCCTTCTGATGATTTTTTTCAAGAAGAGGATAGTGAAAAAGAAACTGCAAAAGTATGCTTTGTAAATTATGGTGTAACCTTCCCTATGTTTGCTACAAGCGAAGTGCGTGGTAGTAAAGCGAATCCAATTTTTAAATATTTGAATGAGCAAACTAGCTCTCCAAATTGGAACTTTTATAAGTATTTAGTGTCTGCTGATCGTGAGACGGTTTTACGGTTTAACAGCAAAGCAGCACCTGATTCAGAACAAATGATTGCTGCAATTGAAACTGTGCTTTCTGATAAATAAGTTTATACTGGTACAATTAGTTCAAACTAACTAGAATGATATTTTAACTCGGTTAAAAAAACACCACACTATACTCGGGAGATTTTATGACAGTAGCAAGCGCACGACATATACTTGTAGACAGTGAAGCACAATGCTTAGACTTAAAAACAAAAATTGAGCAAGGCGAAGACTTTGCTGAATTAGCCAAAGCGCATTCAAACTGCCCATCAGGTCAAGATGGCGGTGCTCTTGGTGAGTTTGGTCCTGGTATGATGGTTCCAGAGTTTGATAAAGTTGTGTTTTCAGCTCCAATTAACCAAGTACAAGGCCCTGTGCAAACTCAATTTGGTTATCATTTACTTGAAGTTACTAGCCGTTCAGAATAAATTTAACTGTATCGTAAGTAACGTTTTATAAAAGCCGCTTATGCGGCTTTTTTATGGAGTAATTATGCAATTAATTGGTTCTGTACCTTCACCTTACGTGCGCCGAATTAGAATTTGGGCACAACAAAACAACTGTAAACTAGAGCTTGTGAGTCTTGATATATTTTCTGAGCAAGATCGCCCTACTATGGCCAGTAAAAATCCAGCTCGAAAGATTCCCATTCTGGTAGATGGCGACTTAACACTTAGTGACTCTAATTCTATATTGCGCTATTTACTTGAAAAAACAGGACAACCAAAACTAACGTGGCCGCAAGAGCACTTACTTACGACTATAAATGCCTGTAACGATTCGCTAGTAGAAATGCTGCTATGTGAACGCTCTGGATTTGACACCAAAAGCGATAAACTCTTTTTTAATTTGCAAAACGAACGAATTGAACAAACATTAAGCTTTTTAAATACCCATTTAAGTGATGAAGAATTTAAAAGCTGTGAATACCTCAACATCAGTTTATACTGCCTGCTTGATTGGATTTGCTTTCGTGAATTAACTGACTTTAGTCAGTATTCAGAGCTTGTTGCTTTTCATAAGCAATATGGCAAGCGTCAAGCAGCAATAGATACTAATCCTCGTCACTAATTTAAAAAGGTAAACACATGAGCGATATCGAAATTGAATCACAACTAGTTAACTTTGTAGAAAAAGTACGTGTTAGCGAAGTAATTTGGGCACTTGGTGCAGAAGATAATGGCTTTGTAGTGTGCGATTCTAACCAATTTGACGAAACTGACGTACTACTGCTTTGGGAAAGTGAAGAAGCAGCTAAAGCGCAATGTAAAGAAGAGTGGAAAGACTACAGCCCTGTAGAAATAAATCTTGATGAATTTTTAGATGCATGGGTTGAAGATTTAAATGAAGATAACGCACTTGTTGGCATTAACTGGAATGATGACCAAGTATGTACAGAGATTGAACCTACTGGTTTAGCTCGCGCATTAAGTGAGTAATACTTTATACGCTTTATTTTAAGAGCGGATAAAACCCGACTAGCATCTACTGCTAGTTGGGTATAAAATAAAACACATCATTATTTTCAAGGTATTACGTTGAAAACCCATCTTGGTCGCCGACCCTTTTCAGCCATGGAACTGCACACTCTTTATAATGGATATATATACGGTGATTTTAAAGTTGCACGTGAGCAACCAAAACACTGGCATTTTTGGCTTCCTTTAATTGCATATTACAGTGGTGCTTATAGCGATGAAATTGGCTATCTAACGCTTGATGATCTGTCTCTTGAAAAAGATGTCTTATGTTTTAATTTTCATACTCACGGTAAGATAAAACCTCGCTTAGTTCCAGTGCATCAGGCACTTATAGATGCCGGGTTTAATGAATACTTAGCATTCATGAAATCACAAAATCAACAACGATTAATGTTCGACTTACCCGCTAAAACTGGCAGATACAGTGAAAAAGTCCGTATTTGGTTTTCAGGTGAAGGTGAGCGAGCCGGCTATTTACAAAAGTGTGATATACCAAACGTTGATCAACTCGGTATGAAAACAGCCATAAGCAGCCTTCGTCTTAACTTTGAGCAACAAGTGCGTATACATGCTCTGCAAGCCAACTCTAAAGACGCCTTTAATTACCTCATGGGATTTAACGAATACCCACACAATGAATTTAAGGACGTGCTTTTATTAAATAACGTGATCCAAAAAATACGTATTATTAACTCACACCTGCATTGGCAGCGTTTTATAACACGCGAAAGCCACTGACAAACTTTGTTACTATTTCCCCTTAAAGTCACCGTTATAATCAATTACTCTATTAAAAAAAACTGTTAGGATATCTAACCCCCTAATAATATGAGCATAAAAGCCTATTTAGGGTAGTTTCTAACAACAACAATCTAGGGATCACTATGTTTCTTAAAAGCCTCTTAACAGTGAGCGTTGCTTTGGCAATGGGTGCTGCAAACGCTAACGAATTCGTTATTGAAAAACTCGCAAAACCAAGTTCTCAACAGGTATCGTTAACACTCGATCCGAGCCAAGATACATTCACAGGGATGACTGAGATTTCCCTAGAAGTACTAAAACCAACAAAATACATTGAGTTAAATGGCGTAGCTTACGCTGTTAAAATGGCGCAGCTGCTTGGCGACGAAAACTGTGACTTAAACAACGAGATGCTTAAAACAGGTAAAGTTAAATTTAGCTGTGATGAGCAAATTCAACCAGGTAAATACACCCTTAAAGTTGATTTTTCAGCGCCATATAATCGTCAAAGCGTTGGTTTATACAAAACGTTAGATCAAGGTACACCTTACTTATTTACTCAATTTGAAATGAGTGATGCACGACGTGCATTTCCTGTTTTTGACGAGCCAAGTTACAAAATCCCATTTCAGCTAACAATCACTGCGCCTACATCACAAAAAGTATATTCAAATACGCCTGAGCTAAAAACAACAGTTAATGGCGATATGACCACACACTATTTTGATAAAACGCCGCCAATCCCTTCATACTTAGTCGCTATGGCTGTTGGCCCGTTTGAAGAATTAGATATTAAAGGCATGCCAATTCCTGGCCGTGTAATTACCCCTCAAGGTAAAATTCACTTAGCTGAATATGCAAAAGAAAACATGCCAAAAGTACTGGGCGCACTTGAAGCGTATTTTGGTATTCCTTACGTTTACAAAAAATTAGACTCAGTAGCAGTACCAGAGTTTCCCTTTGGCGCAATGGAAAACTCCGGCTTAGTAACCTACCGAGAAGATATTTTATTAGTTGATTTAGCTGCCGCAACCCGCAGTAAAAAACAACGTAATGTATCAATTATTGCTCACGAACTTGCTCACCAATGGTACGGTAATTTAGTAACCATGAAATGGTGGAACGACTTATGGTTAAACGAAGCATTTGCTAGCTGGATGGCTGCAAAAATTACTAAGCAGCTTAACCCTGAGTTTGAATCGCACTTAGACCTGCCACAAAACAACGTAATGGCACTTGATGCACGTTTAAGTACTAAGCCTATTCGTAAGCCAATTAAAACCGAAGCCGACATTATGGATGGTTTAGGTCTTGCTTACAGTAAAGGTAGCTCAGTACTTGCTATGGTCGAAAATTGGATTGGCGAAGATGCATTTCAAAAAGGTATACAAAGCTACTTAAAAGAGTTTTCGTATAAAAATGCGGAAGCGGCCGACTTATGGGAAGCACTGGGTAAAGCGTCAAATAAAGACGTAGCGAGTGTTTTAAAATCGTTTATTGAGCAATCTTCTTTTCCGCTCGTTAAAGTAACTCAACAAGGTAGCAAAGTAACTATTTCACAAAGCCGCTTTGTAAACGCAGGCGTTGATGCGCCAGAGCAGTTATGGAATGTACCAGTTGCAATTAAATATGGTGCTGGCGATAAAGTAAAAACAGCAAACGTATTACTTAATAAACAAAGCCAAACACTAGATTTAGACTTTGAACCAGAGTGGATTTATCCTGACCAAGGTGCACTAGGCTACTATCGCTGGGTAATGGATGATGCACAATTTAGCGCACTTGTTAAAAAGGCGCCAAGCGTACTGAGTGACCGTGAACGCTTGGCGTTGTTATCGGCTACTGACGCACTACTTGATGCTGGTGTTATATCTGCAGCTAAATTAATGCAAACTCTTGAAGTATTCATAAGCGATAGCCATCCTCGCGTAGCAAATACCGCGCTAGGTTACTTAGTATCGCAACAACGTACTTTTAAAGACGATAGCAATAAAGACCTATGGCCAGAATTTATTCGCGGTGCAGTAACGCCTGCGGCTAAAAAATATGGCCTAGAAGCTAAAGCTGGAGAAGACGGTGCTGTTGCACAACTTCGAGCAGCCGTGGTGTCACTATTAGGTTTTGATGGTGAAGATCAAAATGTAATCAAAAAAGCGAAAGAACAAACACAAGCTTATTTAAATGATCCACAAAAAGTAGACCCTTACTTAGCGGGTACGTACTTAACTCTTGCTGCTTTTCATGGCGATAAAGCACTGCTTGATCAATTCATGACTACGTTTAAAACGACTAAAGATCCACAAGTACGTACTAACATGCTTGCAGCTATGGGCTTTTTTGGTAAACCTGAATTACAAAAAGCGGTATTAGCTTACAGCTTAACGGATGAAGTAACAGCATCTGACATGCGTACTATTTTATCGGGTCAAAGTTACACAGATGAGCGCCAAGCATTATTTATTGATTGGGTTTACAGTAACTACGATAAAGTAACAGCAAGCTTACCGCCGTTCTTTATACCTAACTTACCGTACTTTACAACGGCGAGTTGTAATGCAGAAAGCTTAGCTAAAACGAAGACCTTCTTTAACGAAAAAGTAGCAGATGTAGCTGGCTACGCGCGTACATTAAGTAAGCTTGAAGAAAGCACAAACGATTGTATTGCGCTTAAAACACGCGAACTTGAATCGGTTAATAGTTTCTTAAAAAGTAAGTAATTATTAGGCTTATTAAGCTATAAAAATACAAAAGCCGCTGAATATAAATTCAGCGGCTTTTTACGTTTATGTTTACGTTTATATTTTTGCTTTATTAATTACCAATAATCATCGTAAGTTTAGCTATAAAATCTTTTGCTGCTTGCTCAGAGTTTATTTTAAACGCAACACCGTAGTGAATAGGTTGAGCGCTTTTAAAAATGCGCGTAGGAAAACGTGTCATCTCACTGCTATGAAAATACCCTTGCGCACGCGTTACGCCATCAATATCATTAAAATCATCGCTAAATACTTCAAATGCCGGGCGAATTACTATTTTACCCTTGCCGCTTTCGCTGTGAGTATAAAATGCTTCTTTAGAGTTTACTAACATGTACTCTGCAATGTTTTTAATTTTAAAATTACTTCTACACTGTAATTTAATAAGCTGTTCTGTCAGCTCGTCTGCACTATAAGCCACGTGTAATCCCTATTAGTTAATTTGCGTATTAGATTAACGCATACA
The DNA here is from genome assembly GCF_014163745.1 of Pseudoalteromonas sp. SR44-2. Classification (NCBI taxonomy): domain Bacteria; kingdom Pseudomonadati; phylum Pseudomonadota; class Gammaproteobacteria; order Alteromonadales; family Pseudoalteromonadaceae; genus Pseudoalteromonas; species Pseudoalteromonas sp. SR44-2. The sequence goes on along the minus strand of NZ_JACJDW010000008.1, from coordinate 93,506 downwards.
CACAATAAAATCTGAATTTATTTGTCTGCTTTACTTTGTTATATCACATACAAAAGCGAGTTTTTCATTGTTGTAACTCATTCTTGTTATATTTGCTTCGCAGTAGGTGCTTAAATTAAGCCATTGCGATACTTCATCACTTCCATCAAGTTTACGCTGATAAACGCGGTTTTTAATAGCATAAGCAATGGTCGTATTATCTTTTAAAATAAAATCTTGAACTTGAGCCGGTAACCTTAATAGGTCTTCAACTTGTTTATCTTGTGGATTAAAACTCGCTAAAATATGTTGCTCGTTTTTAGTGTAAGTAAATAAAAATGCAGCCATTGAGTTGTTATAAATAAGCGTTCGGCCAATATTACTGGCAGCTATTTCCCCCTTCGCTTGTGCAACAGAAGTATATTGAAGAGTGTGAGGCTTTCCTAAAATAAACATCACTAAATCATTTTGAACACCCCATGCATGGTATCCAACAGGTTCAATCCAATCAAAAATACGACTTGGCGCATCTTCATTTTTGAGTGGGTATTGCCACAATTTTTGCTTACCGTCAGCTTCTACAACAATCGCTGATATCGCATCACCACTTGGCATAACTGTTGGTGAATATTCGCTTACGGGAGAGTTAGTTATATTGGTAACTTTTTTTGACGTGAAATCATAATAAGCAATATCAGTTTGGCTTTGCCCTTTATTAATTACTTCATGAGTAAAGTATAGACCTGTACTTGTTAAGTGCGGTTGGTTGTTATAACTATTTTTATCGCTCACTATACTAACTTGTACCCCGAAAGGTGTATTTAAATCAGCAAGTAATACTTGGCTTTTTGGCATGCTAGCCTGCACCACTATTGGGTTCAGCGCTGCTATAGAAAATAATCCAAGTAATGGTTTAATAAGTTTCATGCTTTCTCTCGTTTTAATTTTAAGCACCTCATGATAACGTTATTTGCTGATGGCGTCACTTGAGCTAAGTCAGTCAACTCTTAAGATACCCAAACGACTTAAAATAATGTTAAGTTTAGTCTGGTTATAAAACCTGGTCCTAAAAAAGAGAATTAACATGTCAGCTAAAAATCCTATTATTGCGATTACGGGTTCATCTGGTGCGGGTACAACCACCACAACGAATGCAATTAAACATATTTTCCGTAGCCTTAATATTCAAGCGGCTTTTGTCGAAGGAGATAGCTTTCATCGTTACACTCGCCCCGAAATGGATAAAAAAGTTCGAGAAGCACAACAAGAAGGTAAACATATTAGTTACTTTGGCCGAGAGGCCAATGACTTTGGCGCTTTAAAAACGTTGTTTGAAAACTATAGCGAAACAGGTCAAGGAAAGTTACGCCGCTACTTACACACCTTTGATGAAGCCGTACCGTACAATCAATTACCAGGTACATTTACACCTTGGCAAGATCTTGATCATAATACTGACATTTTGTTTTATGAAGGATTACACGGTGGTGTAGTTGATCAAGATGTAGACGTTGCAAAGCATGTCGATTTATTAATAGGCATGGTTCCAATTATTAACCTTGAGTGGATTCAAAAATTAATACGCGATACATCCGAACGAGGCCATTCTCGCGAAGCGGTTATGGGCTCTATTGTGCGCAGTATGGATGACTATATAAATCATATTACCCCACAGTTTTCTCGTACCCATATTAATTTTCAACGCGTGCCGACTGTTGATACATCAAACCCATTTAGCGCCAAAGATATTCCATCGCTTGATGAAAGCTTTGTAGTTATTCGCTTTAGGGGTATTGATGATGTTGATTTTCCTTATTATTTACGGATGATCGAAGGCAGTTTTATGTCTCGTATTAATACGCTTGTAGTTCCAGGGGGCAAAATGGGCTTAGCTATGGAGCTGGTTCTTACTCCACTTATTAAAGATATTATTTTGAAAAAGCGTGCACTGGAAAACTTAGCACCTTTGGATATACCTATTTAACTCCTCTTCTAAGATTGAGCTCTCTCACGTACACTGCTGATTTTAGTAACAATAAGGGACATTGTGTTGTACTCATTAAAAATTATTGTGGGTTCTAAAAACCCTGTCAAAATTAACGCGGCTAAACATATTTTTGCAATGTATTTCCCTGAACATGAAATTGATTGCCAAGGTGTTGATGCTCCATCCAATGTGCCAGATCAACCTATTGGCGAAGAAGAAACACGTGTTGGCGCACAAAACCGTGTTAATTATTGCAAAGAGCATTACCAAGCTCACTACTACGTGGCAATGGAAGGCGGTGCAGAGCAATTTAGCTATGGTGCAGCAACCTTTGCTTACGTAGTTATTGATAATGCCTTAAATCAGGTTGTAGGGCGCAGCAGCAACCTCCCCTTGCCTCAAGTGCTTTTTAACGCCTTACTTAATGGCGAAGAGCTTGGCGATGTAATGGACAAAGCATTTAATACCACCAACGTTAAACAAAAAGGGGGCGCTATTGGGTTACTTACAAACAATCACGCCACGCGCGAAAGCACCTACACACAAGCACTCACTTTAGCTATGGCGCCCTTTCTACACGTAGATCTCTACAGCCAAACAAATTAATTTAGGAAGTTTAATGAAATACAACTATGTATTGTTTGATGCAGACGAAACCTTATTTAGGTTTGATATTTTAGCGGGCATGACTCGCATGTTTAAAGCTTACAACGTAGATTTTAGCCAAGACGATTATGTTCATTATCAAAAAACCAATAAGCAGCTGTGGGTTGATTATCAAAATGGCACTATTAGCGCAGATTACTTACAAGTAACACGCTTTAATGAGTGGGCTTCAAAACTTAATGTGCCCGCAAAAGAGCTAAACGATGCTTTTTTAGATGCTATGGCGCAAATTTGCGAGCCATTACCTGGTGCTATTGAGCTTTTAAATAAACTTAAGCCAAATGCTCGATTAGGTATTATTACTAACGGATTTGCCCGCTTACAAACCGTACGCCTTGAGCATACTGGCTTAAAAGATATGTTTGAATGGTTAGTAATATCTGAACTTGTGGGTATAGCAAAACCAAATAAAGCGATTTTTGAGCACACATTTGAGCTAATGGGTAACCCAGATAAAAGCGAGATACTTATGGTGGGTGATACTGCTGCAAGCGACATACTTGGCGGCAACAATGCAGGTATTGATACTTGCTGGTTACAACACCCTGGTGAACAATTAGCCGATGGAATAAAACCAACCTATACAGTAACTCATTTAAATCAGTTACAAGATCTTTTAGAGTTATAATAGAGTAAATTTTACGCAAAAAAAAATGACGCTAATTAGCGTCATTTTTTATAACTGTTTGTGAGCTGTTCTTTTACTGCTTTTAGGCTGGAGCTAACTCAAGACCGGGTGCAGGCATCGTCACAGGCGTTTCAAATGTTGCCCACTCCCATGCTGACTCTGTAGCCATAATTTTACGAAGTAATTTATTATTTAAATCATGACCCGATTTAAATGCTGTTACTTTACCTAAAAGGTTATGACCTGTCATAAACATGTCACCAACACAGTCTAATATCTTGTGCTTAACAAACTCATCGCTATAACGTAAGCCATTAGGATTTAAAACTTTGAATTCATCAAGTACCACAGCACTATCCATGCTACCACCTAGCGCTAGGTTGTTTGCATGCATGTATTCAATATCTTTCATAAATCCAAAAGTACGCGCACGGCTAATTTCTTCAATAAAGCTTTGCGTTGTTATATCCAACCCAATACGTTGGCGACTTTCATTGATAGCTGGGTGGTTAAATGCAATCTCAAAGTCGATATGAAAACCATCATATGGTTCAACTTCAGCCCACTTACCATCTTCTTCAATGCGTACTTTTTCTTTAATACGGATAAAGCGTTTAGCAACGTTTTGTTCTTCAATTCCGCCTTTTTGTAACAGATATATGAATGGTAATGCACTACCATCCATAATCGGCACTTCTGAGCTGTCCAATTCTACAATTAGATTATCAATGCCCATTGCAGCAACAGCTGCAATAAGATGCTCAGTAGTTGATAAGCGAACACCATCTTTGTTAATTAAACAGGTACACAACTGCGTATCACCAACGGCTTCAGGTGTTGTTTCAAAATCAACAACCGGATCAAGGTCGACACGACGAAATACAATCCCAGTATTTGCGCTCGCAGGTCGGAGAGTTATTGTGACCTTCTCACCTTTATGAAGTCCAATTCCTATGGCTTTGACTACTTGTGCAATCGTACGCTGTTTAATCATAGGTATGCTCACTTTTAAATCAGTTACAGTTAGACGGCGGAGTTTAACATAAATCCTTTTGCCTTTCAATATTTGTACATATTTCAAACAAAAGTATTATTAAATGTTAATCTGCCTGCTTACGTAAAAAAGCGGGAATATCAAAATAATCACCACCTTCTGATTTATCTGCTTTTTTACTATTTTGCGCTGAAGAACTTGAACTACTTGAACTCGTTGAAGGCGCTTTTTCTTTGCTTTGCGCTTGCTCTTTAGTCGTGTTTTCTTCAGCGTTTGTATCTTGGCTTGCAAAGCTTGGTACGTACATGCTGCTCGTTTGGTTTGATGTGCTTGCAACATCAGAACCTGATGCTTTTTTAAAGCCGTTATCAACAATACCAAACTGTGGACGGCGATCGCCGCCTAAACCAGTTGCAACAACCGTTACACGTAGCTCATCAGTCATTTCTGGGTCGATTACCGCACCAACAACAACCGTTGCGTTTTCTGACGCAAGTGCTTTAACGTGATTACCAACAATTTCAAATTCTTCAATCGCAATGTCCATACCAGCGGTAATATTAACTAAGATACCTTTAGCACCTGTTAAATCAACGTCTTCTAGTAGTGGGCTTGAGATAGCGGCTTCTGCAGCTTCTTGTGCACGATCAGGGCCTGACGCAGACGCCGTTCCCATCATTGCAGTACCCATTGCAGACATTACAGTTCTAACATCGGCGAAATCCACGTTAATTAAACCAGAACGTGTAATTAGCTCTGCTATACCTTGTACCGCACCAAATAATACGTCATTAGCTTTAGCGAAGGCATCTAGAAGTGTAGTCCCTTTCCCTAAAACTTTAAGCAATTTATTGTTAGGAATTGTAATAAGTGAATCTACAATTTCTGACAATTCATTAATGCCTTGTTCAGCGGCTGCTGCACGTTTTTTACCTTCAAAATCAAAAGGACGTGTTACAACTGCAACAGTTAAAATACCGAGTTCTTTAGCAATTTTAGCAACTACCGGTGCTGCACCAGTACCTGTACCACCGCCCATACCGGCTGCAATAAATACCATATCGGCGCCTTCAAGGCTGGCACGAATTGTATCTGCATCTTCTTCAGCCGACTTACGGCCTACTTCAGGGTTTGCGCCCGCACCCAACCCAGAGGTTATTTGCGTGCCTAGTTGAACTGTGATATCGGCAGCAGAGTTACGTAATGCTTGCGCATCCGTATTAGCGGCTATAAAACGCACGCCTTCTATTTGTTGTTTTACCATGTGCTCAACAGCGTTACCGCCACCACCGCCCACGCCGATTACTTTTATTACAGCTTCTTCGCTGTGTTGTTCCATTATATCAAACATGTTTACTCTCCGACTTGAGTCTTAAAACTCGCCTTGGAACCATTTAGTAATGCGGTTCCACCAATTATTGTTATCCTCTGCTTTCGACTTTTGTGCATTCATCGATTGCATGGTACGCCCGTATTGTAACAAACCAACAGCGGTTGCGTACGAAGGATCATCTACATAGTCTGTCAAACCAACCATCCCGATTGGTTTGCCTATTCTTACTGGCATTTGGAAGATGTCTTCTGCCACTTCCATAGCGCCAGTCATTTTAGCAGTTCCGCCTGTTATAACGAGACCTGCCGCAATTTGGTCTTCTAAGTCTGAACGACGAATTTCTTCCATCGCAAGCTCAAATAACTCTCTAAAACGAGGCTCTACCACCTCAGATAATGTATGGCGCGACATTAACCTTGCTGGTCGTCCGCCTACACTTGGTACTTCAATTGTGTCTTCGCTACTTGCCATTTGGCTACTAGCACATGCGTATTGTACTTTGAGTGACTCTGCATGTGATATAGGTGTGCGAAATATTTTTGCAATATCACCAGTAACTTGGTTACCCGCCACTGGAATAACCGCAGAGTGACGAAGTGCGCCATTGATATAAATGGTGATATCCATAGTACCGCCACCAATATCAAGTACTGCAACACCTAGCTCTTTTTCGTCATCAGTTAGTACAGAATAGCAAGACGCAAGTGCAGTAAAGATAAGTTGATCGACTTCAAGACCACAGCGTTCTACACATTTTTCGATATTTTTTGCCATATCGTTTGAGCACGTAATGATATGTGCACGCGCTTCCATACGAACGCCGCTCATGCCTAGTGGGTTTTTAATGCCCTCTTGCATATCAATGCTGTATTCTTGCGGCAATGCATGCAGCATTTTACGCTCTGCTGAAATAGGCACAGAACGCGCAATATGTATTACGTTTTCAATATCTTCGTCAGTGACTTCGGTGTTATTGATTGCCACCACACCACTTTCGTTTTGACACTGTATATGTTTGCCAGAAATACCCAAATACACAGAGCTTATACGACAATCAGCCATTAACTCGGCCTCGTCTATTGCTCGTCGAATAGACTCAGACACTAAGTTTAAATCGTTAACGCCGCCTTTATCCATACCATGAGATACTTGGCTGCCCACACCAACAATGCTGAGCTTGTTATCTGCGGTGATTTCACCTACCGTGGCAACCACTTTCGAGGTGCCAACGTCTAATCCTATTACTAGGTTTCTTTCTGCTGACTTAGTCATGCCTTACTCTTATTTTGTAATTGTTCTTCTTGCATTGGCTTAAAGCTTACTGCAAGGCCGGTATCATACCGTAAATCGATTGTATCTACTTGTGCATCTGCACGTTGTTCCATTCGTGGATAAACGTCTATAAAACGTTGTACACGCTTGGCTTTATCTTTACGCCCTAAATTTAAGCGAATCCCGTTATCTAGCCAAAGTTGCCACGAAAAACGTTCCGATAATGCCAAACTTGTTAATGTTAAACCATTAACTCTGAGCATTTCATCAAATTGCTTAAAAGCAACCCACGCCTCTTCTTCGCTACCTTCTGGGCCATATAACTGTGGTAAGTTATCATCTAACTTATCGCTGCTGGCTTGAAATGCTTGGCCACTTTGGTTGAGCAACAAGTCGCTATTCCAGTGAGCAACTACTTCATGTTCAACTACATACACCTGTATAGTATCAGGCCATTGTTTACGTACCGAAGCGGTAGCAACCCAAGGCAAGTCTTGAACTAGCTGCTGCACGTGCTTAACATTAAGTTCAAAAAAACTACTTAAATCGGCTTTTTTAATTGCTTTTATAATTGCCGTTTCATCTGTGTATTTGGGATGCCCTTGCACTGTAAGGTGCTTAATTTGAGCATCTTTATTTTCAACTAACCAATCAGATACACCTGTGGTTATTTGTACTAAGCCTATAACCACAACCAGAAAAAAACTCACTCCAAAAATCAGCGACCAATTAAAGTTAAGTTGCTGTTTTAGTTGTTGAGCTTTTTCTAAAAGGGGATGCATATTAAAGCGTTTGCTCTAAAATGCGAACAACTAATTGCTCAAAAGTTGCCCCGTTCGCTTTTGCAGCCATCGGTACTAGTGACTTTTCAGTCATGCCTGGTACTGTATTTACTTCAAGCAGGTAAAAATTCCCTTGCTCGTCTTGCATAGCATCAACACGACCCCAACCACTTGCACCCACTAAATCAAACGCATCTAGCGATATGGCTTGTAAGTACTTAGTATCTTGCTCTGATAAATCTGCAGGGCAATGATACTGGGTTGTATTTGATTGATACTTAGCTTGGTAATCGTAAAAACCATTAGGTGTCGTCATCTCAATGACTGGTTGTACATCGTCGCCAAGCACCGTAATTGTAAACTCACGTCCCGTGATCCACTGCTCTACAAGTACTTGGTTATCAAACTTAAATGCATTAGCTAGTGCATCTTCAAGCTCTTGTGTTGTACTTGCTTGCGCCATACCTATGCTTGAACCTTCATGCGATGGCTTAACCATTACCTTTTTAAACTCATCCATAATGGCTTTAGCATCAAAGCCTTTTTTAGCATCAACTACGGTATAAGGTGCAGTGCTTAAACCCGCTGATTTAAATAAGTGCTTACAACGTACTTTATCCATAGCAAGTGCTGAACCTAGTACATTACTGCCCGTGTAAGGCAAGTTCATAAATTCAAGTGCACCCTGCACTGTGCCGTCTTCGCCACCACGGCCATGCAAAGCAATAAAAACGCGATCTACATTTAATTCTTTTAACTCCCACAAAGAACGACTTTGTGGGTCAAATGCAATTGCATCAATACCACTATTTTGCAGCGCATTTAAAACAGCCTGACCCGATCGTAAAGACACTTCACGCTCTGCTGAGTTACCACCTAGCAGTACCGCTACTTTACCAAATTGTGTGTTTACCTGAGTCATACTTCACCTTGCTTAAGTTTTTCTATCGACATACCCGTTGCAGCTAATGTTTTAACTAACTGACCTATATTACCAGCGCCTTGGGTTAATACTAAATCATTGTTTTGTAAATTTGCGGCCAAAACACCTGCAAGCTCAGCATTTGTTGCTACGTGCAGCGGCTCTTTGCCACGTTGGCGAAGGCTACGGCATAAACTTTTGCTGTCGGCCCCTACAATAGGATCTTCACCAGCGCTGTACACATCAAGTAATAGCAACTGATCTACATCAGCAAGTACTTTTACAAAATCTTCGTATAAGTCGCGTGTACGAGAAAACCTATGAGGTTGATATACCATTACTAAACGCTTATCAGGCCAACCTTCACGCACTGCTGCAATTGTTGCTGCAACTTCTGAAGGGTGATGCCCGTAATCATCAACTAACATCACATTGCCCCGCTCGTTTTCAAATTCACCATAGTGCTGAAAACGACGACCAATGCCTTCAAACTTCTGCAGCGCTTCTAAAATTGCATGATTCGCAATGTTTTGATCTTTTGCCACAGCAATCGCAGCGGTTGCATTAAGTGCGTTGTGTCTACCTGGCATATTCAATGTGGCAGTTAAACACTCACCTTGTTTGTTAGTTACTGTAAATGTGCACGTATTAGCTGATTGGCTAAAGTCGCTCATGCGATAATCAGCATCTTTCGATTCGCCATACGTAATAACTGGGCGACCAAAGCGAGGAATAAGCTCAGCTGCAACTTCAGAATCAATACATACAACAGCTAAACCATAAAACGGCAAGTTATGAATAAAATCGACATACGTGTCTTTCATTTTTTCAAGACTGCCGCCATAAGTATCCATGTGATCTTCTTCAATATTTGTGATCACCGAGACCATTGGCTGCAAGTGTAAAAACGACGCATCGCTTTCATCAGCTTCTGCTATTAAAAAATCACTTTTACCTACTTTTGCGTTACTACCTGCGCTATTTAACAAGCCACCAATAATAAAAGTTGGATCAAGTCCTGCTTGTCCATAAATACTTGCAATTAGGCTTGTTGTCGTTGTTTTACCATGCGTCCCCGCAATCGCTATACCGTGGCGAAAACGCATTAGCTCTGCGAGCATTTCTGCGCGGCGCACAACAGGGATTCTTGCGGCTTTAGCTGCAATAATTTCAGGATTTGTTTCATCAATCGCGCTTGAAACAACCACTACATTGGCATCTTTCACGTTATTTTCATGATGGCCAATAAATACCTCAGCACCGGCTTTAATTAAGCGATCTGTCATAGCGCTATGAGCAATGTCAGAACCTGTAATACGGTAGCCTTCAAAAGCGAGTACTTCAGCAATACCGCCCATACCGGCTCCACCAATACCAATAAAGTGAATGGTTTCTATTCGGCGCATTGCTGGGCGCGTGTGTTTTTCTTGTACTGACGTTTCTTTCACTTATTTTCTCTTATTTGTTACTTGCTCACAGTGCGTTGCTACGCTTGCTGTGGCATCTAAAATGGCTTGTTTTTTTGCATTTGTAGCCATTTCAGTAATTAATGAAGGTTGGGCTAAATATGGGCTTAATAGTTCAACAATTGATTGTTTATTAAACTGCCCTTGTGGCATTAATAATGCGCCATTAGCCATCACTAAATATTGTGCGTTTGCTGTTTGATGGTCATCCACGGCATGTGGAAAGGGAACAAAAACAGCCATTTTACCTGCTGCTGCAATTTCGCTAACAGTTAATGCACCAGCGCGGCAAACAACAATATCAGCCCAGCTATACGCCGCGTCCATATCATCAATAAATTCAGCTATTTTTGTATTACCATCCGCAAAGCCATGCATTTTATAAGCTGTTTCTACAGTAGATAAATGACCTTTACCTGTTTGATGCCATACGCTTATAGGAGCTGTATTATTTAGTACTTTAAATGCTTCTGGTAATGTTTGATTAAGCACTTGTGCACCGAGCGAGCCCCCTACCACTAAAATATTAATAGGGCTTGATACATCGCGTTTGGCTATATTCATAACGCTTTGGCGAACTGGGTTACCTACTAGCTCGGCTTGACCCTGTGCAAAAGCACTTGGAAATGCTGCTAATACACGTGTAGCCACCTTAGCTAGCAGTTTATTGCTCATACCCGCTACAGCGTTTTGCTCGTGAATAACCAGCGGAATACCTAAACTCTTTGCGGCAATTCCCGTGGGTCCCGTAACATAACCGCCCATTGCGAGTACTACATCAGGACGCTGTTCTTTCAATACCTTACGCGCTTGCAATACTGCATTAACTACCATGAATGGGGCTTTAATAAGACGTTTTAATCCGTTACCACGAACACCTTTTACATTAATAAAATCAATATCTATATTATGCTTAGGTACAACGCTTGCTTCCATTCGATCTGGTGTGCCAATCCAGCTAACTTGCCAGCCCTGCTGTTTTAAATAATCAGCCACTGCAATACCAGGAAAAATGTGTCCGCCAGTTCCACCAGCCACTACTACTAATTTTTTACTCATCGCTTGCCTCCACGTGAGGTGGCTTGTTTGGTTGCCATTTTGGTTTCAAAATCAACACGCAATAAAATGCCCGTGGCAATGGTCATAATTAACAAGCTTGAACCACCATAAGAAATAAATGGCAGGGTTAAACCCTTAGTTGGCAAAATACCCGCGCTCGCACCTACATTCACCATGGTTTGAAATGCAAACCAAATACCAATGGCAAACGAAAAATAGCCTTCGTATTCTTTGCCACACTTAAGCGCTTGTTGGCCTATTAATAACGCTCTAAATACTAAAGTAGCTAATACCATTAAAATACTTACAACGCCTATTAAACCAAGTTCTTCACCTATTACAGCAAAAATAAAATCGTTATGCGCTTCAGGTAAATATTGCAGTTTTTGTACACTGTTACCTAAGCCTTGGCCAAACCAACCACCTTGGCTATAAGCCATTAGCGATTGAACCAACTGATAACCTTTACCAAAAGGATCATCCCAAGGGTCTAAAAAGCCGACAACACGCGCCATTCGATATGGTTCAACAATAATCAGTAATACAACCAAACCGACGCCAGTTAGAATAAGTACAAAGAACTGCCATAATTTAGCGCCAGCTAAAAACAGTAAACCAACTGTTGTTACAAACATAACAACCACTGTTCCTAAATCAGGTTGCAGCAAAATAAGCAGCGCATACACTGCAAATACAGCTATTGGCTTTGCAAAGCCTTTAATATTTTCTTGTACTTCTTCGCGTTTTCTTACCAAATAACCCGCAATATAACTAAAAAAGTATAATTTAGCGGCCTCAGCCACCTGAAAACCAACAGGTCCAATAGGTATCCATCGTTTAGCACCATTCACTTCACGCCCAACAATCAATACCGCTATTAACAGCACCATGCCTAGTATTAATAAATAAGGGTTGGATCGCTTCCACCAATCCATTGGCACACAAACACTTATCCAAAAAAGCACAAAAGACATTGCCAAAAACATGCTGTGGCGAATAGTAATATGGTATGGGTCATCAAATAACCGCTCAGCGGTCGGCATTGAAGCGCTGGTTACCATGATAAAACCAACACCAATTAACATAATTACGCAGTACAGCAGCGGTACATCATACAACTGACCTGAAGGTTTTGGTGTTAATGCATCTCTTATATCGGCAAAAGCAATCATAGTTGCCCTGCCATAACACATTGAATAAAGTCATCACCGCGTTGCATATAGTTGTTATACATATCAATGCTGGCACATGCAGGTGCTAACAAAACAACATTGCCTGTACTACTAAGTACGTTGGCCAAAGCAACGGCTTCTTCCATGTTGTTAGTTAAATAGCTCTTATTGGTAATCGCAGCTAAGTCACTTGCATCTTTACCAAAACAAATTAATGCTTTTACATGCTGTTCTATGTAGGGTTTAAGTGCGTTTAAATCAGCGCCTTTAGCATCGCCACCTGCAATAACAATCAGGTTTTCACCATTACTAGCCAAACTATCTATTGCAGCAATGGTCGCTCCAACATTCGTTGCCTTTGAATCGTTAAAATACTTTACACCGTTAAGCTCAGCTACAAATTGGCAGCGGTGAGCCAATCCATTAAATTGACCTAACGCGTTCTTATATTGCTCTTTACTTACTTCAAACGGACTTAAAAGCGCCATTACTGCAAGCGTATTTAAATAATTGTGTTTACCCACTACTGCAAGCGTATCAACAGGTAAAAAGGTATCGCCTTTAAGCATAAAATGAGTTTCGCCATTATGCTGCGCTAAATGGTAATCACCTTGTTGAGCACCAAAGCTGATTAGGGGGGTTGTACCACGCTCAACTGGATGTGTTTGAATATCGTCGGCATTGACAACAATAAGCTCTGCACCGTCATAAATACTTAGCTTTGAGTCTATATAAGCTTGGTAACTATCGTATCGGTCAAGGTGATCTTCTGACACATTTAATACCGTTGCACTTACAGGTTTTAAACTCGTTGTGGTATCTAGCTGAAAACTAGATAACTCAAGTACATACACATCAAAATCATCGTTGAGTAAATCAAGCACCGCTGTGCCAATATTCCCACCCAAAGCAACTTTATAGCCGGCTTCTTTTAATACTTCATAAGCGAGCGTAACCACGGTTGATTTACCGTTAGAGCCCGTAACAGCAACAACCGGTTTTGTATTAATACGTGCAAATAACTCAACGTCGCCAATCACTTCAACACCTGCGTTAATTGCATTTGCAACAGCTGGTATTTTTAAGCTAAGCCCAGGGCTTATAATAATCACATTGCTTGAACAAAGCTCAGCGTCATCTAAATTACCAAAGTGGGTATCTAGATTTGGCGCATGCTCTTTTAACCAATCAATCCCCGGCGGGGTTGCTCGGCTATCAACGACCTTGGGGGCGAGGCCATGAGATAATAGAAAACGCACAATGCCCAGACCGGTTACACCGAGTCCGAGCACTGTTATTTGTTTGTTTTTTATCTCGTTTAAATACTGCATTTATCGAATCTTTAAAGTAGCTAAGCCAGCAAGCACTAGCACAACAGAAATAATCCAAAAGCGCACAATAACCCGAGGCTCTGGCCAACCTTTTAATTCATAATGATGATGAATCGGCGCCATTCTAAAAATGCGTTGTCCGCGTAATTTATACGACCCCACTTGTAATATTACCGATAGTGCTTCCATTACAAATACACCACCCATAATAATAAGTAGTAACTCTTGGCGTACTAAAACAGCAATAATACCTAATGCGCCACCAAGTGCTAATGAGCCAACATCGCCCATAAATACTTGTGCTGGGTAAGTGTTAAACCATAAAAAGCCAAGCCCTGCGCCCACAATGGCAGTACACACAACTACAAGCTCACTCGCCAGCGGTAAATGTGGAATATGTAAGTAAGCCGAAAAATTAATATTACCTGTTAAGTAAGCAATAATTGCCAATGCTGCAGCCACCAAAATAATTGGCACAATCGCCAAGCCATCTAAGCCATCGGTCAGGTTTACTGCGTTTGATGTACCTACTATGGCAAAATACGTAAGCACAATATAAAACAAACCTAATTGCGGTAATACGTCTTTAAAAAATGGAACAACAAGAGATGTCTCAGATGCTTGAGCACTAGTAAAGTACAAAGCAGTAGCTACAACTAATGCAATGACCGATTGCCAAAAGTACTTCCACTTAGCAATTAAACCTTTTGGGTCTTTACGAATAACTTTACGGTAATCATCAACAAAGCCAACAATACCTAATGAGCCAATTACAAACAGTGTTGCCCACACATATTTATTTGATAAATCGGCCCAAAGTAGCGTGCTGGTAAAAATAGCCGCTAAAATAAGTAAGCCACCCATAGTCGGTGTACCCGACTTAGACAAATGCGATTGCGGACCATCGTCGCGAACTGTTTGACCTATTTGCATACGTTGCAAACCACGAATTAACTTAGGCCCCAAATAAAGAGACATAATTAGCGCAGTTAAAATACCTAAAATGGCACGTAGCGTTAAATACGAGAAAACATGAAAACCACTAAAATACTGTGTTAAATACTCTGCCAGCCAAACTAACATTATGATACTCCATTGATGGCTTGTTGCTGGCCATTAACTAAATCGGTTACTAATAATTCCATGCGAGAACTGCGCGATCCTTTCACTACTATTGTTGTTTTTTTATTCACTTTATTAATGCTTTCTTGAATTTTTTGCTGCATCTGTTCGCGGCTCGAAAAGTGACGATTAGGGAGTTCAAACACATCACTTGCGTATTTACTTAACACGCCTAATGTAAATAACTCATCAATCCCTTGTTCAAGTGCATACTCGCCAACTTCTTTATGGTACTTACGTGCATCTTCACCAAGCTCACCCATATCTCCGAGTGCTAAAATGCGGTGACCTTGCATATCACTTAACAAGTCAATCGCAGCCTTTACCGACTTAACATTGGCATTATAGGTGTCATCAACCACGGTAAGTAAATCAGACACTTCAATTAAATTAACGCGCCCTTTTACATCACCCATTGTGGCAAGTGCATTGGCTATTTCTTCAAGGGTTACATCAAATTCACTGGTCAGCGCCGCAGCGATAAGTGCATTACTAATATTATGCTTACCAGGTAGTGCCAAAGTAACAGGCACTTGCTTGTTTTTAGTGCAAAGCGTAAAGCTTGCACGTGCATTGGCATCAAGCGTGATGTTCTCTGCCCAAATGTCTAGTTTTTCGGTTGTAGAAAAGCGTTTAACATTACGCCCTTCAAGTTTATCTAACCAATACTGGCTAAATTCACTATCGCAATTAACAATGGCAACACCGTCATCTTTTAGGCCATCAAAAATCTCACCTTTAGCTTTTGCAACGCCCATTAAGCTACCAAAACCTTCCAAGTGAGCTGCTGCAACATTACATACAACGGCCACATCTGGTTTTGTCATTGCAGTGGTGTAGGCAATTTCACCTAAGTGGTTGGCACCTAGCTCAATAACAGCAAAACGATGTTGAGGCTCTAAGCGCAATAACGTAAGAGGGACGCCAATATCGTTGTTAAAATTACCTTTAGTAGCTAATACATCACCGTGAACCGACAAAATTGCCGCACACATTTCTTTTACGGTGGTTTTGCCTACACTCCCTGTAATTGCAATTGTTTTAGGCGCCACTTGGGCCATAACAGCGGTGCCAATTGTACCTAGTGCAATACGTGTATCGCTTACTATAAATTGTGGAATATCCACATCAACTTTGTGCTGAACAATAACGCCTATAGCGCCTTTTTGTTTAGCCTCAGCTATAAATTTATGGCCATCAAAATTTGGCCCTTTAAGTGCTAAAAACACTTCGCCATCGCACACTGTGCGAGTATCAGTATTTATATTAAGCACGTGTTGATTATCACCTTGATAATCGGTTGTTAGCACATTAGCTAACCAATCAAAATCCATTGGGATCATTGTGTTATCCCTCTTACTGCTTTTTTTAGTTGTTCTTGTACATAGCGGCGATCGCAAAAGTTGATGCGCTTATCGCCTATAATTTGATAATCTTCGTGGCCTTTACCTGCAATCAAAATAACATCATCAGCTGTAGCGTTTTCTATAGCAAAACGAATTGCAGTTGCTCTATCAGCCTCTAAATGTGCATTTTGAGGATGGGTTAGACCGCCTGCTACATCTGCAATAATGTCATCAGGATTTTCTGTTCGAGGGTTATCGCTGGTAATAATCACTTTATTAGCGTTTTGCTCTGCAGCTTGCGCCATTAATGCGCGCTTACCTTTGTCTCTGTCGCCACCGCAACCAAATACACAACTTACACCACCTGGCACATGCAACTGCAATGCTTGTAATGCAAGTGCAAGTGCATCGGGTGTATGGGCGTAATCAACAACACACGTTGGCATGCCAGCTTGACTAAAAGCTTGCATTCGACCAGCGACTGGCTGTAACTGCGCACAACCAGCAACTAGCTGCTCAAGCGGATAACCTAGCCCTAGTAATGTAGCGAGCGCTGCCGTTAAGTTATATAAGTTGAATTCGCCAAACAGAGGCGATTTAATTGAAATATCACCCCAACTCGTCGATAACTGTGCTGAAATACCTTCACTTGAATATTCAACATCAGAAAAATAAACATATCGGGCATTCTTAGGAGCCAAGTTTTTGCGGCCATAACAAATTAGGTTATTAAAATCATACTTTTCAAGCCATTGCTCAGCTTGAAAGTCATCTTGATTGAGCACTACAACTTGCGGTTCAAAATCACGGAAAAGCATTAATTTCGCATCACCGTAACTTGCCATATCACCATGGTAATCTAAGTGATCGCGCGAAAGATTAGTAAACACAGCCGCTTTAAACTGACATTTAGCAACGCGTTGTTGCACTAGCCCATGAGATGATACTTCCATGGCTACCAGCTTTTTATGCTGCGAATTTAAATCGCTTAAAATATGCTGTAAATCAACTGTTGAAGGAGTAGTATTTATCAGTGGAATTAAGTTATCAGGATGGCCATAACCTAAAGTACCTATAATAGCCGACTCAGTACTACAAAATTGTGCTAAGTGGGCAATCATTGCTGTGGTGGTAGATTTACCATTTGTACCTGTCACACCAATTAAATCAAGAGTCTGACTTGGTTGGCTATAAAAGCGACTAGCTAATTCTGGAAGCTTTTTATCAAGCTCTGAGACTAAATACAGTGGCTCAAAACTGCTTTCAAATTCACATAATCTGTCAGCAATGATAGCTATTGCGCCATTTTCAATTGCTTTAGCAATAAATTGTCCGCCATCAAGTGTATGGCCTTTAATAGCAACAAATACATCACCTGGCGTTACTTCACGGCTATCAAGGCGTAAATGCTTTACCAGTTGCGAGGGCGCATCTATTTCGATGTATTTTAAAATATCCTTTAAATCACGCATCGTTATCTTTACCTTGTACGTACGCAACCTCTTCCTTGTCAGGCGCTACGTTTAATATTCTTAATGCGTTAGAGATGATTTCTGCAAATGCAGGGCCAGCGGTGGCACCTCCATAGTACACATCACCACCTGGTTCATTAATCATAACTACCACGGCTAAACGAGGATTACTTGCCGGTGCTACACCTGCAAAGTAACCTACATATTCATCACCATAACCACCTGCTACGGCTTTTTTAGATGTACCTGTTTTACCGGCAGCACGATACCCATCAACTTTTATGTTGCGAGCAGTACCGTCTTTTTCAAATACACTTTCCATCATGTGGACTACGGCTTCTACGTCTTTTTGTTTAAAAATACGTTCGCCTTCAGGTATATTATCTTGCTTTAAAATAGTCAGTGGTCGATTAACTCCACCAGCGCCTAACATGGTATAAAAGCGCGCCATTTGCGCAGTACTTACCGAAATTGCATAACCAAATGATAAAGTTGCAATTTCAAAGTCAGACCAACGACGATTTGGATAAAACAAACCGCTGCTTTCACCTACCATTCCAGTACCGGTGTCACTGCCAAAGCCTACTTTTTGATATAAGCCAACAAGGTAATCTTTAGGCACTAACTGAGTAACCTTCGCAACCCCCATATTTGAGGAGTACTTTAGTATTTCGCGCAGTGTTAGTTCGCCGTGATTACGAGTATCTCTAACTAAACTACCACCTAAACGCATCCAACCTGGGTAGGTATCAATCGTGTCATCTGCCTGAATGGCGCCGTAGTCTAGCCCAGCTAAAATGGCTAGAGGCTTAACAGTTGAGCCTGGTTCAAACAAATCTGTAATTGCGCGATTACGACGCTTATGAGGTGCAGCATCGCTTAAGTTATTTGGATTAAATGAAGGACTATTTACCATTGCCAGCACTTCACCGGTTTTAACATCAACTACCATAGCTGAGCCCGATGTGGCTTTGTAAGTCAGTACAGCTGATTTTACAGCTTTGTAGGCAATAGCTTGAATTCGTTGGTCGATACTTAATTCTATACTTTCTGGCTCTACGCGCTCACGCTCGTCAAGCACTTCTACTTCACGCCCTTGTGCGTCTTTACGTATAGTGCGGCGGCCTTCCTCGCCTGTTAAAGCATTTTCGTATAGCTTTTCAATGCCTTCAATGCCTTTACCGTCTATATTAGTAAAACCAATAACATGCGCGGTAACCTCACCGGCGGGGTAATAGCGTTTAGATTCATCTAGTAAATGAATACCTGGTAGGCGTAAATCGCCAATATAATTTGCTACAGCAGGAGTAACTTGGCGCTTTAAATAAACAAAGCGACGCGAGGGATCGTTTAAAAGTCGAGAGTTAATCTTCTTAGGATCAATACGCAGCACATCTGCAAGCTCACGCCAGCGTAAATCGTTTTTATAATAAAGTGCAGTACGCTTATCAAGCTCGGCGGTATTTTCAGCTAAAGATAAATGATCTTCGCCGCTTTTACGTGCTTGTTTAATTACTTTAGAGACTAGCGACTTGTGCAATGCTTTAGGATCAGCATATACACTTACAACAGGCACACTTACCGCTAACTCTTTACCATTACGGTCAAAAATCATCCCGCGTTGCACATGTAGTTTTTCAACGCGCACGGTACGTTTGTCACTTTCTGAACGTGCTTTATCAGGTTCTATTACTTGTAAATAAGCAGCGCGAGATACGAGTGTTACAAACACCATAAACACAACTGCACACACCAGCATAAAGCGCCATGTGATTAAATTAGTGACTGGTTTTTTGCCTCTATTTCTCATTGTACTATTATTACCTGCTCATCTTGACTCGTAGGTCTTTTCATTTTCAATTGTGATGTAGCTACTTCTTCAATGCGTGCATGTTGCGAATAAAATTCTTCTTCAACAAGTAAGTAGCGCCACTCTAAATCGAGCTCATCGCGTTCTTGTAATAATTGATCTTGCTGTATAAGTTGGCCACGAGCTAAGTGGGTTGTTTGCACAACAGCTAAACTAGAAGCGAATATCACAACCAACAAGGCCGAGGTTAGCTTATTAGCTCCTAGGCCTTTTAATATTTCAAAGAATAAATTAGGTTGCCGATAGCTCGCTTTTTTACTCATCCCAACCTCTGTGCAATCCTAAGTACAGAACTACGAGAACGTGGATTACGCTCTACTTCTGCAGCACTTGGCTTAATAGCTTTACCCACTGCTTTTAACGTCAGATTTTTATTTATTTGTGCATCAGTTAAAGGCAGACCTCTGGGTAATGCTTCTCCCTTACTCTGTTTTCTAATAAACTGTTTTACAATACGGTCTTCTAAAGAATGAAACGAAATCACCACTAAACGTCCGCCTGGCTTTAGCACTTTAACTGCAGACTGAAGCGCAGTTTGAATTTCTTCAAGCTCACTATTAATGTAAATACGAATAGCCTGAAAAGTACGGGTAGCTGGGTGTTTAAACTTATCTTTTACCGGTACAGCTTCATCAACAAGGTCAGCAAGCTGCTTGGTAGTTGTGATTGGCGTGTGCTCACGAACTTCAAGTACTTTGTGTGCAATGCGTTTACCAAACTTTTCTTCGCCCAATTTTTTAATTACGTGGGTAATATCATCCAACTCAGCCTCTGCTAACCACTGTGCTGCACTGCGACCTGTTGTAGGGTCCATACGCATATCGAGTGGGCCGTCTTTCATAAAACTAAAGCCACGCTCAGCGTCATCTAGTTGTGGTGACGAAACACCAATGTCTAATAAAATGCCATCGACTTTACCAATTAGATCGTTTTGCTGTGCTACTTCGTATAAGTTTGAAAAGCGAGTGTGTGCAATTGCAAAACGTGGGTCATCAGCAAATTTTTCAGCTGATTGTATTGCTTGTGGATCTTGGTCAATTGCTTGCAGGCGACCTTCATCACCAAGGCGTGCTAAAATTTGCCCAGAGTGGCCACCACGTCCAAATGTACCATCCATGTATATACCGTCTGGCTTAATTGCAAGAGCATCGATGGTCTCATCCATTAATACGGATACGTGTTCAAATTGAGCTGTCATTAGCTATTGTGTGCCTTTTTTTGTGCCGTTAGAGTGTAAAATTATCTAAATCTTGGTTAGGTTCAAAATCACCAAGCCTTTCAAGCTCAGTATCTTGCTGCATTTGCTCGTGCCAACGCGCCTCGTCCCAAATTTCAAACTTATTCATCAAACCAACCAGCATGATTTTTTTGCCAAGAGATGCATGGGCACGTAATGACGGCGCAAGCAAAATTCGACCATTTTTATCAAGTTGATACTCTGTAGCGTTACCTAGCAACATACGTTGCATTCGTCGAGCTCGTGGATTCATATTAGATATTTTCGCTAAACGGCTTTCTATTTCGAGCCACTCAGCTAATGGATATAACCATAAACACGGTTCATTTAATGCGACGGTACAAATAACTGTCCCCTGATCTTCAGACAACAGAGATTCTCGGTACTTTGTCGGTACCGCAAAACGCCCCTTATCATCCAAACTCAGTGAACTCGCGCCACGAAACATAAAAAACCTACTTTGAAATTGTTTTATTCAATTTTTTGTTTATTTTATCCAATGAGATCCACTAAAAACCACTTTTTACCACAGTGCTCCAGTTTAGGGCTTGACAAGCCATTTTGTCAAGTAAGCTGACCAGCTTTAGTGAGTCTCAAAGCTAGAAAAAATAAGGGCTCAAGCGAAGCGTTTGAATTACGTGGGAAAAAGTGGGATTGAGGTAAAGAAAAATATCAGCTTTGCTTTTATAACTTTCTGTTTACATGCATTGCTTACTGAATAACCAATGAATATTTACAATTTTTAAGGCGTTTTTATCCTCTTTGTAAAATTTACCTAGCCGTGTAGTAATAGTTACTGTTTATTTTAAAATACTAATTATCAAAAATTAAAAAACACAAACAAAACCTATCAAATTCAGTAAGTTATAATGAATAACAAGTTTGGTTTAATCATTGCATCATCTAAATCACTATTTAAATTTTTAACTTATTAAGGATTGATTATGGCTACTGCAACGAATACGAAACCAAATACAACTTCAGATGTTAAGCCTGACGTTAAACTAACAAATACTGAGTCTCCTCTTACAGAGAAAGCAACATCAGCGGCGCACGATGCTGTAGATGCACTTTCTAGCAAAGCTGCAACAGCTGAAAGCAGTGTGCGTAAAGGAGCTTCTAGCTCAGCAGATGCATTAAGCGAAAAACAACTTATTGCACGTGAAAAATTAAGTGAATGTACTGCAAAAACTCGCGCTTTTGCTTCTGAAAACCCATTAGCAACGGCGGGTATTGCTTTTGCTGCGGGTATGCTAATCACATCACTACTTCGCCGTAAGTAATTAGTGATGAATAACCCACAAACAACAGCAACCAAGGATGGTAATGTGCAAGACCAAACTACTGAGCAACATAGCCAAAAGGACGATTGGCAAGATCATGTTGCAATGCTTTTAGAGTATTCTAAGCAGCTCAAGGATGATTACCAAACTCAAGGAAAGATCACCCACCAGCTTGCTAAAGCTGAATGGCGGTTATCGCTTAGATCGCTTGCATTGATCACTATATTTTTAGGATGCTTTGCCAGTGGTTTGGTTTTGTTGTGGGCAGGATTTCTAGGTGCTGTTGGATACGGTGTATACGATGTTTTTGGGTCGGTATGGCTAAGTATTGCAACAGCTACTTTGCTACAAGTTGCTTGTTTAATATGGCTTTGGAAAAATACAGTTTACTTAAGCAATAAAATTGGCTTTAGTAAAACGCTTAAAAGTTTAAAGCAGCTATTTAACCTACAAGGAAATTAGTATGTTAGTTAACTACTTAATTAAAGCACCTAATGAAAACGTTGATGCTCTAAGTAAGCAAATGGATACGCGCAGTGAATTGAAACGCCAACATCATGCAGCGTTCCAATATAGACTAAAGCGTTTTGCCGTAACCAAAGTTGGGCTTTCAAGTGCCTTTATCGCAGGTGCAGCAGTACAAGCGGGTAAAAGCGAAACCAGCTTCGTAAGAAAATACGGCTGGCTAGTGAACTTGATAGCTTAAGCGCTAAACATTTCTACCGTGATCAGATAAGTAATCAATACTTGGACCCCTTGGCACAACTTGTGTTGGGTTGATCATTGTGTGACTAAAATAGTAATGACGCTTAATATGATAAAAATCAACTGTTTCAGCCACTCCTTTAACTTGATATAGCTCCCTAAGGTATCCACTTAATGCAGGATAGCTTTCAATTGTGCGTAAATTACATTTAAAATGGCCAACGTACACACTATCAAACCGAATGAGTGTAGTGAATAGTCGCCAATCTGCCTCGGTGAGCCTATTACCTGTTAAATAACGCTGCTTGCTCAGTATCCCTTCTACTTTATCGAGTGCTTTGAATAAATCGTTAAACGCCTCTTCGTATGCATCTTGAGTTGTTGCGAATCCCGTACGATAAACACCATTATTTATATTTGGATAAATCAACGCATTTAATTCATCAATTTTTGGTCGTAGTGCCTCTGGGTAGTAATCATCGTTATTACCTGTTAATTCATTAAATGCACTATTGAACATACGTATAATATCGGCAGACTCATTACTGACAATTTTATTTAGCTTTTTATCCCACAATACGGGTACGGTAACTCGCCCGGAATACTTAGGATTATTTTTTATATACACTTGATGTAAGTAGTTACTATTAAATAAAGCATCACCAGTACTGTGGTTTTGCGTATCAAAAGCCCAACCACTATCAAGCATATCAGGGCTAACAACCGACACCGTAATTAAATCTTGCAACCCTTTTAACGCTCTAAATATAAGCGTTCGATGCGCCCAAGGACACGCAAGTGACACATATAAATGATACCTGTTCGCTTGTGCTTTAAATCCGGCCTCGCCCGTTATTCCAGCGCTACCATCAACAGTTACCCAGTGACGTAACTGCGCCGTTTCGCGTTCAAACTTACCGTTACTTGAATCTGTGTCGTACCATTTATCTTGCCATTGGCCGTTAACTAATAATCCCATAAAACTCTCCTAAAAATACCGTTATATTTTGCCAAACTCACCGTTTTGATAATCACGCACTGCTTGCTGTACTTCTGCTTGCGTCGTCATTACAAACGGCCCCATATGAGCAATAGGTTGATTAAGTGGATCGCCTGCTAAAACCAAAACACCAGCGCCGTGCTCAGAGCTAATATTAATATCACTGCCTGGTTCTAAAATAAGTAACTTACCCGCTGGTATTGTTTGATTGTCGCTCATTATTAGTGAGCCGCTATGAATATAAAGCATTACTTTTTGTTGGCTAAAAGGCTCTAAATAAGTGCTTTTACCAGCAGGTAATGTAATATCAGCGAGCGCCGCATTAGCAGCTAAACTTTGCAGCTCGCTTGCAAGCGTTTCACTTTCGAACTGCCACGATCCCGCAAGTGCTTTTAACGTCACGCCTTGCGTATTTGTAAAACTAGGAGCTGGGTTTTTAGTCGTATCTTGATAACGTGAATCACGCATTTTTTCTGCGCTTGGCATGTTTATCCAAATTTGAAAGCCATGCAGACCATCTATAGCATCAGCGAGTGGCATTTCACTGTGCATGACGCCGCGCCCTGTGCTCATCCATTGCACATCGCCTGCTTTAATTGCTTCTTTGTTACCCATTTGGTCACGATGTTCAAAGCCACCTTTTAGAATATAAGTAAACGTTTCAATTCCTCGGTGCGGATGCTCAGGAAAGCCTCCCATATAATCTTTTTTGTCATCTGACTTAAGTTCATCAATCATCAAAAATGGATCTAAATATTTACCATCAAACCCAGGTATACGGCTAATGTTCACGCCATCGCCATCTTGAGTTGCATAAGCTGTAAGTATTTTTGATATTTTCATTTTTTAATTCACTCTAAAGAATAAGTTTATGAGGCTATTAAATCATTCATTAAACAAAACAACTATGTCTTTAAATCGAGCTTAAGGTTCTAAAAAATAGAACGACATTGATTCATTGGTTACATTTTCAACCTTATAATTACTATGGTTATTTGGAGTGAATTTGGCTACAATTGTTATTGCAAAATACGAAACTAAGGAATGGTTATTTTTACTTATTCTCTCAAACATCAGCTTTATCGTTTGCTTATATTGCTAAGTATTCCGGGCACCGCTGTAATTATTTTTACTCTGCTGCTTGAACGCCACCACTCTATTGAGCAAAGTGAAAAAAAAGTAGAAAACATTGCTAAGCAATTAATTTTACAGCAAAAGCACTTAGTCGATGATATTGACCGTTTAGCGCGTTATTTGGCTAAAGAGGAAAGTAAGAAAGAAAATTTAGCAACGTCCTGCCCTTATTATTTTAATCAATTTAGAGCTATTTATGCCCATGTTGCCAATATCGGGATTATAGATCCAAATGGCATTGTTATGTGTACAACAAGCGGATTAACCAAAACAATAAGTATTGCAGATCGTGCGTATTTTCAAAATGCCTTAAAAAGTAACCAATTGTCAGTAGGTTATTTTCAGCACGATAGAAACTTGCAAAAAAACACCCTTAACTTTGCGTTACCTATCATTAATAAAAAAAATGTAATTCAGGGCGTTGTAGTTATCGTTGTTGCGCTTGACTGGTGGAACAATGCTTTTAATAATATTGAATTGCCACCTGGCTCTATTGCTGCAATCGCTGATTCTAATGGAAAAATTTTAGCGCGTTACCCACCAACAACTGCAGCCCTTGGCGATAATATTGCAAAGACTTTATTAGCAACTGATTCTTCGATTGATAATGAGGCATCAACAAAAATAAAATCTATTAAGGGTGAAGATCGAATGCTTCATCACTCTATTATTTATAAAGATCCAAGTAATAACAGCTTAAATATACATATTGCACTTCCTATTACACATGCTTTAAAGCAAATAAATAATAATTTTTTTATAGCGATTGGTGTGTTTATTTTATCACTGCTAGTGCTATGTTTAATTGCACGTAAGCTGCTTAAAACCAGCATTATCGACCCAATTAATAATCTAACAAATGCAACAAACGTATTGGCTAAGGGCGAAATGCCGTCACAAAAAATACAGCCAAATAATCCAGAGCTCAATACTCTCTATCAGCGTTTTAAATCAATGGCGCAAACTAGGTTAACCGCCGAGGCCAATTTAAAAAACAAGCATGATGAGCTTACCAGCTTGCTTAATACTCTACCCGACAGTTACGTTAGAATTAACATCCATGGCGATATTCTCAACATAACGGGGCAATTTAAGCCTCAAGTAAACCCAAACAGCACTGCAGCACCTCATTTATCATCAATACTTTCTCACAACAATGTGCAGCTTTTGTTATCGCAGTTATCTAAGCTTGATGTTTCGAGTAATTTAGAATTTACACTCGAAAAATCAGATCCTAAACGTAGCTTTGAAGCACGTATTAGTGCAATGCAAAGTAAAAATGAATACGTTGTTGTGCTAAGGGATATAACACAACGAAAAATAAATGAAGAAGCACTTCACCTTGCCTTGCTAGTGTATAACAACAGTAGTGAAGGCATGGCAATCACCGATCCAGCGGGTATAATATTTGATGTAAACCCTGCGTTTTGCAAAACGACTTTATATAATAAAGAAGAAGTTATTGGGCGCTCCTCTTCAATTCTTTCATCAGGAAAACATGATAAGAATTTTTACAATAAAATGTGGTCTGAATTACAGCAAACGGGCCGCTGGCAAGGCGAGGTTATTAACCGTAAAAAGAACGGGCAGCTATACTCTGAGTGGCTCACAATCGATACGGTTTATGATACAAACAACGCACCTATTCGTCGAATCGCGATATTTACAGACCTCACTGAGAAAAAACAAGCCGATGAAACAATTTGGCGACAAGCCCACTATGATCACCTAACTGACTTACCAAATCGTTTAGAGTTAAAGGAGCGATTAAATCAACGATTTTCAAATGTTGTTACTCCCGACAATCAATTGGTTGTCATGCTTTTAGATATTGATCACTTTAAAGATATTAATGACACATTAGGCCATCACTATGGCGATAACTTATTAAAACTCGTATCGCAACGCATAGTCCAGTCGGCAAAAAATGCTGAGTTTGTGGCACGTATTGGTGGTGATGAGTTTGTTATTGTGTTTAATCGTATAAAAAGTACGCGTCATATTAATCAAATTGCCAGTAATATTTTGCTTAGCCTATCGTCGGCTTTACATCTTGAAAACGAAGAGTTATTTATTAGCGCCAGCATGGGCATAGCATGCGCCCCTAATGATGGTGAAAATACTGAACAGCTTTTAAAAGCAGCCGATCAGGCTATGTATAAAGCAAAAAGTAATGGTCGTAACTGTTTTGAGTTTTTCTCTGCTGACATGCGCGAATATGCACACGCACGCATGGTGCTATTAAAAGACTTACGAAGTGCCATAGAACTTGAGCAGTTTGAGTTGTTTTATCAGCCCATTGTTGCTTTGAATGATTTACATATTCATAAAGCTGAAGCACTTATTCGTTGGCAACATCCCGAAAAAGGCCTAATTAGCCCTGTCGTATTTATTTCACTTGCTGAGGAAACCAGGCAAATAAATGCAATTGGCCAATTTGTATTTGCTCAAACCTTGCAAACGCTTAAAGATATAAAAACCCTAACCGATGACACTTTTCAAATAAGTGTAAACGTGTCGCCAGTGCAGTTATCCACGCCAGAGAGTGGTATAGATGAATGGTACGATATGCTTAAAGCTGCAAAATTACCTGCATCCTCAATTGTGGCAGAAATAACTGAAGGCCTAATGATTAACCCCGAAGCATTAACGCAACGTCGCTTAAAAGAAATAGTAAAATCAGGTATGCAGCTTGCCCTTGATGATTTTGGCACCGGATATTCGTCGCTCGCTTACTTACAAGAAATGGATACCGATTATTTAAAAATAGATAAACGTTTTGTTGATAATATCCAAGTAGGCAGTCAAGAACTTGCACTGTGTGAAGCAATAATTGTTATGGCGCATCAACTGGGCTTAAAAGTAATCGCTGAAGGAATTGAAACTAAATTACAAATGCAGCTATTACTTGAAGCAGGATGTGATTACGGACAAGGTTATTTATTTTCAAGACCTTTAAATAAAAGCAGTTTTATGGCACTTCTAGCTGATAAAAAAGTCGCTTTATTAAAATAAATAAACAAAAAATTACTGTTACGCAATAAATAATGCGTCTGCGCGGTCAAGTTAAACAATCAGATATAAGTAGTAACAGGATTTTAAAATGGCAAAAGCAACATTAGAGCAATGGCGAATGTTTAAAGCGGTTGTGGATCACGGCGGATTTGCAGGCGCAAGTGCGGCTGTACATAAAAGTCAGTCAACCGTACACCATGCTGTTCAAAAACTTGAAGCCGCCTTGCAAATTAAGTTGCTTGAAGTAAAAGGTCGTAAAGCATTTTTAACCGATAGCGGTAAACTAATTTTACGCAGAGCTGAATTTTTAATTGAAGAAGCAACTAAAATAGAATCGGTAGCGAGCACACTAAGCGAAGGCGTAGAAAGCACATTAAAAATAGCTGTTGATGAAGTTTTTCCACACACCATTTTATACCAGGCACTTGCTAAAACGAGTGAACTTTACCCGCTTTTAAAGATTGATTTAGTAGAAAGCGTGCTAACCGGTGCAAACGAATTACTACATAACTCAGTGGTTGATTTAGCCATTTCATCAATTCCTATCTATGGAATTAGTTGCAGTACGTTATGCGATATAGAGTTTATAGCCGTTGCGCATAAAGACCATGTATTACACCAACAAACTGAACAACTCAACTTTCGCGATTTAAAGCTACACCGGCAAATAGTAGTTCGCGACTCAGCAACCCACACCAGTCACAATGATGGCTGGTTAGGTGCTGATATGCGCTGGACAGTCAGCCATTTACGCAACTCTATTGATATGGTTAGTCAAAATTTGGGTTACGCTTGGCTGCCAAAAACACAAATAGCACATTTAATTGAAGATAAAACGCTCATCCCACTTAATTTAGACCAAGGTACAACCCGCACCCTTAATTTACATTTAATGTGCAACGACAACGACAGGCTTGGTCCTGCAGCACAAGAGTTTAAAGAGCAGCTAACGGCTCTCACTAACTTAGCTAGCTAATGGCTATTCATTTTTTACATCGAGGTGATCTGCCACATAGGCGCCTCGCTGCCCACGCTCTTTAGCTGGGCCTATAGTACTGTCTTTACCTGTTTGCTGCTCAGTAGCTGCATTAATAACAGCACCTAATGTGATTATATAAGCGCTGATATACAACCACATCAACATGATCACTACACCACCTAGTGAGCCGTAAGTTTCGTTGTAACTAGAAAAACGCGACACATAAAAAGAAAAACCTATAGATGCCAAAATCCAAAGTACAGTAGCAATAGACGAACCCATCGTGATCCAACGCCATTTGGCCGGTTTACGGTGTGGGGCATAACGATATAAAAGTACCAATGCAAAATTAAAGGTAAAAGCTAATAATGGCCAAGAGATGAGTTTAATTAATAAATCTATACTTTCTTTTAGCCCCACTAAATTAAGCACAATAGGTAAAATACCAATAATTAATAACGCAAAAATTGCGACAACAATCGCCCCTACCGAAAATAAAAAGCGTACTAATTGAGCTTTAAAAAATGAACGTTTTTCATATTCACGATAACTAATATTACACGCAGTAATAAGTGCTTGGCTGCCCTTAGAACTACTCCAAATAGTAAGTATAAGCGTACCGATTGCACTTAAGCTCAAGCTGGCACTTGATGTTTTTGCAAGGCTAGAAACCTGAGATAAAATTAGTTCACTGGTACTTGGTGGGAGCAAAGTAACTATTTTACTTAAATGATCACTAATATCTGCAGGGGATGAAAAGTACGCATACACAGATACCATCGCCGCAATGGCCGGAAAAATAGCAAGTAACGCATAAAATGCCACACCCGCTGCCACTATAGATAAGTTATCTTCACTCATTTGCTTAAAAATGCGCTTAACAATATCCCACCAACCTATAAAAGGTATATGTGCAGGCTGCTCAGCTTGCTGTCCTCGTTTAGCTTCTTTCATTCTGAACCTCAATATTTGTATTACATTACTACAGCAAAATGTTTGCCAAGTTAAATAAAGTATTTGGTACTAAACTTGCTATTACCTAATATTAACGATTATAAAAACCAAACACGGACGATAAGCCATGCCTAGTAGCCAATCAAACATTATAGCTTTAAACAATACGCCTCCCAGCACGCAAAGTTTTCAAGGCGATGTGTTTACGTGGCAGTTTTTTCATGAACAAGCTGTGCAATTACTTCATGCAACAGCGCAAATATTACCCACACTATTACTCGGTATAATACTTTTAGCATTAAGCTATTTAATTGCAGGGCCACTTTCTCGATTGCTTATAAAGCCTATTGACTACATGACTGACAGTAAACTAGTTCATCTAGTTGTTAGGCGCAGTATAAGCACTTTAATTATTTTATTTGGCGTGTACTTATTCCTGCGCTTAGCAGGGCTTACCGAGTTTGCTGTTGCCATTATGAGTGGCACGGGACTAATAGGACTTATATTAGGTTTTGCCTTTAGAGACATAGCTGAGAACTTTATCGCTAGTTTATTACTGAGCATACAAAGGCCTTTTAAAATCGACGATGTAATTGAAGTAGACAATCGTTTAGGTGTTGTTAAAAAAGTAACCGCAAGAGCAACCACACTTGTTGATTACGATGGCAATCATATTCAAATACCAAATGCGACGGTATATAAAAATACTATTAAAAACCTGACTGCCAATCCAAAAATGCGCGGAAAAGTAGAAATTGGTATTGGCTATGATAATGATATACGCAGCGCACAGACCCTCGCCCTAGATATTGCCAATCAACAAAATGCGATGCTTAGCGATCCACCTGCGCAGGTTTTAATAAAAAACTTAGGCTCATCTACTATTAACTTCGTTTTGTATTTTTGGGTTAATAGCGAGCAACACAGCCCATTAAAAGTAGCTTCCCAGCTTATGCGCAAATTAGTCAATGAGTTCACAAAACAAAACATCAGCATGCCTGATGACGCACGAGAAAGAATTATACTCACCGACCCTAGTAAAAATGTTTCTAGTTTAGAGGAAAAACAACCATCGCAAGTACAAAGCGAAAAAAATGAAACGGTTGATCAAACTAAAACACTTGATGATGTAAGCAGTGATACCGACGAAATACGTGAACAAGCAGAACAATCAAGAGACCCAGAACAAGGTAAAAATATTATTTAATAATGCTGAAGTTGTATTAACTAAAATTTAGACACAAAAAAGCCCGCAGCGTTAACTGCGGGCTTTTTATTGAATGAGTGAGTCAGCCGGTAAGCCGGGTTTTGTCCTTTCCGAAGAAAGTGATAATCATTCGTCTAGGCCATAAATCGCTCTATGGCTCAAGCAACCTACCCGGTTCTCACGTGGGCCACGCGTTCATTATTTAAAATGATAGAACCCTATTTGGTCTTGCTCCGAGTGGAGTTTACCTTGCAACCGACTATTACTAGCGGCCCGGTGCGCTCTTACCGCACCCTTTCACCCTTACCAATCGAGATTGGCGGTCTCCTCTCTGCTGCACTTGTCGTGGGCTCACGCCCCCCAGCCGTTAGCTGGCACTCTGCCCTATGGAGCCCGGACTTTCCTCCCCCTGATCATTTTCGTCACAGGCAGCGATCATCTTGGCTGACTCGGCGCGCAGTATACATGAGGCTAATACCAAGCGCAGTAAAATTTACTCTTTTTCTTCAATAATTGTTTTATATAAAGCGTTTTTCTTCATACCAAAGTATTCGGCTACAACGCCACAGGCTTTTTTCATTGGCATTTCACTCTCAAGCAGTGCCAACATTTTGCGCGCTTCAGGCGGAACATCGTCTATTTGCTTTGGTTTGCCCGCAAGCATCAGCACTATTTCGCCGCGCTGCTTGGTAGGATCATCTGTTAAAAACTGTTTAAGCTCACTTACACTACCATTAAAAAATGTTTCAAAGGTTTTGGTTAGCTCTTTAGCAAACACGACTTGCTGCTCATCACCAAGGGCTAGTGCTAAATCATCAAGGCTTGCCATAATACGGTGCGTACTTTCGTACATTATGCTGGTAATGCCTGAGTTAACAGCTTCGGTAAAAAAGTCTTGGCGAGCTTTGCTTTTAGCTGGCGTGAAACCAATAAACTGAAAGCGGTCAGTTGGTAAGCCTGAACAACATACGGCTGTAATTGCAGCACATGCACCTGGAACAGGTGTAACATGAGCGCCTTGTTCGCGACATAGATTTACCACAGCGTAGCCTGGATCACTAATTAGCGGTGTACCAGCGTCAGATACTAAAGCAATATTTAAACCTTGATTAAGTTGATCAATAATTTGCTGTGCTTTTTGCTTTTCGTTGTGGTCGTGTAATGCAAACGTTTTTGCCTTAATTCCAAAGTGGCTAAGTAGCTTGCCGGTATGGCGAGTGTCTTCAGCAGCTATTAAGTCAACTTGCGATAATGTCGCAATGGCACGGTGACTTAAGTCGTCATAATTGCCAATTGGGGTGGCAACAATGTAAAGAGTGCCAATTTTCTGTGAATTCTCCTCATTTAACATTGAGGTCTCCTGCGTCAGTCAGTAATATAAGCAAATCGCGTTAACGTATTGGGAAATCATTGTGCGACTTAAACTAGTTAGTCTATTAATTATATTGTCAGGGTTATCGGCGTGTAGCACAACCGAAAAACCAACTAAAAACAGAGATAACGTAAGTAACCGCACTAATGCACCGCAAAATCAGGCAACCAGTGCGCAATCTATCTACCAATTGGCGCAAAACCGCCAAGGTGCCGATAAAATACAGTTATTGTATAGCGCCCGTGATGCCGCAATTAGTGAGCAAAACTGGCCTTTGTTAGAGAAAATAGGTAATGAGCTTGAATTAACCGCAAGTGTTGATCAAATCCAAAACCGTCTTTATATAGCATTTGCACAAAAACAACAGAATAAGAATGATCAAGCTTTGGTGATTTTACAATCGCTAGACGGACAACTTACTCAACCTGAGCATTTTGCTTGGCATCAGTTTTTAACAGCCAGTATTTATGCATCGCAAAATTTTCCAAAAAAAGCTGCCCCTTATTTCTTTAGAGCTTCTGAGACAGCCACAAAAAATAATATAGAAATCCCTCAGCTCAATCAAAATTTGTGGGATAACTTAAAACAGCTCTCTTCATATGCGCTTGAACGTTTTAACCGTGGTTCGGTTATCCAGCAAGGCTGGGTAAACCTTGGTCTATACTATCAAGTATATGCAAGTAGTGGCGTGGAGCTAGACCAAGCAATTAATAATTGGCGCAGGCGCTATATTGGGCATCCGGCTTCTTCTGTATTACCTGAACAAGACGAAATGCTTACTGAGCTCGCCCCTATTAATATAGAGCGTTTAGTTGTGTTGTTTCCACAATCAGGCCCTAACGAACGCTTAGGTGATGCGCTTAAAGCCGGTGTGTTAGCTGCACTTGATACGCAAACGATCAACGACACTATTTTTATTGATGAAAACCTAAGCACTGAGGAAATCGCAGCGCAACTTGAAGAAATAAAGCCTGATTTTGTAATTGGTCCTCTACTTAAAGCAAATATTGATAAACTAGCCAATGCACAAACTCTTATTGATACTCCGGTACTGCATTTAAACACCTTTGATGGTGAGCGCATTTCGCTTCAGCATTATTACTTTGCATTGAACCCTGAGCACGAAGTACAACAAGCTCTGGAACACTTTTTAACTAAGGGCTATCAAAAGCCTATGCTGCTTGCGCCAAATAATGCAAATGGCCAACGTTTAGTTGATTATTTTAACCTACAGTGGCAACGCTACAGCGAAACCAAGCCGCAAATCGGTTTTTATAACGATAAAAAAGATATGCCGAACACAATTACCAGCTTATTAGAGGTTGATAAGTCAAAAGATCGCATACAAACAGTTAAAGCATTATTTAAGCAAGAAGTAGAAAACGAAACGCGTTCACGCAGTGATATAGACGTTATTTATATTTTGGGTGATGCAATAGAAACTCGCTTAATTAAACCTTACCTTGATGTAAACGTCAGTACATTTGCTGATCGCATTCCACTTTATGCAAGCTCTAAAAGTCATAGTAAACAAATTGACAGTACAGACAAAGGCGACTTAGACGGCCTATACTTCACTGAATTACCGTGGATGCTTGATTCACAAATTAAACAACATAATTTACGCCAGCAGTACAACTCTCTATGGCCAGAGCAAATTGATATTAGCCAACGCTTATTTGCAATGGCATACGATGCAGTATCAATATTACATGACATTAGACAGTTAAGCGTAATGCCAGGCAACCAATATAGTGGTTTAAGCGGTAAGCTATCTGTTAATACCAGCGGCCATATAGAACGTATGCTCGACTGGGCTCAATATACAAACCGTCGCATTAAGCCTGTGCAATTAGAAACACAACGCCCGGTACCATTGTTTATGCAATCAGCGGGTGATATACAAACTATAAATTAAACTTTATTAAGTTAAGGGGGCGGCATGTCGTGGTTTAAAGAGCTGTGGCACAATAGTCGCGAAAAAGGCCAGTATTATGAGCTTGAAGCGCAAAAATACTTAGTTACTCAGGGCTTAACACCCATTGAACGTAATTATTACTGCCCCTTTGGCGAGCTTGATGTCATTATGAAAGAAGGCGACACCCTTGTATTCATTGAGGTCAAGTTTCGCAAAAATAATGCCCGTGGCGGTGCCAACTATGCACTTAGCCCACAAAAACAAGCTCGATTGAAACGTAGTATTTATCATTACTTAGCAGCTAAAAATTTAACTAACCAAGCACTAAGAATTGATTATGTAGCCATTACAGGAGAAGCATCTCCTAATATTAATTGGCTTAAAAATGTATTTTAAACGCAAATACAAAGATAAATTATTGGTAGGCTATGCAAGACACAATTAAAGAAATTTTTACAGAAAGCATTCAAGTTCAAATCGCTGCTGGTGAAGTGCTACCTAGTGCGCTTGAGTCAGCTGCATTTACTATTGCACAAAGTCTGATCAACGGAAATAAACTCATTTGCTGCGGTACTGCAAATTGCCACATGCTCGCCCAGCACATGGCGGGTGTATTGGTTAATCACTATGAAACCGAGCGTCCTTGTTTACCCGCAATTGCTCTATCGCAAGAAAACGTTAACCTTGGACAAAGTACTCAAGTAGACGATCACGATACATTTGCTCGTCAAGTCCGCGCTTTTGCCCAGCAAGGCGACTTATTGCTCGTACTGGCTATTAACGGTAACGAAAAACATGTTATTTC
Organism: Pseudoalteromonas sp. SR44-2; assembly: GCF_014163745.1. NCBI lineage: Bacteria > Pseudomonadati > Pseudomonadota > Gammaproteobacteria > Alteromonadales > Pseudoalteromonadaceae > Pseudoalteromonas > Pseudoalteromonas sp. SR44-2. Next base: position 58,496 of record NZ_JACJDW010000008.1, on the reverse strand, counting down.
TGCCGTTGAAGCTGCACTAACTAAAGATATGAAGGTCATAGTTATGGTTGGTGATGATGGTGGTGAGTTGGTTGGCCTACTTGGCCCTAACGATGTTGAAATTAGATCCCCATCTAAACGCCCTAGCCGCATTATCGAATCCCATTTAGTTAACTTACATTGTTTAAGCGAACTTGTTGATTTAACGCTTTTCCCTCAGGATGAAAATTATGTTTAAACGCTCTCTTATTGTTTTAGGTACTGTTGTATTACTACAAGGCTGCGCAGCTGCTGTTGTTGCAGGTACAGCCAGTGCAGTAACTGCAGCGAACGATCGCCGTACCATTGGCTCTCAAATTGACGATAACAATATTGAAATAAAAGCCAGTATTGCACTTAGCGAAGTAGAACGCCTTGAAAAGTTTGCCAATATAAGCGCTGTAAGCGTTAACGGTATTGTTTTACTTGTAGGCCAAGTATCTAATGAAGAAATGAGAAACGAAGCACAGCGTACCATTGAGGGCGTTTCAGGTATTCGTAAGATACATAACCAAATTCGTATTGGCTCAAATATTGGTATTACTACACAAACGCATGACTCTTGGTTAACTTCTAAAGTAAAAGCTCAGCTACTAACAGCAAAAGACATTAGCAGTAATAACATTAAAGTAGTTACTGAAAACGCTGAAGTATTTTTAATGGGTTTAGTATCTGACTCTGAGTCTACTCAAGCTGTAAACATTGCCCGAAATGTATCTGGCGTAGAGCGTGTAATTAAAGTATTTGAATACTTGTAAACACAAAATACAGACATAAAAAAACCGCTTATTAAGCGGTTTTTTTTTCGCATTTACTTATTATTTAATAACGCGTAAATGAGAGCCTTTTTTCTTCTGTGGCTTTTCTGGTGGTGTTTCATCAATAAATTCAGCTGATGAATCAACACTTTCAAGCTCAGGCACAAAATCGTCTTCGTCCTCTAAAAACTCATCTGCAGTAAAGACTGTTCCTTCGCCATTTTCACGCGCGTATATTGCAAGCACAGCACCTAGAGGCACATACACTTGCATTGGCTGACCACCAAAGCGCGCATTGAAGCTAAGTTGGGTTAAGTCTAACGAAAACTGTGTGACCGCTGATGGACTTATGTTTAAAACAATTTGTCCGTCTTGAACAAACTGTGTTGGCACTTGTACATTTGCAAACCCAGCGTCTACCACTAAATGCGGTGTACACTCGTTATCGACTATCCAATCAAAAAAAGCACGTAATAAATAAGGACGATTAGGCGTCATTATAAACGGATCTCACGCTCAGCTTCAGTTAAAGAGGCTTGGAATGACTCACGTTCAAATAAACGGATCATATACTCTTTAAGCTCTTTAGAACCTGCACCATTAAGCTCAATACCAAACTCTGGTAAACGCCATAATAGTGGAGCTAAATAACAATCTACTAAGCTAAACTCTTCACTCATAAAGTAAGGTGCTTCGCTAAAAATAGGTGCTACAGCAAGTAATGCTTCTGTTAGCTCTTTACGAGCTTGAGCAGCATCTGACGTGTTGTTACTGATTTTGTCAGCTAGGCTGTACCAATCAGTATCAATACGATGCATCATTAAGCGGCTACGACCACGCATTACCGGGTAAACAGGCATTAGTGGAGGATGAGGAAAACGCTCATCAAGGTATTCCATGATGATGTTTGCCTGGTATAAACCAAGCTCACGGTCAATCAGTGTTGGCACTGTGCCGTAAGGGTTAATTTCGTGAAGTGCTTCTGGCAAGTTATCTTTTTCAGCCAAATGAATATCTACACTTACACCTTTTTCCGCAAGTACAATACGTACTTGGTGGCTATACATACAGTTAGCACCAGAAAAAAGGGTCATTACAGGGCGCTTATTGGCAGCTACGGCCATGCCTATACCTCCATTAAATAACTAAAACAGCAAAAGGGGCTTAAGCCCCTATTGCAAAATTACCTTTAAAAATGTTCAACTTAATGAACATCTCTCCAGTATTCTTTCTTAAGCATAAATGCCAAGATAAATAGAATTATTAAGAATCCTATTACCTTAATACCTAGCGCTTCCGATTCAAGACGTGAAGGTTCACCCACGTACTCAAGGAAGTTTGTTAAATCACGAGCCGCTTGGTCGTATTCATCTACGCTTAATTCACCCGTACCATCAGTTTCAGTAGCAATAACTTTGGTCACAGTGTGGCCATGTTCTTCTACTTCTTTAGTGATAGGCGTTGGTAAACCTTGTAGTTCTTGAAGAACATGAGGCATACCTACCGATGGAAAAACAATATTGTTAACTCCAAACGGGCGAGATTCATCTTTATAAAACGATTTTAGGTACGTGTAAATATAATCTGGTGATTTTACACGTGCAATAAGAGTTAAATCCGGCGGAGCCGCACCAAACCATTTTGCTGCATCGTCTTTTGTAATTGCGTTTGTGATATGGCTACCGACTTTAGAGCCGTCAAAAATTAACTGCTCTAAACCAACTTCTGTTGGGATACCGATATCACGAAAAGTACGCTCATAACGTTGATACTGCATTTGGTGACAACCAAGACAGTAGTTCATGAACAACTTTGCACCGCGTTGTAAAGATGGTTGATCAGTAAGGTCGTTATTCGCTTCCATTAAAGGAACCGACGGACCTGCTGCCATAACCATGTTAGGCAACAAGTTTACTGATAAAGCAAACAAACCAATAATAAGCTTCTTCATCATTTCGTTAACCTCTCTGGCAATGGCTTAGTTTTTTCGTTCTTACTGTATACAAACAACAGTACGAAGAACATAAAGTAAGTCACAGTACAGATTTGAGAAATAATCGTTTTCATATCAGTTTGTGGAGTTGCACCCACCCAACCAAGAAGAACGAAAGTTACAACAAAGCCTGCAATGTTCCATTTATGGATACCACAACGGTAACGAACCGATTTAACTCTACCACGGTCTATCCAAGGTAGTAATGCAAGTACTACAATCGATGCACCCATCGCCGCAACACCGATTAACTTATCAGGGATTGCACGTAAGATTGCATAGAATGGCGTAAAGTACCAAACCGGGAAAATATGCTCAGGTGTTTTAAGTGGGTTAGCTGCCTCGAAGTTTGGACCTTCTAAAAAGAAGCCATTCATCGCCGGCATAAAGAACACAACCCAACAAAACAGTATTAAGAAACCAACCACACCCACAATATCTTTAACTGTGTAGTAAGGGTGGAACGGTATCGCATCAACAATGTCTTTTTTGTTAGTGTAATACTCGTGGAATTTAAATTTAGGCTTATCTTCTTCAGCTACTGAGCCTTTCTTACGTTTAATCTCAATACCTTCAGGGTTATTTGAACCCACTTCATGTAGAGCAACAATGTGTAAGAAAACTAAGATTACAATAACCAGTGGTAGTGCAATTACATGTAATGCAAAGAAGCGATTAAGCGTTGCACCTGATATTACGTAGTCACCACGGATCCAAAGTGTTAAGTCATCACCAATAACCGGAATAGCACCGAATAATGAAATGATTACTTGTGCGCCCCAGAACGACATTTGGCCCCATGGTAATAAGTATCCCATGAATGCTTCAGCCATTAGCGCTAAGAAAATGAACATACCAAATAACCACAGTAATTCACGCGGCTTTTGGTAAGAACCGTAGATCATGCCACGGAACATATGCATATATACAACGATGAAAAACGCTGATGCACCTGTTGAGTGCAAGTAACGTAGTAACCAGCCATATTCTACATCACGCATGATGTACTCTACCGAGGCAAAAGCACCTTCAGCAGACGGAACAAAGTTCATCGTCAACCAAATACCTGTTAGGATTTGGTTTACTAGTACTAACATGGCTAGTGAGCCAAAAAAGTACCAGAAGTTAAAGTTTTTAGGTGCTGGATACTGTGCAATGTGCATGTTCCAAACACGTGTCATTGGGATTCGGTCGTCTATCCAACCAATAATCTTACCAAACATTAGGCTACCCCTCTTTCTTCGCCCACTAAAATAGTGGTGTCATCTAGAAAAGTATAAGGTGGTATTTCTAAGTTTAATGGTGCAGGTACCGATTGAAATACTCGACCAGCCATATCAAATTTAGAACCGTGGCACGGGCAGTAGAAACCGTCATCAGTCCCTTCTACTTTCTCACCAAAATTACCTTGTAAAAAGCCTGGTGAACATCCTAAATGCGTACAAATACCTACAGCCAAAAATATTTCTGGACGTAATGAACGGTAATCATTTGTTGATGATTCTAATTGTTGTGGCTCTTGCGATTGCGGATCACGAAGTTGACCTTCATGTTCTTTCATCTGCTCAAGCATTTTTGGGGTACGTGATACAACCCATACAGGTTTACCACGCCACTCGACACGTATTAATTGTCCAGGCTCAAGTTTGCTGATATCTACTTCTACAGGCGCACCCGCAGATTTAGCTCGCTCACTTGGATTCCAAGACGCAATAAAAGGAACAGCAGCCCCAGCCGCACCAACACCACCTACAACAGAGGTAGCTATGGTTAAAAAGCGACGTCGGCCATTGTCTACAGGCGCATTGCTCATCCACTTATCTCCACTATGATTCTCAACACTTGCTATATTGAGAACATCAGTTACAGCAGGTTAATTATTCGAAATTTTTAAAATAGAAGCGATCATAATTAAAACCCTTGATTAAAACAAGGTTATTCAAAGCCCCATGCTCGAATAAACCTGACTTGATCAAAAATTTGATTAAGCTAGCTCGAGAATAAAGCCGAACGACTATAATAACGCTTCTGTAAAAACAATATACTGACCGAGATCAACACCACTAAGAGGAAACAGTAAAAACTGTACATAGTGTCGTTAAACTCACTCATTTTACTTCCACGCCAATTGTAGCAAAAAATTCCATCAATTAACTGATGGATTTAAACTAATTACGATAATTATTTAACTTTTTTGCAGCTATCTGAGTGTTTTTTAACTTTCGTTCGATTAATACGCAGTTATTAATAAATTTGATCATCATTAATTACAGCAATACCAAGTATGGCGACCGCTATAAACAAATTTAAATTAAGTAGCAAATGTAAACTTTTTGATTTGAAAACAAAAAACCCAGCATAAGCTGGGTTTTTGAATTCTTGATAACGTATAGATTAACGTTTTGAGAACTGTGGACGCTTACGCGCTTTCTTAAGACCCACTTTCTTACGTTCAACTTTACGTGCATCACGTGTAACAAAACCTGCTTTACGAAGTTGTGGACGTAGTGACTCGTCAAACTCCATAAGTGCACGAGTGATACCGTGACGGATAGCACCAGCTTGACCAGTTGTACCACCACCAGAAACGGTGATGTAAAGGTCAAATTTTTCAGTCATATCAACTAGCTCAAGAGCTTGATGAACAACCATGCGTGCTGTTTCGCGACCAAAATACTCTTCTAGAGAGCGTTTGTTGATTACGATGTTACCAGTGCCTGGGCGTAAGAATACGCGAGCACTTGAACTTTTACGACGACCTGTACCGTAGTATTGATTTGCCATGATGGTGCTCCTTAAATGTCTAGAACCTGAGGCTGTTGTGCAGCATGGTTATGCTCAGTACCTGCGTAAACTTTAAGTTTACGGTACATAGCGCGGCCTAAAGGACCACGTGGCAACATGCCTTTTACAGCTTTCTCGATGATCATTTCAGGCTTTGCAGCTTGAAGTTTATCAAAAGTAGTAGACTTAAGGCCACCTGGAAAACCAGAGTGAGCGTAGTACACTTTATCTTTGAATTTGTTACCAGTTACAGTAACTTTTTCAGCGTTGATAACGATGATGTAATCACCAGTATCTACGTGAGGAGTGTATTCAGCTTTATGCTTACCGCGTAGGCGGTGAGCGATTTCAGTAGCGATGCGACCTAAAGTTTTACCTTCAGCGTCAACTACGTACCAGTCACGTTTTACTGTTTCTGGTTTAGCAACAAACGTTTTCATTTATAAAAATCCAATGTTTTTCAATTAAAACCACAAGTAGTTAATATTAACTACTGCTCTAAGTTTGCTATAACCCCTTCGAGTTTTAGACTTTTGCGCCGCTCACAAGTGGCTAGACTATATGAGGACATAGAACGCAACGTGGCAGACGCGGGAGTATACCAGCACTTAAAACACATTGCTACTCGCCGGTTGTTTTTTCCACAAGAAATTTCAGAAATAAGAAGTACTATATATGTACCTCTTTTTTTATAGTTGCCCTATTACACATTTACTTACTTATTTAAACTAAATGCTCTCTAGCTAAATATTCTAAGGATTGCATTTCTTGTAAACGACTAATACAACGCTTAAATTCAAAGTTTAAATTACCTTGGGTATAAAGTTCGGTAATAGGTTTTTCAGCCGATATAATTAAAGTTACATGGCGCTCATAAAATTCATCCACTAAAGCAATAAAGCGTCTAGCAGCATCATCATTAGTTTGCCCTAGCTGTTTTACGTTAGAAATAATCACCGTATTGTATAAGCGGCTAATCTCCATGTAATCGACCTGGCTACGTGCTGTTTCGCACAATTCACTAAACTCAAACATCACAACGCATTTAGCTACTTTACGCGTTTTGATTTTTCGCCCTTCTATCTCTATCGGCTCATCTAATTGCCCTGGCTCTGGCGATAACTTATCGAAGTACTCAAATAGGTTCTTATCCGCATCTTCATCTAACGGGCTATGAAAAATTTCAGCTTGCTCTAAAGTACGTAATCGGTAATCAATACCTGAATCTACATTAACTATCTCGGTATTTTTTTTAACAAGCTCAATTGCTGGCATAAAACGCGCTCGCTGTAAGCCATTTCTGTAAAGTTCATCTGGCACTATATTAGAGGTTGCTACAAGTACTATGCCCCGTGCAAATAGCGCTTCCATTAAGCCACCTAATAGCATGGCATCAGTAATGTCTTGTACAAAAAACTCATCAAAGCAAATAATGTCTGTTTCTGCTTTAAAAGTGTCAGCAATTTTTTCTAATGGATTAGCCGTATTATTTAGCTTTTTAAGCTCGTTATGCACTCGGTGCATAAATCGATGAAAATGCACACGCATTTTACGTGTGCCCGGTAATGATTCGTAAAAAGTGTCAACTAAATAAGTTTTACCACGCCCTACTCCCCCCCAAAAGTACAAACCTTTTACAGGCGCAGGTTCTTCTTTACTAAATAGCTTAGCAAAAAAGCCTTTTTGTTTTGGCTTTGTCTGAGTTAGGTCATCGTATAGACGTTGTAAATGGCGCACAGCATTTTCTTGTGCTGCGTCGTGTACAAAGTCATCTCGCTTTAAGTCTTGTTGGTATGTTTGCCAAGGAGTCATATCTATTTACAGTTAAAACACAGTTTAATTTGCAAAGCATATTAACACGCATCATAACTCGGGGTATATTACACTTAGTATGATTTATAATTGAATCGGCATTCGTTAGTTATTTTCCCAAAGGGGTAGTTTTTATGGGCACAGTTATGTGGGTAGGTTTGATTGTTATTGTTGCTGTTGTAGCATTTTTTATTGGCGCATTTGTTACTAAAAAACAGTTCAAACAAGATGAATTAAAAGAGCAAGCAGAGCAAGCTGAAAATGCGCTTGAGCAGTATCGTCAAGATGTCGCTGATCATTTAGCGAATACTGGTAAGCTCGTAAATAAAATGAAAGAAAACTATGATCAACTGCTTAGTCACGTTGAAGAAACAAACCAGCTTCTTCTAGAAGATAGAAATAAAGCACCAGCTGAACCATTCTTTTCAAAAGAAACAACAGAACAACTGCAGGCTTCATTAAAAGAGCGTCAATGCGATCGTTCTACAGCCGCAGCACAACCAGCTGATTATGTATCAGGTGAATCAGGTTTATTTGCTGGTCAAAATAAAGTTTCAGAACATTCTAAAGCATCTTGATGAACTTTTTTTTGACCCCATAGTCTTTAGATATAACAGCTTTGTTGTTTTATCTTAATAAACCGAAAAGGGCTGCTGTAAAGTAGCCCTTTTTGTTTTGCTTTATCTTAAGTGGAGTTACCCCTGACTATGAAAATGAAATTATCACTTATCAGCGCAGCTATTCTATCTACAAGCTTGTTAATGAGCCCAGTAGCGTCTTATGCAAAAATGCCAATTGCAGTAAATGGTCAACAACTACCAACTCTTGCCCCCATGCTAGAGAAAATATCTCCAGGTGTTGTAAGTATCCAAGTTTCAGGCTCAAAAGAAGTACGCCGCCGTGCAGATCCGCTTGAATACTTTTTTGGACAGCAACAGCCTCGCAGTCAAAAGCGTCAATTTAGTGGATTAGGCTCTGGGGTGATTATTGATGCTGATGAGGGTTATGTAGTCACTAATAATCACGTAATCCAAGATGCCGAAAAAATGGTAGTAACCCTCGAAGATGGCCGTGAATTTGAAGCAACTAAAATTGGTACTGATACAGAATCAGACATCGCTCTTTTACAAATAGACGCTGATGACTTAACTGAAATAAAACTCGCAAATTCAGATAGTTTACGAGTGGGCGACTTTGCTGTCGCTATTGGTAACCCATTTGGACTTAGCCACACAGTTACATCTGGTATTGTTAGTGCTCTTGGCCGTAGTGGTTTAAATATTGAGGGCTACGAAGATTTCATTCAAACCGATGCTGCTATTAACCAAGGCAACTCTGGTGGTGCATTAGTTAACTTAAACGGTGAATTGATTGGTATTAACACTGCGATTTTAGGTGCTTCTGGCGGTAACGTGGGTATTGGTTTTGCCATTCCATCAAACATGATGAAAAACTTAGTTGATCAAATTGTTGAACACGGTGAAGTACGCCGAGGTTCGCTGGGTATCTCTGGCCGCCCACTTGATGCAGGCCTTGCTAAAGCGCAGCAACTTGACGTTAAACAAGGTGCTTATGTAATGCAAGTAATGGACGACACTGCTGCAAGTAAAGCAGGTATAAAAGCAGGTGACGTAATTGTTAGCATTAATGGCGGTGATATTAGTGGTTTCCACGAGCTGCGCAGCAAAATTGCTACGCTAGGTGAAGGCCGCGAAATAAAACTTGGTATTTACCGCGATGGTAAAATTAAAACGGTAAAAGTAACTCTTGATGGTGCATCAGGTGTTACAGCGACAGGCGAAGAGCTGCATCCTGCCTTCCAAGGCGCGACACTTGAAAACGTGCAAAAAAATAGTAATAAAGGTATTGAGGTTACGTCTGTAGACCCTCGCTCACCTTCTGCCCGTGTTGGCCTTGAAGAAGGTGATATTATTATGCAAGTGAATCGTCAACGAGTAGAGACTATTCGTGATATGAATAAGATTATCGAAAACACCAAAGGTAATATCGTACTTGGCGTGCAACGTGGTCGTGAGTCTATATTTATTTTAATTCAGTAGTAAATAGCACTATTAATGTAATAAAAATAACAGTGGCACTTGCCGCTGTTATTTTTTTTATGTCATCATAAAGAGATTGCTCACTTAAATAATAAGAAAACTGTGCTGAAATTAATAAAATTTATTCTTCCCCCTTTATTTGCAGGTCTAAGTATTGCTTTTTTAGTGGTTTTTTTCAGCCCTAATATGCGAGCCGCCTTACTCCCTAATGTTCCCCTTCCAAGCGCGATGAGTGCGAGTCACCTGAGTTTTTCTGATGCAGTTAAACGAGCAGCTCCTTCTGTAGTTACTATTTTTTCAGAAAGCATTTCCAAAGAACCTCGTTATAAAAGAAAAAACACGGTACAAGAGCTAGGCTCTGGCGTCATTATGTCGCAAGACGGTTATATTCTTACTAACTACCATGTTGTGAATAATGCAGACCAAATTATGGTTATCTTAACCGATGGCAGACGTTTTTTTGATGTGCAACTAATTGGTTTTGATACCATTACTGATTTAGCCTTACTTAAAATCAATGCAGATCACCTCCCAGTGATTCCCGTAAACGATAGCTATGTATCAAATGTAGGCGATGTTGTACTTGCTATAGGCAACCCGCTTAATTTAGGGCAAACAATCACTCAAGGCATTATTAGTGCAACGGGTAAGCAAAAAATTACAGATAGCCCTTACAATAACTTATTGCAAATGGATGCAGCTATTAACGTGGGCAACTCCGGCGGCGCATTAGTTAACTCCAATGGTGATTTAGTCGGCATTACTTCTGCACAATTTAAAACGCGTGAGAACTTGAATATTCAAGGAATATTTTTTGCGGTTCCTTACTCACTTGCTAAAAAAGTGATGGGTAAACTCATTCGTCACGGTCGGGTTGTGCGCGGCTATTTAGGCTTTGAAGGCACAGCAGTAGATAGTACGGGTAAAGAAGTAAACGACAGCCTAACGCCGGTTACCGGCATGCGTATTACTAATTTAGACCCTTTGGGGCCAGCATGGCAAGCAGGTATTGAAGAGCAAGATATCGTCATTAAAATTGCAGGGCTTTCGGTAGCAAACCCACAAAAAGTGCTTGAAAAAATAGGCAATACGGAGCCCGGTAAAGAAATAGAATTTGAGCTATACAGAGATGGGAAAATAGAAAAAATCATGGTGGTGGTAGCTGAACTTGAAACAAAGCTTTAATAAATAGTAATACCAATCGTCAATAAAAAAGTCGGATAGCAATTTGCGTATCCGACCTTTTTAAAATAGCTTAACTAGTTATCTACTTAGCTACTTCTACGTTTAATGTTTGCACCCAACGCACTTAGCTTATCTTCAATGCGCTGATAGCCTCTATCAACGTGATAAATACGGTCAACAACCGTTTCACCCTGTGCCACTATACCCGTTAAGATTAAGCTAGCTGAAGCGCGTAAATCGGTTGCCATCACTTGCGCGCCCGTTAAGCTTTCAGTCTCACCACAAATTGCGGTATGCCCTTCTAAACGAATATTAGCGCCCATACGCTGCAACTCTGGTACATGCATAAAACGGTTTTCAAAAATCGTTTCTGTGATCGTTGCACTACCATTTGCTACTACATTTAATGCTGTAAACTGAGCTTGCATATCCGTAGGAAAACCTGGGTGTGGAGCTGTTTTAATATTCACGGCTTTAAGTTCTCGGCCGCGCATATCAAGATAAATACTATCGTTATGTACTTCTAGGTGCGCATTCGTAGCACGTAGCTTTTCAATCACAGGCTCAAGAGAATGAAAATCTGTATTTTTACAAAGTACTTCACCGCCAGCCATTGCTGCTGCGACTAAAAACGTCCCAGTTTCAATTCGGTCAGGTAAAATACTGTGCTCGCAACCAGCTAAACGCTCAACGCCCTCAACTTCAATGCGGCTAGTACCTGCACCTGTGATTTTAGCGCCCATAGCAATTAGGCAGTTAGCTAAATCAATTATTTCAGGCTCGCGTGCCGCATTATCAAGTATGGTTTTACCATCAGCGAGGGCCGCTGCCATTAATAGGTTTTCGGTAGCGCCTACGCTTACCATTTCCATAAAAATTTCAGCGCCTTTTAAGCGACCATTTACCTTGGCATTAATATAACCATTTTCAACGTTTATTTGTGCGCCCATGCGCTCCAAACCTTGAATATGAATATCAACCGGGCGAGCACCAATAGCGCACCCACCAGGTAAAGACACTTGAGCCTCACCAAAACGTGCAACTAGAGGGCCTAATGCAAGCACAGAGGCACGCATTTGCTTTACTAAGTCGTAAGGCGCTAATGTTTTATTAACCGTAGCACCGTCAATTACTAGCGTATCGCCCTGCCAATTAACATCTGCACCTAAAGTTTTTAATAAGGCTTCAGTGGTCACTATGTCGCGAAGACGCGGTACATTAGTAAATATACTTTTACCATCAGCTAATAGTGAAGCAAATAAAATAGGAAGTGCGGCATTTTTAGCGCCCGAAATAGTCACTTCACCAGCAAGTGAAGTGCCACCTTGAATTACAAATTGATCCATTAGGAGGCCCTAGTTATTGCGGTAAAATGAATTTTTGTTCACGCTTCCACTCTACAGGAGTAAATGCACGAATAGATACTGCGTGAATTGTCCCATCTGAAATTGTATTCATTAATGGACCATAAACTAGCTGCTGCTTTTTAACTCGGCTTAAACCGTCAAAGCATTCGCCTACTGCAACAACTTCATAATGACTACCATTGGCTTTTACATGTACTTCAGCTAATTGAAGTTCTTCGCGTAATAATGTTTCGACTTGGCTAGTTTCCATAACTCTCACTCAAATAGGGTTGTAACCTGACCCAATTGCATTAAATTTTGCAATTGCTCAGGTAGGTTTTGCAATTCAAGGCGAATGCCTTGCTGCTTTAATTCTGCAAAAGAGTGAATTAACCAAGCTAAGCCTGCTGTGTCAACCCTTGATACTCCACTTAGGTCGAAATAGATGATTTTATGCTTAGTTAATAACTTATTGTTCAGAAGCTGTTCATCGCCAATTGAATTTCGAGTAAGCTCACCGCTTACTCCAAAATGTTGTCCATCAACTTGGCTTATTGCCAATTTAGTCATTCGAGTTACTGCCTCTAAACTGAACTGGTAGCTGACTCTTTTGCTCTAAAAGGTTACTTACATTATCAATACCTTGCTGGCGCAAAATACCTTGCAGCTCACTTTGTTTTGCATCTAGTAAGCTAATACCTTCGGCAATCATATCGTACGCGCGCCATTCACCGTCGCGGTCTTCGCGTACTTTAAAATCGATTCTGATATCAGGTTTACCGCCTTCAATAATTTTAGTCTTAACAACAACAACGTCTTTACCTTTAAACGCTTGCTCTGCACCAAACTCAACTTTCTGGTTTGTGTATTGAGTAAATACACCTGCATAAGTAGCAACTAAGTACTCTCTAAATACACCAATAAAGCGTTGAATTTCTTTAATTGCTTTGGCCTTTTCAGCCTCGTCGGTAATTGCACGAACTTTAGATACTTCACTACCAAGTACACGAAGTGCTGCATATTTATAGTCGATATAAGGCATTAATTCTTCTTCGACTATTACGCGAAGGTATTCTTGATCTTTAACAATTAATGGCTGATCTTTTTTAATGCGCGCAAATGTATTATCAGCAACTTGGCGTACCATTTTATTAGGATCGACTAATTTCACATCTGCTGCACTTACGCTTTGAGTTAGCGTCATTGTGCCAATTGCTACAATAGCTAAAAACTTTTTCAACATAATAATTACTCACTACCTTGGTTGAATAAAAACTGCCCGATTAATTCTTCAAGTACAATGGCAGACTTAGTATCAGTGATTGAATCGCCATCACCTAGTGCTTTACTTTCCACACCAAATAAATCGTCAATTGCTTCATCTTGCTTGTTTTCTGTCACTGTTTCGCCTAGACAACGTTGCTTAGCAGAATCTGGAGAAATTACAGGGTGAATACCTAAGTACTGCTCACCTAAAATACCCGACGTTAAAATAGAGATTGAGCTTGTGTCTGAAAAACGGCATAAGTACTGTGCATCAATGGTCATATTAACGACTGGTAAAAACTCTTGTGGGTGAACATAAATTGATTCAACACGACCAATTACAACACCACCTACTTTTACCGGCGCACGCGCTTTTAACGAGCCGATGTTTTCAAACTTGGCATTAAGCGTATATGTTTCGCCAGAGCCACTAATACCTGAATTGGCAACTTTAAGCGCAAGCATCGCAAAAGCTAAAATGCCAAGTGCTACAAAAAAACCAACTAAAATTTCTAATTTCCGTGAATTCATTATCTATACCCTATTAGCTGGTAAACATTACCGCTGTCAAAATAAAGTCAAAACCTAAAACTGCTAATGACGAATGAACAACCGTTTCGGTGGTTGCTTTGCTGATCCCTTCTGAGGTCGGCACACAGTCATATCCTTTATAAAGCGCAATCCAGGTCACCACTATGGCAAATACAAAACTCTTAATAATACCGTTTAGTATGTCTTGCTGAAACGACACTTGCGATTGCATGATTGACCAAAAACTACCTGTATCAACACCCAGCCAATCTACACCCACTAAATGAGCGCCTATAATTGCTACAGCTGAAAATATCAATGCAAGCAATGGCATGCTTATAAAACCCGCCCAAAAGCGCGGTGCAATAATACGTTTTAGCGGATCGATTGCCATCATCTCAAGTGATGAAAGTTGCTCTGTTGCTTTCATTAAGCCAATTTCAGCGGTCAAAGCGCTACCTGCACGTCCTGCAAATAGTAATGCAGTAACAACCGGGCCCAACTCTCGCAATAAACTCAGTGCCACTAACGGCCCTAAACTATCTTCAGCGCCATAACCAACCAATACGGTGTAACCTTGTAAAGCCAACACCATACCGATAAACAAACCCGACACCATAATAATGAGTAACGATTGCGAACCAACCATATAGAGCTGGCGAACAAGTAACGGTGTGCCTTTTTTAAAATTAGGAACATGCGCTAATGCACTAAACAGCATATAAGCAGAACGACCAAGGGCCGCAAAGCGTCCTAGCGTTTTATGTCCTAGCTTTTGAAATAAATCCAACATTATGCTTTTTCTCCAAGTAGTTCGTCTGCATAAGCCTGAGCCGGAAAATGAAATGGTACAGGACCATCCGACAAGCCTTTTAAAAACTGTTGAACTAAAGGAGATTCATGATTACGCATTTCATCTGGAGTACCAGAACCAATTACCCCTTGATCGGCGATAATTATAACGTGTTCGGCAATACTCATTACCTCTGTTACATCGTGCGTCACGATTAAAGACGATAAACCTAATACTTCGTTAAGCGATTTAATTAGCTTAACCAATACGCCCATCGAAATAGGATCTTGTCCTGCAAATGGTTCATCGTACATGATTAGCTCTGGATCAAGTGCTATAGCGCGTGCAAGTGCAGCACGCCTTGCCATACCGCCGGATAACTCAGATGGCATTAAATCTTTAGCGCCACGTAGTCCAACCGCTTGCAATTTCATTAACACAACTAATCGAATCAGGTCTTCACTTAGCTTTGTGTGCTCTCTTATAGGAAACGCGATATTGTCAAATACCGACATATCAGTAAACAACGCACCACTTTGAAAAAGCATACTCATTTTAGTACGTGCTTCGTATAACTCTTTACGAGACATTTTAGGAATGCTGCCACCTTCAAATAAAATATCACCTGAATCTGGTTTAAGCTGACCACCAATTAAACGCAACATAGTGGTTTTGCCAATTCCGCTTGGCCCCATAATCGCAGTAATTTTACCTTTAGGAACGCTAAAACTCATATTTTTATATATGGTTCTATTGCCTCTCGAAAAGCTAACATCCTTGACTTCTACTATTGATTGCGACAAGTCGCTCTCCATAAAAATGTTCACTAGTGCCCCTATTTTAAAGCTTTTTTGTCAAAGATGGAAAAAACAATTCGTAAGATTTTGTAATACACCCATGAAAAGGATTATAAGACTCGCTTAAAACAGCTTAACCCCGGCTTAAATTTTTAAATTAGCTGTTTAAAAGCAGCATTGTTACCTAGTTGACCTTACTCTTTTATTTATACTTTCATCTTGGCTTTTGTTACTATTCGCGCCATCCGTATTTTGTATAACTGGCTTAACACAATGGTTACCTCGTTTGTTATTTTAATTCTTGGTTTTGCAGCTCTTGTTTGGAGTGCCGATAGGTTTGTTTATGGGGCTGCGGCTCTTGCTAAAAACTTTGGTGTACCTACACTTATTGTTGGTTTGACCGTTGTAGCCATGGGCTCTTCAGCCCCTGAAATGATGGTTTCAGCCTCTGCCGCTTTAGCTAACAAAACCGACACAGCCGTTGGCAATGCTGTTGGCTCTAATATTACAAACATTTTACTTGTGTTAGGTATCACTGCTCTATTTCGCCCTCTTTCAGTTTCATCTAGTACGTTAAAACGTGAAATGCCATTAGTGATGCTCGTATCTTTAGCTACTTGGTATGTGTTCTCAGATAACTACTTTTCATTTAGTGAAGGTGTTGCGCTTTTAGTTGGCTTCATCGTATTCATCGGTGGGTTAATCATTGTATCTATGCGTGCAAAAAACCAAGATGACCCATTTGTCTCAGAAGCCTGCGACGATGTACCAAACGATGTACCTACTAAAAAAGCGGTATTTTGGTTAATTGTCGGCATGATACTCTTGCCGGTTAGTTCTCATTTTTTAATCGGCTCAGCTGTTGATATTGCTAAATACTTCGGCTTAAGCGACTTAGTCATTGGTTTAACAATTATTGCCATTGGTACTAGCTTGCCTGAACTTGCCGCCTCGGTTGCAGGTGTACTTAAAAATGAAGATGATTTAGCACTAGGTAATATCGTTGGCTCAAACATATTTAATATTTTAGCTGTATTACCTCTAGCAGGTATTATTAATCCTTCAGCAATTGATCCATCGTTAGTAAGCCGAGATATATTAATTATGATTGGTGCAACACTTGCTCTTATTATTATGTCATTGAACTTTAGAGGCACCCAGCGTATCAATAGGGTAGAAGGCGGCTTATTGCTAATAGCGTTTTTGGGTTACCAAGGGTATATTTTTAGTCAAGTAGGGTAAATGATGGCAACGCTAAACTTTATTGAACAAGGCCTTCGCGTTTTAGATGTTGAGCGCCAAGCACTTAGTGATATTGCACAATATGTAGATGAAAATTTTCATAACGCGTGCCAATTAATGTACGACTGTGAAGGCCGTATTATTGTTATTGGCATGGGAAAATCAGGCCATATTGGCAATAAAATAGCGGCAACCCTTGCAAGTACTGGCAGCCCTGCGTTTTTTGTTCATCCTGGTGAAGCAAGTCATGGTGATTTAGGTATGATCACTAAAAATGACGTGGTTATGCTTATTTCTAATTCAGGGGAAACCAGCGAAGTTTTAAATATCATTCCGGTTTTAAAACGACTTGGTGCCAAAATGATAGCGATGACTGGCAATACGCAATCAACCATGGCAACCCTTGCTAATGTACATGTGTGCATTAAAGTAGAAAAAGAAGCTTGTTCATTGGGCCTAGCCCCTACATCAAGTACCACTGCAACGCTTGCGATGGGCGATGCCATGGCAGTTGCATTATTAGAAGCTCGCGGCTTTACAGCTGATGACTTCGCGCTATCTCACCCAGGTGGTAGTTTAGGCAAGCGCTTATTACTTACTTTAAAAGATGTTATGCACAGCGGCGCAAATACACCTATTATTGATGTTTCACAAACAGTTAAAGATGCCCTAATAGAAATGTCAGCTAAAGGGTTAGGTATGACAGCCATTGTTGATGAAAATCAGCAACTCGTAGGGTTATTTACCGATGGTGACTTACGTCGCATTTTAGAACAAAGAATTGATATTCATACAACACAAATAGATGTTGTTATGACTAAGTCATGCACTACAGCTACGCAAGATATTTTAGCCGCTGAAGCGCTCAATATTATGGAACGTAAACGTATAAATGGCCTAATCGTCGTCAATGAGAAAAACCAACCTATTGGCGCATTAAATATGCAAGACCTATTAAAAGCAGGAGTGTTATAAATGCAATTTGAAGAACTCTATCAACCGCTGAGCGATGATGCAAAAGCACGCGCTAAAAAAGTAAAACTACTTATATGCGATATTGATGGTGTATTTTCTGATGGCCGTATTTACCTTGGCAATCAAGGTGAAGAGCTAAAAGCATTTAATACAAAAGATGGTTTTGGCATTAAAGCACTTATAAACAGTGGCTTTGAAGTAGCTGTTATTACTGGTCGTCATTCACAGATAGTACAACAACGTATGAGCAGCTTAACCGTACAGCATATTTATCAAGGCCAAGAAAATAAGCTCATTGCCTATCAAGAATTAAAAGATAAACTCAACCTTAGCGATGAACAAATTGCTTATATTGGTGATGACGGTCCTGACATGCCTGTTATGGAGTTAGTAGGCTTTGCCGTTGCAGTAAATGATGCCCACCCGCTTATTAAGCGTTTGTCACATTATGTAACGCAAATGCCTGGCGGTTTTGGTGCTGTGAGAGAACTCACCGATTTGCTCATGCTTGAAAATGGTAAAGCATTGACTACACAAGGCACTAGTTCATGAATGCAGCGCGCATAATATTAAGCGTTTTATTCATTAGCTGTATGGTTTGGCTTTGGTACCCTTATTTTACACAAACAAATATTGTGCCTCAGGCTGAGCCTGAAGTTGTTGCTAAGCCTGATTACATAGCTATTGAGCTCAAACAGACAGCCTATGATGAGCAAGGTAAAATTAGCCACAAAGTCACTGCGGCTAAAATGGAGCTATACCAGCAATTAGGTTTCACGTTTTTCGAAAAACCCATTTTCACTTTATATAACGAACAACAAACGTGGCAAATAAATGCAGACGAAGCAACATTATACGAAGATAAACAATTAATTTTAGAAGGTAATGTGGTTGCCAAAAATTTAACCGATAACGCCATGATAGACAAAATCAATGCTGATAATATTCAGGTTGATATAAAGTTATTAACAATGCGTTCGGAGCAACCCGTCATTATCACTGGACCCAATTTAAAAATCACCGGTAAAGGCCTAGAAGCCGACTTAAAAACCGAAGTGATAAAACTAATTAACCATACGCGAACCATATATTATGACCAATAAAATATTAAAATCACTTATAATTCCTACACTTATACTAGCGTTTAATAGTAGTGCTGCAGAGCAAAACACGCAACCTGCTGCCAATCAAATTTCAATAAGTGCCGACAAGCAAGAAGGTCAATTAAAAGCTAATGTGGGTATTTTTGAGAAAAACGTTGAGATTATTCACGGTAATCGCCGCATTACAGCCGATCGCCTAGAAGTACACAAACGTGATGAACTTGGTGATAATAAACAATTATTAATTGCCACAGGTAGCCCTGCGCACTTTGAAGAAAAGCAATCAGACGGCACGACTATGAGCGCCAGTGCTGATGAAGTACGTTATGATGTATCTAAGCGTTTTTTAACGCTTGTTGGTAATGCACAAGTATCGCAAGCCGGACAAAAAATAAATGCTAAAAGCATTACCTACGACATAGAGCAGCAGCTCATCAGTGCCGAAAAAGATGAAAACTCAACTGACCGCGTTCACACAATTTTAGTACCGATCGAAACTAAAAAAAGTAAAAAAGGCGATAAAGGTCAACCATGAGCACATTAAAAGCAGAACTATTGGCAAAAAGCTATAAAGGTCGTGAAGTTGTAAAAAACGTCGGCCTTGAAGTACAAGCTGGCAGTATAGTTGGCTTACTTGGCCCTAACGGTGCTGGTAAAACAACGACTTTTTATATGATTGTAGGGCTTGTTCCTAGCGACAAAGGTAAAATATCTATTGATGATAACGATATTACTCTTTTACCTATGCATAGTCGTGCTAGATTAGGCATAGGCTACTTACCGCAAGAGTCATCAATTTTTAGAAAGCTGACTGTTTATCAAAACTTAATGGCCATTTTAGAAACGCGCAAAGAACTAAATAAACAAGCCAGAGAAGACACGCTCAATAACTTATTAGATGAATTTAGCATACAACACATTCGTGATAGCCAAGGTATGGCATTATCGGGTGGAGAACGTCGTCGTGTAGAAATAGCACGAGCGCTGGCAGCAGATCCTAAATTTATATTACTGGATGAACCGTTTGCCGGTGTTGACCCTATTTCGGTATTAGATATAAAGAAAATAATAGAACATCTTAAAAATCGTGGGATTGGAGTATTAATTACCGACCATAACGTAAGAGAGACCCTTGATGTTTGCGAAAAAGCCTACATTGTTTCTCATGGGGAGCTGATTGCATCAGGTACTCCAGAACACGTATTAAATGATAAAACAGTACGCGATGTTTATTTAGGCGAGCAATTTAGGCTGTAACATTTACGCCATGTCTTTAAGCATCTGCTAGTATTAATTATAACAACATAAAAGGATTGTTAGAGATACATGAGGCAATCACTACAGCTGCGCATGGGCCAGCAACTTACAATGACTCCACAGCTGCAACAAGCTATTCGTTTGTTGCAACTCAGTACATTGGATCTCCAGCAAGAAATACAAGAAGCTCTCGACAGTAATCCACTATTAGAGGTTGAAGAGGCAGACTATTCTGAAGACGCTGCTGGTAAAAACGAGCAAAAAGCTGATACCGATGACATAACTGTTAGCGCATCTGCTGATGATGCTCCGAGCGAATATGAACAAGATACTGGTGAAGCACTTGCAAAAGACACGCTAAGTGACGACATGGCTATGGATGTCAGTTGGGATGAGTACATGAGTGCCGCTCCTGCAGCCTCATCAGGTCCAATGCCTGAAGACGAATCAATATACCAAGGCGCCTCTACTGAAACGCTGCATGAGTATTTAATGTGGCAATTACAACTAACGCCATTTAGCCCTACCGATGAAGCCATCGCTATTGCGATTGTAGAGGCCGTCGATGATTCAGGTATTTTAACATTAAGCTGCGAAGAGATTTTAGAAAGCTTTAATCAAGAAAACGAAGATGATAACGAAGTCGAACTTGATGAAATTGAAGCGGTATTAAAACGCATCCAACTGTTTGATCCTGTTGGTATTGCTGCACGTAGTTTACAAGAGTGTTTGTGTATTCAGCTTAATCAATTTGATAAAGAAACACCTTACATTAATGAAACGAAAATGATTTTAACCGAGCATATTGATCTATTAGCAGCTCGCGACTATCGTACATTAATGAAAAAAACTAAGCTTAAAGAAGAAGAGCTTAAAGAAGTGATGACACTAATACATACTCTCAACCCAAAACCTGCAGATACTATTGTAAGGGAAGAATCTGAGTATGTTGTTCCTGATGTGTCAGTTAAAAAAATTAAAGGCCGCTGGGTTGTCGAATTAAACCCAGATAGCATGCCTAAAATTCGTGTTAATAGCCAATACGCGGCAATGTCTCGCACTGTAAAATCAAGTGGCGACAGCCAGTTTATTCGCTCACATTTACAAGAAGCTAAATGGTTTATTAAAAGCTTAGAAAGTAGAAACGACACGCTATTAAAAGTTACTAATTGTATTGTTAAGCAACAACAAGGCTTTTTTGAACATGGCCCTGAAGCCATGAAACCAATGGTTTTAAATGATGTCGCTGAAATGGTAGAAATGCACGAATCGACAATTTCGCGTGTGACTACTCAAAAGTACATGCATACACCCCGTGGTATATTTGAGCTTAAATATTTTTTCTCAAGCCATGTAAGTACTGAAAACGGTGGTGAATGTTCATCTACAGCAATACGTGCGCTTATCCGAAAATTAATCGCAGCAGAAAACTCAGCAAAACCATTGAGTGATAGCAAAATAGCGGATATATTGGCTGAGCAAGGAATTAAAGTAGCGAGACGTACAATCGCAAAATACCGCGAATCTCTTGCTATTCCACCGTCAAATCAGCGTAAAAGTCTGATTTAAGACGCTAAACTAAAAGGGTAATGCTTATGCAACTAAACTTAACTGGTCGTCACGTAGAATTAACCGATTCACTAAGAGACTATATTAATACTAAATTTGCGAAGCTTGAAAGACACTCTGATCATATTAATAATGTTCATGTCATTCTCGATGTAGAAAAGTTAAATCAAAAAGCAGAAGCCACAATACACGTAAGCGGTGCTGAGCTATTTGCCTCTACAGAACATCAAGATATGTATGCCGCTATTGACTCGTTGATCGACAAGCTCGATCGCCAAGTAATCAAACACAAAGAGAAGCTTGCTCGACACTAATATGATGAAATTAAGTTCACTTATATGCCAGGACTGCAGCAAAGCTGCGGTCCTTTTTAATAGCAAAAAAAGAATTTTAGAGTTCATTAGCGAACTTGCTCACGACAAACTTCCGTATTTACCGCAACAAGATATTCTTAATGCTTTAATGAGCAGAGAGAAATTAGGTAGTACAGGTATAGGGCGTGGCATTGCTATTCCTCATGGAAGAATGAGCGGTGCAGAAGAGCCTTTGGCTTTAGTGCTCGTTAGCGAAACTCCAATAAACTTTGATGCAATCGATAATCGCCCTGTTGATATTTTTGTCGCACTCATCGTACCAGATGGCGATAACCAGCAGCACTTAAAGACTCTAGCAACCATTGCTGATAAACTAAACAACAAAGATTTTTGTAAACAGTTACGCAGTGCAAAATCTGATACTGAGCTTTACCAAGTTATTGTCGATCAATCATAGTTTTATAAAGGGTGTTAAATGGAGTTAATTATCATAAGCGGCCGTTCTGGTTCTGGAAAGTCGGTTGCTTTGCGCGTTGTAGAAGATTTAGGTTATTATTGCGTAGATAATATTCCAGTAAACCTACTACCTTCATTAGTTCGCAGTGTATCTGATAGCTACGATAAAATTGCTGTTAGCATAGATGTGCGCAACATCCCTAAAGAACAAGATGAATTTAACGATATTCTTGAATACTTGCCTGGCTTTGCAAACCCTACGTTGTTTTATTTAGATAGCGACGATCAGACATTGATCAAACGCTTTTCTGAAACACGCAGATTACACCCACTATCAATAGACTCGTTGCCCCTTGATTTAGCCATCAAAAAAGAAAAAGAATTACTTGATGTATTAACCACTCGCGCCGACTTTATGATAGATACGACTGATTTAAGTGTTCATCAACTCGCTGAATCTATTCGTGAAAAGATTTTAGGTAAAAAAGATAAGCAACTGATTGTCACATTTGAATCATTTGGTTTTAAACACGGTATACCAAAAGAAGCAGACTACGTATTTGATGCACGCTTTTTACCAAATCCACACTGGGAACCTGAGTTGAAGCCTTTAAATGGGTTAGATCAACTGGTTAAAGACTATTTAGCTAATCACAGCATAGTGCAAAAATTCACATGGCAAATTCAAACATTTGTGCAAACGTGGTTACCGCATTTAGAACGAAATAACCGCAGTTATTTAACCATTGCTATTGGGTGTACAGGCGGGCAACATCGCTCTGTGTATTTAGCGCAAACTATCGGTGAAAGTTTTGCAATGACACATCCCAATGTAAAAATTCGCCATCGCGAGCAAGAAAAATAATATAGCTGAATAATCACCTGTTCAGCTTAGGTAGAGTAAGTTATGCATTGTGAAGATACCTTTTTAATAAAAAACAAATTAGGCTTGCACGCCAGAGCAGCTACTGTGCTTGCGCAATTAGCAGTACAATTTGATGCGACAATCACATTATTCCAAGATGACAAAGAAGCAGCAGGCGATAGCGTACTTGCACTAATGTTACTTGAAAGTAGCCAAGGAAAAGAAGTTAAAGTTGTTTGTAAAGGCCCTGATTCTGAGCAAGCTTTACACGCTGTTGGAGAATTAATAGCACAACGCTTTAATGAACAAGAATAACCTGTTTTATAAAAACAATATTCGCATTACTAATGCTTCAATTAAAACAGATATATAAAATAGATAGGTTAGTAACGCCAGTTAACTCACCTCCCCCCCCATAAAGTAATATAACAATTTATAAAGGACGCCAATGCCTGAAGCTTTTGAACAAGATTACCCACTACAGCAACTAAAACAGGTGACGAAGTCACTCAATAGTGGTCAATTTGTTCAAGTTAGGCGCATGCTCGCAAAAACGGCTCCTTGTGATACCGCATTATTATTAGAATCATCACCGCATAAAATTCGCCGACTGCTTTGGCAATTGGTCGATCCTGATGTGCAGGGTGATGTTCTTGAAGAATTATCTGAAGATGTTCGTTTAGGCATTATTGCCCAAATGGAACCTAAGCACATTGCCGCCGCAACTGAAGATATGGGCCACGATGACTTAGGTGAAGTATTACGTAGCCTGCCAGATACCGTCTATAAAGACGTTGTTAGCGCGATGGACATTCAAGACCGTGAACGTGCCACGCAAGCACTGTCATATCAAGAGCGTTCAGCAGGTGCGCTAATGAACACCGATACGGTGACCATTCGCCCTGATGTAACACTCGATGTTGTACTTCGTTATATTAGACTGCGTGGTGAGTTACCAGAGGGTACAGATGATTTATATGTTGTTGATAAACATAACTGCTTTATAGGCGCTTTATCGCTGAGTACATTATTAACTAATCCGCCAGAAAAAATTGTGCGCGATTTAATGGATGAAGATTGTGAGTCTATCCCAATCTCAATGGATGAAAGTGAAGTAGCGCAATTATTTGAGCGCCATAATTGGATATCGGCCCCTGTGGTGGACGATAACGACCAACTCCTCGGTCGTGTTACTATCGATGACATCGTTGATGTAATCCGAGAAGATGCCGAGCATAGCTTATTAAGCCTAGCCGGTCTTGATGATGAAGAGGATACATTCGCGCCTGTACTAAAAAGCTCTAAAAAACGCTCAGTTTGGCTAGGAGTTAATTTACTAACCGCACTTGCAGCTGCTTTTGTAGCTAGCTTTTTTGAAGGCACTTTAGATGTGCTCCCTATTTTGGCTGTGCTTAACGGTATTGTCCCTTCTATGGGTGGTGTTGCTGGTAGCCAATCATTAACGCTTGTTATCCGTGGTATTGCTGTAGGTCATATAAACCAAACAAACCAACGTTTCTTGATGATGAAAGAACTGGCCATTGGCGCGCTAAACGGTATTTTGTGGTCACTATTAATTGCGGGTGTTATTGCGCTATGGCAATGGGATTTTATGCTTGGTGGCGTACTCGCCTTCGCTATGTTTATGAACTTAGTGGTGGCAGGTGTTGCTGGTGCAAGTATTCCAATAATTCTTAAAAGAATGAATATAGACCCTGCTCTTGCAGGGAGTGTGGTGCTAACCACGGTGACTGATATTGTTGGTATATTCGCCTTTTTAGGTACTGCTACATGGTTGCTGATATAAATTAAACGCTTTAAATGTAAAGAACTAAAGCAAAAAAATACTTAGGGTAAATCAGTAGCTATGGCAACGGATACCAAACATAAAAATGACATACCTAAAAAAACGCTAAAACAAAAAAGCGTATCCATATTAAAAAGTGTACTGGTATATAGCTCTATATTTTTCGTCATTTATACCGCCGTCAATTGGTGGCGGCAACCTGTCATGCCAGCAAATCCTCAATTACAATTAATCGACTATGAAGGGCAAAACATTAATTTAGCAGCAATGAGCCAAGATAAACCCACGCTTGTGTATTTTTGGGGAACTTGGTGTCCAATTTGTAGTATTACCTCCCCTGCCATAAACGAACTCGCAAACGAGAATAAATACCCCGTCGTGAGCATCGCGATAAAATCAGGCTCTGATCAAGAGCTGCATGATTATTTAAATGAGCAAGGCTACAGCTTCAGTACTGTTAACGATCAACACGGGGAGATATTTTCCGATTGGCAGGGACAAGTCACGCCATCTTATATAATCTTAAAAGATAATAAAATGACGCAAGGACTCACCGGCATTCAGCCGTTATGGTCACTTAAATTGCGTTTGTGGTTATCATCAATGCTTTAAAAAAAAGCTAAACTTAGCACAGGATATCTAAAGAGAGGGGCTCTAAAACCTCACTCTTTATCACCTACAATAATATAGATAATAAAGAGCAAGGCTTACTTAATTTGCGTATGAAAAAGCGCGTACCGCAATTAGCCTTATCTATTAGCAAATAAAATTACTAACGTGTACTTTGACGATTACCGCCTACTTTTGGCTTAGTGTTTGCCTTTTTAAATTGGCTAAAACCAGTATGTCGCGTTAGTGCCGGACGCCCACTTTTTTTACCACCTTTACCTGCTTTTTCATCGCGCCCTTCTTCTGGCACTAAACAGTTAGGCCCTTTACCAATTAAATTAGCTTTACCCATTTTACGTAGAGCTTCACGTATCATTGGCCAACCAGCTGCATCGTGGTAGCGTAAAATAGCTTTATGTAATCTACGTTGGCGTGCGCCTTTAGGTACAGGAACAACTTCTGAGTTGTTTTTTATATTACGCAAAGAGTTCATCTCTGTATGGTAAATAGTCGTCGCATTAGCCATAGGTGATGGGTAAAAATTTTGTACCTGATCAAGCTTAAAGTCGTTTGATTTAAGCCATAAAGCCATGTTTACCATGTCTTCATCTTTTGTACCTGGGTGAGCAGATATAAAGTAAGGAATTAAATACTGCTTTTTACCAGCTTCTTTAGAGTACTTATCAAATAGTTCTTTAAATTGATCGTACGCTCCCATACCTGGTTTCATCATTTTTGATAATGGACCATCCTCTGTATGCTCTGGCGCTATTTTTAAGTAACCGCCTACATGGTGCGTTACTAATTCTTTAACGTAACGCGGGTCGCGTACAGCTAAATCGTAACGTACACCTGAAGCAATCAATACCTTTTTAATACCCTTAACTTCACGTGCTTTTTTATACAAATCTATTGTTGGCGTATGATCTGTATCCATGTGTTTACAAATATCTGGATACACACATGATAAGCGTCTACAGGTACTCTCGGCCTTTTTACTAGTACAGCGCAGCTTATACATATTCGCCGTTGGGCCACCTAAATCAGAAATAACACCAGTAAAGCCGGGAACTTTATCTCTAATTTGTTCAATTTCTTCAATAATAGATTCTTGCGAACGACTTTGAATAATGCGCCCCTCATGCTCTGTAATTGAGCAAAACGAACAGCCACCAAAACAGCCACGCATAATATTAACTGACGTTTTAATCATATCGTAAGCAGGTATTTTAGCATCACCATAACTTGGGTGAGGAATACGCTGATACGGCAAACCAAATACAGCATCCATTTCATGTGTTTCTAATGGATATGCTGGCGGGTTTACCCAAATAGAGCGATCGCCATGTCGTTGGTAAAGCGCTCTTGCACAACCAGGGTTTGTTTCTTGATGTAAAATTCGCGAGGCATGGGCGTATAAAGGTTTGTTAACACTTACTTGCTCATAAGCAGGTAACTTAACATAGGTTTTTTCCCACGGCTTAGGACGTGCAGGCTGAACCATGATTGGTTTTGCCGCTTCTGCTTTTAAATCAATACCCGCTTGTTTAAATTCAGATTTACTACAGCCAACATCATCCGCGCCATATGGGTTTGGAATAGGGTCTATTTTACCAATTTTATCAATAGCGGTAGAATCACTGCCACGCCAACCAGGTAGAGGCTCTTTTCGAATAACAGCCGTGCCGCGAATATCCTGAATCGTATCCATCGTTTCACCCGCCGCAATACGGTGTGCAACTTCAACTAGCGGGCGCTCTGCGTTACCGTAAATTAAAATATCGGCTTTTGCATCAAACAAAATACTACGACGTACTTTTTCCTGCCAATAGTCGTAATGAGCAATACGGCGAAGGCTGGCTTCAATACCGCCAATAACAATTGGGATACCTTTGTATGCTTCACGGCATTTTTGCGAGTAAATCATCACGGCGCGATCTGGGCGCTTACCGCCAACGTTGTTAGGCGTGTAAGCATCATCGTGGCGCATGCGTTTTTCCGCTGTATAGCGGTTGATCATCGAATCCATGTTGCCGGCTGTTACACCAAAAAATAAATTCGGTCTGCCGAGCTCCATAAATGCATCTTTAGAGTCCCATGCAGGTTGGGCAATAATCCCCACTCTAAAGCCTTGCGCTTCAAGTACACGGCCAATTACAGCCATACCAAAACTAGGATGGTCAACATACGCATCGCCACTAATTATTATTATGTCGCAGCTATCCCAGCCAAGTGCATCCATTTCTTCACGTGTAGTTGGTAAAAATGGCGCGGTGCCATAACATTCAGCCCAGTATTTCGGGTATGAAAATAAGGCGCGCTTAGCTTTGAGTGTGCTCATAATTGTGGCCGTAGAATAACAAAAGGCGCGAATTATACCCTACTAAATTCTTTATATATACAAAGTAGTCAAAGCATATCGCGCTTTAAATTCTAAATCGTTCATTAGCTTAAATAATAAGTTAATCTTTTTTAGCGTTTATTTATAAATTCTATCAATTCATGCTCAGGCATGGGTTTAGCATACATAAAACCTTGTACCTCATCACAGCCTAAGTTTTTTAAGAACTGAGCTTGTTCTTGTGTTTCAACGCCTTCAGCAATCGTTTTTAAACCCAACTTAGCACCAAGAGAAATAACTAAGGCAGCAATAGCGCCAGTGTCATCATTTGGCAGATCCTTAATAAATGCACGATCTATTTTCAACCTATCCAAGGGTAAACTTTGTATATAACTAAGCGATGAAAAGCCAGTCCCAAAGTCATCAATAGCAACCTCCATCCCTAACTCTTGAAGCTCTCTAAGTGTGTTAATAACAGTTTCGAGTTCATCCATTACTACGCTTTCAGTGACTTCTAATTCTATATTTTTTGGCTTAACACCATATTTTAATAATGTATTTTTAACGTTTTGCGCATAGCCTTTTACCTTAAACTGCGGAACAGACACATTAACAGCAATACATATTTCGGTGCCCATATTTTCTAGGCGCTTTTGTTGTTGGCAAGCTTGCTCTAAAACCCACTGCCCTATATCAACAATCAAGCCCGCATCTTCTGCAAGTGGAACAAATACCGCTGGCGATATATATGATCCATTACCGGTGGGCCACCTAAGTAATGCCTCACACCCAATTAAAGACAAGTCTCCTAATGAAAGTTGAGGTTGGTACCATACCTCTAACTTGTTTCGAGCAAAATCATGGCGTAATTGCCTAATAATTCCTATGCGCCAAGCCATTTTATCTTGCATGTCTACACTGTAATAAATTCCCTCTTTGTGTTTTGTTTTTTTAGCTTGATTAAGTGCAATATAAGCAACTTTAAGTGTATCAATCCCGCTACTTTGAAAGTCTTGCTGTTGGCATAAACCCAATCTAAAATCGATAGGCAATGTATGCTCTTCTGCGCAAAATGGAACACCTAACTGCTCATTCAATTTTTTTAAGTCGAGTTCATCACGGCGAATAATAAAACCAAAAACATCAGCACCAATACGAGATAGTAACTTAGCTGTTGGGTAGTTTTCTTTTAACCTTTGCACAATGCCAATTAATACTTTATTGCCGACCTCTTGCCCTAAGCCATTATTAATATCTGCAAAATTAACTATATCAAGTAGTACAAATACATAATCATTCACGTGCGGCTTTTGATAACGCTCTACCCGTTCAATAAAATTGGTACGATTTGAAATACCTGTAAGCACATCTTTATAAGCTGCATCTCTTAACTTTACAAACAGCCTTATATTATCCAGGGCAACACTCACATTTGTTAAGAAGATTTCAGCGAACTGCAATTGTGCTTGCAAAGGAACATGGTCACATTCTATATATAAAGCCGCTTTTCTATGCTTACTTTTTAATACAAATGTTGCACTTGAGTCTGTATGTTGATGCTTTGATAAATCAAAACACGACTCAACTTGTTTAAATACTTTGCTATCAACATTAATTAATTTTTCACCAAAGTAGTTTTCGTAATGCCCACAACCACCTAATACTTGAATAAAGTCATCGCCGTCTAATTTGCTGCACACAAGCCCTCGAGGTGAACACTTTAAAATAATACTCATGTGCTTGATGATTTCTTTGCATAGTTGCTTAATATCAGTAAGCCCTAAAATAGACTTTGATGCAGAAACAATCGTGTTCATTGCATCACTTTGATATTCAAGCTGGCATACCTGCTCGTAAGAGCGAATAGCGGTTATGAGCGATGTTACTAATTTAGAGCGAGTGAGTTCTGTTTTAGTTTTATAATCATTTATATCGTATTCACGTATTACTTTTTCTTCTGGTATATTACCAGCTTGCCCTGTTCTTAAAATAATTCTTACATGTTGATTATTTAATTCGTCACGCACCCTTTTTACAACCTGCAAGCCAGCATCGTCAGTTTCCATAATAACGTCTAAAAAAATAACTGAAATATTGTTATTTTTAGCTAAAATCTCTATTGCTTCAGCTCCCGAATAGGCATCATGAAATCGCAAGCCTGCCCCCAAAAACTCAACCCCAGACAAAGCTAACTTTGTTACAGAGTGGATCTCAGGTTCGTCATCAACAATTAAAATATCCCAAAACTTAGTCGGCTCAATTACTGCATCATCTTCATAGTCTTGTTCAAAAAATAAAAAATCGTTTTGATCTGACGACATTCGCTCTCCTAGGTAGCAATTTATAAATTATTTTTGGTTTATAATCTAATTCATACTATAGTCGATTAATAAAAAGTTGTTGTATTTCAACTCAAAAAACTAATAAAAGGTGTGCTTATTAAACCATTAAAAATATTGATCAAAGGCGTACTGTTATTGCTATTGGTATTAGTACTGGTAGGGCTGATACTTCCTCAAAGTTATAGTGTAAATAAAACAATAGAAATTAATGCAAACATTGACGCAGTAAAACCGCTTATTACTGACTTTAATCAATGGCAAAAATGGTCTCCTTGGGAAAAAGTAGACCCCAGTATACGTTTTACCTTGGGCGAACCTAGCTCTGGCCTAGGTGCTCATCAGTCTTGGAAGGGAAAATGGGGGTATGGTGAAATGATCATAACTTCGGTGAGTCAAAATAAGGTCAGCTTTAATATACTTTTAAATGCTGAGCATATTATTAGAGGGACTTTTAATTTTAATGAGCAAAACGGTATCGTCACTTTAATATGTAAGATTAACGGACAAACAACCGCTCCTTTAATATCTGGTTACACTGCAATTTTGAGCGAATATGTGCTCCGTAATACAGTTTCATTGGGGTTAAATAACCTTAAAACTGTTGCTCAGCTTAGCCATTCACAGAGGACAATGCACAGCCATGACAGTCAAGACAGCACAAGCGAGAATTAACCTTGCTAACATTATCGAATCCTTACTTGGTTACCCTATAACAAAAATAGGCAGTAACGGAGTACTGCCTACCCCCGAACAAAGTTACGATATTAAAGGCCAAGTTAAGCCGCTTTATCATATTAACAGTGAAAACTCTGTTTTAGCTCGTGCCCAAAAGCGCCAAGATTTACTTCTAATAAAACAACAACAAAATATAGAGTCAATTTTGGCGATGGCTATGGGGTTTTGCCCCGATGTAGCAAGTAGTAAACAACCTGATGTTGATTGGGTAGAGCATTTTATCGCACTGTGCGAAGATACTTCAAATGCGTCAATGCAAACTTTATGGGCGAAAATTTTAACGGGAGAAACACTCAACCCTGGTACGTTTTCAATTAAAAGCTTGCAAACGTTAAAGCATATGACACAGCGAGAAGCTGACTCTTTGCAAAAATGTGTGTCGCTCTCAGGCTATAACGAAAAAGACGACAGCCACTTTATTCTACTAGGCTTTTACAAAAAACCGTCATTGTTTGATTTGCTACGAAAAGGCAATAAAGTGTCTCTAAATCTAGGAAAAACAGGTATTAGTTTTCCTGACATTTTAACACTTATGGATCTTAATTTACTGTATAGAAAAGAAATTGAATCTGCAGTGCTTAAAGCGGGGCAAGAACTTACCCTTTTATTTTTATCGCAAAAAGTAACGTTAAAAGCAAAAAGTAGTGATTTGGTATTGAGCTATTATAAATTCACGCAAACAGGTGATGAGTTATCTAAACTCATTAATTTTCCTGTAAATAAAATTTATAAGCAGTTAATTAATAATGCGCTGGAGGGAGAGTTTGATTTAGCGTGGCACGCAATAAAATAATATGCCACGCTATGTTTAATTAGAAAATACTAATTAAAAGTGAACCTGAATACCCGCAAATGGGCCAGATGCATCAATATCAGTAGTAATATCATCTACATCATCAAGTTCTAATACCATAGAGCGGTAACCGGCTTTAACAGCAACATCTACTGCTAGGTTATCAATAAGTTCCCACGCTACGCCTACTTGGTAATCTTGTACTTTGCTATCGTCAATAGCCAAAAAGCTACCTTCAAAAAATACACTTAAGCCAGTAAAAGGTAAGCCTGCTTCAGCACGGCCATACGCAAGAGGAACAAAACCTGAGAAATCAACGGTTTCAGTAAAGTTAGTGTTGCCACTTTGAGTAGTACCTGTTACAGCAATCTCACCATCAAACTGTTTCGCATTCAAACCTAAATCAATAGAGATTAAGTCGTTATCAAAAATTTCGTAATACAGAATATAATCAATGTGTGTTAGATCGCTAATTGAATTAACTGTCGTACCAACCACATAGTCTGAACCATTAAAGCTAAATGTATCAGTTAAAACTGCAGAACCGTTTAGTTCAAGTTCGGTATACTTTAATTTAATATTTGGAACTAATGGTACAGGGTGCTCAAGTGCCGCGTAGTAACTTACAAACGTCTCATCTTCAAAATTAAAATCTTGAGATGCATTATTTTTATAAGAAAATTGACCATCGTTATCTGACTTCCACCCATCAACACCTACGTATAAACCTAGTAGAGTGTCAGCTTGCGCTGCTGGTGCTAAACATGCCATTGAAAGGGCTGCTGCTAAACAATACTTTTTCATTTTTTATCCTTGAGCTAGTAGTTCGCTGAGTTCGATTAAAGCCGCATTGGCTCTAGAAATATAATTTGCCATAACTAAAGAATGGTTTGCCACATAGCCAAAACCATTGCCGTTTAAAATAAGTGGGCTCCATACTGTTTCTTGAGTTGCCTCAAGTTCACGTATGATTTGTTGCAAGCTTACACGTGCATTTTTCTTTTCAAGAACGTCATTAAAGTCATACTCTATCGCTTGTAAAAAATGCAGTAATGCCCAAGTTGCACCGCGCGACTCGTAAAACACATCGTCAATTTCTAACCACGGGGTTCTTACTTGCTGCTGCAGTGGCGCAAGCGTTGCTTGTTTATTAGATGAATTACCCGCTAAATCTGTGTTCACTTTTTCCTGACCTACGCTGGCACTTAAGCGCTGACTTAGGCTACCTAAACGTTTTTCAGCTTCTTTAAGCCAACTACGTAAGTTATCTGCTCGTGCGTAAAATTGGCTATCGCGCTCATGCTCATTAGCAATTTGTCCACGATATACCATTAAGTAGTCAATACCTTTTTGGTACTCACCTTCAGCACTTGGCCACGCCCATGCCTCAGAGCTTATATTAAACTGCGGCTGCGCCTTTTTAAGAGCTTCATGTTCCGTAGACTGTGATTGCGAACGGCTAAAATCTTTTCGCATAGAAAGCGATAAATCACGTACCATTTCTAGTGCGCCATATTCCCACGCTGGCATATCATCCATAATAATACTTGGTGGTATTACATCATTTGATAAGTAGCCACCCGGTTTATCTAGTAAGGTATTGGCTACCGTAATTAATGTAGAAGTAGTTACATAACCCGTTACTATTTTTTCATTACGAAGCTGCGCTTGCTCTTTCGCGTTTGCTACAACGTCAAAACGTGAAGGTTCTGTGCTCCAATAAACAGCAATTGCGTAAAAAATGATAAGCAGTAAAACAATTATTCCTGCTATTTTTCCTTTATGTTGCGACATGTGTACTCCTAATGATGAGCGTGTTGAGTAGATGGTTTTGACTGCTTAGCTTGCGCTTCAAGCGACACGACTTGAGCATTAGTAAATAAGCGATTACCGTCACTAAAATATAGTGTGAGTTTACGATCTTGTCCTACTTTTAATGGCTCTTGTGGTTCAAATGCCATTAAATGATAACCGCCAGGCTGAAAGCTAACGCTTTCGTGCGCCTTAATTTCAACCGATTCAACTTGTTGCATTTTCATCATGCCGTCTACATGTGAATGCTCGTGTATTTCAACACGCCCTAAGCCATCAATAGTTGCCTTAGTTAAAGTTGCTGCGGCTCCACTGTGATTAATAAGGGTTAAATAACCTACAGTTGAAGTACTGCCAGGTAAAAACTCTCTAACTTGCGCGTTAGTTACTTCGAGCACAGCCACATCAGAACCATGCTCGTGCCCTGAGTGCGCCGCCAACGATGACGAAAAAAAACTAAATATTAATGCAGAAGCCATCGAAAAACATAGTTTCGTCATCATTCTTATCCTTATGAAAACTTTAAATTACAGGCTAAATTTAACATAGTTAACCTATAATAGTCAGTCAAATTAAGGATTAAGAGGCTACTTTTTTGTTATCGGCAACAAGCCAACACAACACTGCAACAAATAGTAACGGCCATGCAATCATTATAGATCCGAATAAAAGCGCTAAAACAGTCCCTGCTAATGCCACTACACCCGCACCAACTAATCCCATAGTAATTAAAGCCACTACCGCAACTACAGCAATAATTGCGGCCAAAGCACCTACAAGCTCGAGCCCAGCCCAACTAATATCAGCAATCCATAACGGCAACTGCCAAGAATCAATCTGCACAAACGTTATTAAATCAGTAAACAGTAATAAATAGATAATTACACATACTGCCAAAGCTTTCATAATAACTCTCCTTATACCAACCGGCTTATATATGAGGCCTATTTAACGATAAGAAAATTGCGCTATAACTAGGCAAAAATTTTTATACTTAGCTGTTCTAAATTAAAATTTTTAACAACGTTATAGGGTGATTTAATTCGTTAAATTGTTTAAATATTTATGCCTATTGGTATTAATACTCTTTATTTTCAAGGCAGCAATGCGCTATAAAATAGCCAAGTGCAACTGCAAACGGAAAACTCAAAAATAATAAAATAGTAACTAGGCGTGTTGCCCATACCGGAAAGTCCAATCTATGGGCTAAACCACTACAAACACCCGATATTTTTTTATTCAGAGTATCTTTATACCAACCTCGTTGACGATTAAAGCTGTTCATAGCAATCTCCTAAGCAGTGTGTTTTAAATTAGTATTTAAGTTCGCTTTTAAGCGAGCCAACTCAGCATCAATTTTTTCATTTTTAAATAACGACTCAATTTGGGCACTGGTAGAGCTTGCTGTATCAGTCAGCTCATAAGCCTCTACTTGAGCTTCAATACCTTCAACACGCTGCTCTATTTGTTCAAAACGAGACAACGCATGAGCTACTTTATCGCTTTGTAGTTGCGTACTGATTCGCCCTCTAGCAATAGCAACATTATGGCGTTGCATTAACTGAGCTTGCTTAGTTTTAGCCATAGCCATTTTTTGCTGCAAGCGCTCACAATCAGACTTAATTTTTGCAATAGACTCTTGCAAAGTTTCTAGTTGAGTTTGCTTATTTTCAATGCTTTCGTTAACGCGTTGCTTCTCAAGTAAAGCTGATTTAGCAAGATCATCACTGCCCTTCTCAACCGCACGTTCTGCTTTAATTTGCCAAGCTGCTAATTCTGTTTTTTTAGTATCAATTTGGCGATTAATTACTTTCTCTTCACACAATAAAGCGGCTGCTGTACTACGACACTCATTCAATGCATCTTGCATCTCGCTAAGCATTAGGTTTAAAAGCTTTTCTGGATCTTCTGCTTTATCAAGCATGGCGACAATGTTTGATTGAATTACATCATTTACGCGGTTAAATATTCCCATGGTATTCTCCTGTTGATTTTTAATTAATTTCAACAAGAAGATTCCAAGAGTTGTGCCAAGTCCATCAAAACGAAAATAAAGCATTTAAAATCATAACATTAAATAAAAACCACTCTAAATTTTAGTGACTTTAAGCTGAACAACATAGAGTGTAATTGGCCAATAAATTATGATTTTGACTAATTTTTAGGATCAAAAAAGCCACTCGAAAGTGGCTTAAATTTAGAATTTTTAAAGCTTAGTTTTATTCTGGTACAAAGCTTAATGCTTTATCCATTACCGATAAATCAGCTTGCTTACCGTGACCACTTTCAGAAAGGTGGCGTCTAAAACCTCGCGCACCAGGCTGCCCCTGAAAAATACCGAGCATGTGACGTGCAATATGCCAAAAATTAGCACCCAAACGCATTTCTTCTTCAATGTAGTCATACATTGAACGCACTACATCGTGGCGTGACTGCGTATTTGCAGCATCACCATAAATTTTCTCATCAACGTCATTGAGCATAAATGGGTTGCTATAAGCCTCACGCCCAATCATTACACCATCAATATGTTGCAAATGTTCTAGGCTCTGCTCAATTGTTTTAACACCGCCATTTAGGCTTAAATCTAGCTGCGGATAATCTTTTTTAAGTTGATAAACACGTGGGTAATCAAGTGGCGGAACCTCACGATTTTCTTTCGGGCTTAAACCATTAAGCCATGCTTTACGAGCATGAATAATAAAATCATCACACCCTACTTTATGAGACGCTTCAATAAGCGCACATAAAAACTCATACGAATCTTGCTCATCAATACCAATACGCGTTTTAACGGTAACAGGAATGCTTACTTCGTTTTTCATTGCTGCAACACACTCAGCAACTAATTGAGGTTCAGCCATTAAACATGCGCCAAATCGGCCATTTTGAACTCTGTCTGACGGGCAACCTACATTTAAATTTATTTCGTCATAGCCACGCTCACCTGCGAGCTTTGCACATTGCGCAAGCGCTTTAGGATCAGAGCCACCAAGTTGCAGCGCAACTGGGCCTTCGTGTTTATTAAAATGTAAGTAGTCGCCTCGACCAAATAAAACAGCCCCTGTGGTTATCATTTCAGTATAAAGCACAGTATGTTTAGTCATTTTGCGATGAAAAGTACGACAATGGCGATCAGTCCAATCAAGCATTGGGGCCACAGAAAAGCGTCTATCCAAAGTACATTTATTCAAAGCAAACCTCAGGGTATTAAAGTTATTAAGCACAGCTTAAAAGGCGCTGCATTTTACACAAAAGCCTAGCGAGCATCAATGTTAAGAGAAAACCTGCAAGCCAAAATAATGGGCTATACCATTTAAAATATTGGTAACCGCAACCGAGCTTAAAATAAGCCCCATAATTCTACTTATTATACTTGCACCACTATCACCAATTAATTTATGTACATGTGTTGCAAGCAGTAACAAAACCAGTACAACCGCTAATACAGCAAGCATCATCGAAGACGTTAGTAACTGCTCAACCCAAGTATATTCTTCATTACGAGTCATTAATACGGCGCCTAACATAGCGCCAGGGCTCGCGATAGAGGGAATCGCAAGCGGAAAAATAGCGGTTTCAGTGCTGTCGCGTACACTTTTAATTTCGGCTTCTGGTTTACTTTCACCAAATATCATTGAGAGCGCGAAAATAAGTAATATGATACCGCCGGCTATTTGAAAAGCCGAAAGCGGAATTTCAATTGCGTTAAGTAATTGCTCACCTGCAAGTACAAAAAATAAGAGCACTAATGCAGATACGCCTACCGCTTTATATATAACTTTACGTTTAAATTTCTCATCATCACCACGTGTGACTGCAATAAATACAGGTACAGTACCAATGGGGTCAATAACCGCAAAAAAGAAAATAAATATAGCTAATAGTTCGTGCATTACTGGGTTTCCTAGGTAAAAAGCGCTTAATAAAAACGCTGCAACTACAACACAGTATGTTAGTATATCACGGTAGCATAAGGATAAGAGTAATGATGAATATAGAATCACTCGTAAGTAAAGCAAAACAAGTTTGTGACAACCGTGGTGCGCGTTTTACGCCTATCCGCGAGAAAGTATTTCGCCTATTAGCCAGCGCACAAGGTGGTGTTGGTGCATACGATTTGCTTGAGCAATTAAAAATAACTGAAACGGGTGCTAAACCTGCAACTATTTATCGTGCATTAGACTTTTTAGCTGAGCTAGGTTTTATTCATAAAATTGAAAGCACAAATGCATTTATGCTGTGTCATCATTTTGATCATATACACCCAGTACAATTGTTAATTTGCGATACCTGTGGTTTTGTCAAAGAATTACACTCGAGTGTAATTTCGCATGAGCTAAATAATTTAGCTGCCGAAGGTGGGTTTGTTGTATCAGGGCAGACAATAGAAGCACATGGTAAATGTGAATCTTGCAGAGCATCATAATCCTTCAAAGTTATCCTTAGTGACTATACTCAAACTATATAGTCATTTCACAGAACAAATTTAAGAGTAGCCACTATGAATGTAGAATTCATCAATCCCTTTTTATCTTCTTTAATTAATGTTTTGAGCACTATGGCTCAAACTCAATTGAAGCCAGGTAAACCTCGCATTAAAACTGATGAGATAGCCTGTGGTGATGTATCAGGTTTGATTGGCATGGTTGGCCCGCAAACGCGAGGATCATTTTCAATTACATTTGATGAAGAACTAGCATTAACCATCATGGAGCGTATGCTTGGCGAACGCCCTGATGCTATAGATGAAGAAGTTACTGATATGGTTGGCGAAATAACCAACATGGTAACAGGTGGTGCTAAAAATTTACTTGGCGAGAAAGGCTTCGACTTTGATATGGCAACGCCTATTGTGGTATCGGGTAAGGGTCATACAATTACTCACAAAAGCCAAGGTAAAAAAATCATCATGCCATTTAGCTGTGATGCTGGTAATGCAAACATTGAAGTTAGTTTCGATAAATTATGAGTTGGCAGCAAAAGCAAATTACATTAAAGCCTCGCCCGCGAGGTTTTCATATAATCGATGACGAAATATTGTCTCAGCTTCCTGAACTGGCGAGTTACAAAATAGGCTTGTTACATTTATTTATTCAGCATACCTCAGCGAGCCTTACAATAAACGAAAATGCAGACCCCACTGTTCGTATGGACATGGAGAGCCATTTCAATAAATTCGTTCCTGAGCGTCAACCTTATTATCGCCACGATTATGAAGGTGACGACGACATGCCTGCACACATAAAAACCAGTACGTTAGGCTGCGAGTTAAGTATTCCTATTTCAAATGGTTATTTAGCGTTAGGTACATGGCAAGGTATTTATTTAGGTGAACATCGTGATTCTGGTGGCTCTAGACGAGTTATAGCAACTATTCAGGGGGAGCTATTTTAATAAAAAATCTCGGTTTCAAAGTATTGACTCCTCTGTACCTCACTCATACCTCATAACTTCAAAGTACAACAGCTTTATTGTAGGCGCAGAGCTCACGCAAGAAGCGATAGCTTCTAACAACCAAAACTTTAATGCTGAATATTGCACAAAGAATAAAGTAGATAAGAGAGGTTTTAAATTATAATTTTATTTATGATTTTTAATACAGAGAATTTTGAAAGGATATAAAAAGATTGGAGCGGTACACGAGGCTCGAACTCGTGACCTCGACCTTGGCAAGGTCGCGCTCTACCAACTGAGCTAGTACCGCATAACTAAATTTACTATCACTACAATTTCTTTTGGTTAGAAATTGGAGCGGTACACGAGGCTCGAACTCGTGACCTCGACCTTGGCAAGGTCGCGCTCTACCAACTGAGCTAGTACCGCATTATATTTTCATTCAACACTACAATTTCTTTTGGTTAGAAATTGGAGCGGTACACGAGGCTCGAACTCGTGACCTCGACCTTGGCAAGGTCGCGCTCTACCAACTGAGCTAGTACCGCATTTTTTATTTCTTCAGTTATTTTACGCTTAAGCGCGACGGGTCGCGTTCAACATTCTAGCAACTGAGCTAGTACCGCATTTTAATTATGGATGTAAAACGACCACAATAAAAACAACCCAAACACACTAACCCCGCGTGGGTTATCGTCTTGAGCGGGGCAGGATTCTACAATAATCCGATGTGTTTGCAAGTGTTTTTTACAAATTAAAGAAATTTTCTCTATAGACTTTTAATTCCATAATCGAATCTTTAATGTCATCCAAAGCAAGGTGCGAACCTTTTTTGTTCACTTTTGCAAGCACTTCAGGTTTCCAGCGACGTGCTAATTCTTTAATGGTACTCACGTCAAGATTGCGGTAATGAAAAAAATCTTCAAGTTCACGCATGTATTTATTCATAAAGCGGCGGTCTTGCCCAATTGAATTACCACACATTGGTGATACACCTGCAGGCACCCACTGTTTTAAAAAATCTAACGTTTGTGCCACGGCATACTCTTCATCGAATGTACTTGCTTTACAGCGCGCTGTTAAACCCGACTTACCATGCTGCGTAGTACACCACTCGTCCATACCATTTAGTAATTCATCACTTTGATGAATAGCTATGGTTGGCCCTTCAGCTAATATATTCAGGTCTGCGTCAGTGACAACCGTCGCAATTTCGAGTATTTTATCGGTCTCTGGTTCGAGTCCTGTCATTTCAAGATCGAGCCAAATTAAATTTGATTTATTAATAGTCATAATTACCTAAGCGGTGCTTTCCTTTAGATCCAACGCATTTCGATATATCATATTAGCATCAACCGTCGAGCTAAAGCTTTTTTTAGGAAAAGCGACATTTAACTAAGGTTATAGGCCTCCAGTGGCAAAACAGAAAAAATTAAGTAAAGGCCAATCGCGTCAGATCAAGGCCAATCACCAAAAGCGCATTAATAGCGCAGACTCAAGACCAGCTAAAAAAGGCGCGCAAGAGTGGCAAACCGATAATTTAGGTCAGGTCGAGAGCGCAATTGTGATCAGTCGTTTTGGCCAACACGCCGATGTCGAAACTGAAAATGGCGATGTACTTCGTTGTAATATACGACGTACCGTGTCAAATTTAGTGTGTGGTGATGAGGTATTGTTTCGCCGTGCCAAAGTAAGTGAAGGTGATTTAGCCGGAGTAATTGAAGCCACGCAAGAGCGTCGCTCGCAACTTACCCGCCCTGACTTTTACGACGGCGTAAAAGTTATTGCGGCTAACATTGATCAAATACTCATGGTATCGGCGGTATTACCTGAGTTTACCCCAAGTATTATCGACCGCTATTTAATAGCCTGTGAAGATATGGGTATTGAGCCAATTTTAGTACTCAATAAAATAGATTTAATTGATGACGCAGGTCTTAGCGAAATACAAAAAGTTCTCGATATCTATCGTAAACTTGATTACCAAGTACTCCTTGTTAGTAATATATCGGGCAATGGTATTGATGAATTAAAAGAAGTACTTGTTGGTAAAAATAACATTTTTGTTGGCCAAAGTGGTGTGGGTAAATCCACCCTCGTTAATACTGTATTACCTAACGCTGAAATATTAACTAAAGAAGTATCTGAAAACAGCGGCTTAGGACAGCACACAACAACTGTTTCACGCCTTCACCATTTACCAAGTGGTGGTAACCTAATCGACTCGCCAGGAATTCGTGAGTTTGGTTTATGGCATTTAGATGTTGAGCGTGTAACCTGGTGCTTTAAAGAGTTTAGAGAATTTATAGGCGGGTGCCGCTTTAGAGACTGTAAACATTTAAACGATCCGGGCTGTATAGTTAAAGAAGCTGTAGCAGATGGCAAAATTTCTCAATTGCGCTTTGACAGCTACCACCGAATTTTAGAAACAATGGCCGATGGCCGTGCAGGCGCCCGTGCGCCTCGCGTATAATTTAGGATAAATACTGTGAGTTTAGACAAATTTAAAATCGCAATGCAGTACGCAATGCCAAAACATTTTATTTCACGCGTAGTGGGTAAATT
Organism: Pseudoalteromonas sp. SR44-2; assembly: GCF_014163745.1. NCBI lineage: Bacteria > Pseudomonadati > Pseudomonadota > Gammaproteobacteria > Alteromonadales > Pseudoalteromonadaceae > Pseudoalteromonas > Pseudoalteromonas sp. SR44-2. Next base: position 16,971 of record NZ_JACJDW010000008.1, on the reverse strand, counting down.
AGCCGCAGCTAAAGCAGGCGCTTTAACAACGACTTTAATTAAACTATTTATTAAGCAATATAAAGTAGATATGAGCGAAGCCCAATACCCAGATCCGGCTCACTATAAAAGCTTTAATGAATTTTTTACTCGCCCTTTAAAAGACGGCATGCGCCCAATGGTAGAAGATAGCAATATCATCATTCATCCAGTGGATGGCGCAATCAGCCAGCTAGGCGATATTGTTGACGGACAGCTAATACAAGCTAAAGGTCACGATTACAGCTTACAAGCGCTACTAGGCGGCTCACAAGATGATACAACACCATTTTTAGGCGGTAAGTTTGCCACTATTTATTTAGCACCTAAAGATTACCACCGTATTCATATGCCAATTGATGGCACACTAAGCAAAATGATTTACGTGCCAGGTGATTTATTTTCAGTAAACCCACTTACCGCGCAAAACGTGCCTAACTTGTTTGCGCGTAATGAACGAGTAGTAGCAATTTTTGAAACTGAAATTGGTCCGCTTGCTATGGTACTTGTTGGCGCAACAATTGTAGCCAGCATAGAAACTATTTGGGCAGGTACTGTCACGCCACCAGCAGGTAGCGATGTATTTAGTTGGAAATACCCAACCACTGGCGATAACGCCATCACGCTTAAAAAGGGTGAAGAAATGGGTCGCTTTAAGTTAGGCTCTACTGTGGTACTAGCATGGGGTGCTGATAAAGCTGAAATACTGGATGACCAACTACCAGAAGTGGTTACTCGCTTAGGTACTGCGTTTGCAAAAATTAACGACTAAATCAATCGTTAATTAGAAATCAAAAAACCGCGTTATTTAAACGCGGTTTTTTTATTTTTGTAGGTGTGAAGCCTGCTTACACGAAAAGCGCCGCTTTTAATATTTATAACTAATACTTTACTTACTTATTGGCTTCTCTAAAGTGCAGCGCCCTCTTAGCCTCTTTGTGAATAAATCACTTAAAATCTTATTGCACAAAGAGAAGCAAAAGAGGAGTAAATGAGAAGATATTAAACATAGTAATTATTTATTTTTACTTCTCTAAAGCGAAGCGCCCTCTTAACCTCTTTGTGAATAAATTACTTAAAATCTTATTGCACAAAGAGAAGTAAAAGAGGAGTAAATGAGAAGACATAAAACATAGTAATTATGTATTTTACTTCTCTAAAGCGCAGCGCCCTCTTAACCTCTTTGTGAATAAATCACTTAAGATCTTATTGCACTAAGAGAAGCAAAAGAGATGTAAATGAGAAGACATCTGGTATAGAAATTACGAGCTTTGCTCGTCACGCCAGCAAGCTGTGCGTATACAAGTTTGGTGTAAGAATTTTGATGTACTGTAGGCGTGAAGCTTGCTCACGCGAAAAGCGCAGCTTTTAATTCTTTAACGCTACATTTAATAACAGGCACAAGCCCCTCAAAAACTATTTACCACACTCTTTACACTCTGAATCTTTAATCACTTTGAAATGCTGCTGCTTTAAAGTAAGCGCATCAAAGGTTATAAACACACTTCCCTCTGAATGCCCCAGTAATAAGTTGAGCGTAAGTTGCGCCTGCATAGAGCCTATTACACCAAGTAACGGGCTAATAACCCCTGCGTTACTGCAATTGATAACTGGTGTAGCTTCGCCCTGTGGAAAAACGCAGCCATAACATGGGCTATCACTTTGCCTAAAATCAAAGCCCATTAACTGCCCTTTGGTTGCGAGTGCAGCACCCGAAATTAACGGTGTTTTATTAGCAATACAATAACGATTAACACTATAGCGAGTGCTAAAGTTATCAGAGCAATCAAGTACTATGTCAGCATCTTTTAGCATGTTAGCTGCGTTACTCTCATCTAGCTTTTGGCAATGCGTTACAATGTTTATTTGATTATTAAGACTCGCTAATACTTTACCCGCTGCAGCGACCTTGTTTTGTCCTAAGTGATTTATTTTATAAAGCACTTGGCGCTGTAAGTTTGAAAGCTCAACCTCATCATCGTCAATTAAAATAAGCGTTCCAACACCCGCAGCGGCTAAATATAAAAGTGCGGGGCTACCTAAACCACCAGCCCCCACAACTGCAACCGTTGAGGATTTAAGTGTTAATTGCCCTTCAAGCCCAACTTCTTCAAGCAATAAATGGCGGCTGTAACGCAGGGTTTCTTTATCGCTTAGCTCATTCACGTTTACCGGCCTTGTTAGTATTACCCTTGTTAGTTTTAATTGGCAATGCTTATGGCCACTTGCAGAGCGCTTATAGCCTCTACGTAATTATCAGCTTCGGTAATCGCACGCACTACAGCAACACTGCCTACGCCAGTTTTCGCTACCTGCTCAGCACGGCTTAAATCAATCCCGCCTATTGCTATTGTTGGGTAGCTTTGCATCAGTGGTACAAACTTAATCAGCTTTTCAAGGCCTTGTATTTGACCTGTCATATCTTTTGTTGTGGTTGGGTAAATAGCGCCAAATGCCATATAACTAGGGCGATAATTATGCGCACGCAACATTTCATAAAAACCATGAGTAGAAAGCCCAAGCCTTAACCCTGCGTCTTTAATTGCCGCTAAATTAGCAATGTCTAAATCCTCTTGCCCTAAATGCACGCCATATGCACCGTGCTTAATAGCTAACTGCCAGTAGTCGTTTATAAATACCTGTGCGTTGTATTGCTTGCCCAGCTCAACAGCTTGCTTAATGAGCCCATCAAGCTCGTCTTGCGTTTTATTTTTAACGCGTAACTGCGCTGTTTTAATGCCTTGTTGTAAGCACTTTTCTAACCAATCTATACTATCTACAACTGCATACAAGCCAAGCGATTTACTTTCACAAGGTGCAAAATCAGCAGCCATATTAAAATCAAGCGGCACATCAAAATCTAGTTCATCACCCAGCCAGCTCCCCGGCTCAATCACTTGTGGGTAGTCAGCTAAATTAGTGGGGAACGATGTATGAGCAACCGGTCCAATCCCTTCGCCATAACGTACCGACTGTTTTAGCCCTTGGTTTATATATGCCTTAGCTAAAATAAAGGCATCTTTTAATGGATAGTCTTTAGCTAAACATGCAGCAATTACCGAAGCCATGCTACATCCGGTGCCGTGGTTATGCGGGGTTTGTATTTTTTGATTGCCTAACCAGTATTCTTCACCACTTTGCGTATTACTATCAATACAATAATCAATGCAGTAGCCACTTGGGTAATCCCAATGTCCGCCTTTAACAACAACGGCTTTTGCACCCCAGCTTAATAGCTTATTAGCCGCTTCTTTTATTGCAGCCGGGCCAATTAAATACACACCTGTTAATAACTGTGTTTCGTGGGTGTTTGGGGTTATTACATCCACCAGCGGCAGTAAACATTCTTTTATTGCACTTACTGTGTCCTCTTCTGTTAGTAAGTCACCGCTTGAGGCAATCGCAACAGGGTCATATACAATAACGGGAGGCACAGGCCACTTAGCTTTATAGTGACTTATATGTTCGCTGATCAACTGAATTTGCTGCACATTGGCAAGCATGCCAATTTTTATCACTTTGGCTTTCATGTCTTTTTCAAGCGCAAGTAACTGCGATTCAATAATATCGGTAGACACTGCATTAATAGCCTCTACACCTAAACTATTTTGCGCAGTAAGCGCCGTAATTACCGTGCAGCCATGCACACCAAAACTTTGCATTGCTTTTATATCTGCTTGAATACCGGCACCGCCGCCAGAATCAGATCCGGCAATTGTCCACACTACGTTATTCATATTCTTTCCTTCACTGCTGATGCCAAAATGGCATACCCATTGTTGGGGTTGATGGGGCTGCAACGTCTTTTTCAGGCATTGCTTTTGCTTGATATGCAAAGCGCCCTGCTTCAACTGCGGCTTTAAATGCGCGGCTCATAGTAATTGGGCAGCCCGCCCCTGCAATGGCTGAATTTAATAATACCGCATCATACCCCATTTCGAGTGCTTGGCAGGCATGCGATGGCAAACCTAAACCGGCATCTACTATTAATGTGGTATCGGGTAAACGCTCTCGAATAGTTTTTAAATTATAACTATTTAACAAGCCTTTACCGGTGCCTATTGGCGCCCCCCACGGCATAAGCACCTCACACCCTAGCTCATTTAAGCGCTGGCAAAGTACTAAGTCATCGGTGCAATAAGGCAATACTTTAAAGCCATCATTAATTAATATTTTTGTGGCTTCAAGTAGCGCAAAAGGGTCAGGCTGTAAATTGTAATCATCGCCAATCAGCTCTAGCTTAATCCAATCGGTGGCAAATACCTCTCGGCACATTTTTGCAAGGGTTGTCGCTTCTTTAACACTATGGCACCCTGCGGTATTAGGCAGTATTTTTAAGCCTGTATTTTTTATTAACTGCCAAAAGTCATCACCGGCTGCTGCACTTTGTTGGCGCCTAAGCGACACGGTTACAATTTCAGCGCCAGAGGCGACTATCGATTGGGTCATAATGTCGGGCGACGGATAAAGCGCAGAGCCTATTAATAAACGGCTATTTACTTGCTCACCATAAATAGTTAAACAGTCTTTAGTTTGCATGAGCTTTATCCGCCTTGAATGGGTGACAGCAACTCAACACTGTCGCCTTTATTAAGTACATAGTTACTGTGCCGACTTTGTGGAATAAATTCGCCATTAACAGCCACAGCAAAAGGCGCAACCGCACCAAAACTTTGAAGTACCTCAACGAGCGCTTTGCTATTAACATTAAGTAGCTCGCCATTAATTGTAATGTTCATTTTATTCTCACTCTATTCGTGAAACTACTTGCGCCACTAATGCCGGTGCCAGCATATAACCATGACGATATAAGCCGTTAATGCTAATTACATTGCCAACTTGTGATACTTCTGGGCGGTTATCGCTAAATGCAGGGCGTAATCCGGTTTGAATATTAAGTAGTCGTGCTTCGGCAAATCCGCTGTGTACGGTATAAGCCGCTGAAAGTAACTCAAGAGTTGATCGCACTGTTGCGGCGCCGCTATCTTGCGATTCTATTTCGGTCGCACCAATTACATATTCATGATTCGGTTTAGGCGCTATATAAATTGGGTAACGCGGATGCATTAAACGCACAGGTCGCGTTAAATTTACTTCAGGTGCATATAGCCTTGCGACTTCACCGCGCACACCTCTAAGCGGTTTATCGCTTTTAGCACCAAGCCCACGACAATCTATAATGTAGTCAAATGGTCGATTATTTATTTCACCGTTTTTAATGGTTACGCGCTGGTTAAACACACACTTAACTTTGCGCTTGTTGAGCATGGTAAAACTTGCTTTATAAAAGGCTTGGTTATCTATTTGCCCCTCGCAGGGTAAAAATAGACCTTGGTTAAACCGATTAGCAAGCTCTGGCTCTAACTGCGCTATTTGCTGAGCATTCAATGCCTGAGCGCTGTGCCCTGCTATGGGCTTTATTCTCTGGGTAAAGCTTTGTAAATCGCCTTTATCTTGCTGATGCGCAACAACCAATGTGCCTTGCTGCTGAAAAAACACATCCCCCTCAAGTTCACTCACTATTTCTGGCCAGCGCTTCATTGAATCAAGCCCCATTAAAGCTAAATCAGCCTCGCATAACACCGACTCAGCCAGCGGTGCCAGCATGGCTGCTGCCACTTTACCGGCGCTATTTGGGGTTTGCTCATCGTCTGCTTCAAACACCGTTACATGATGCAACTTACTTAGCTCAAGGGCAGCTAAGCGCCCTGCTAAACCAAAACCCACCACAGCAATGTTATAAAACATAAAACCTCCAAAAGCAGTTATTAGTAGGTGCGAACTCACTCGCACTTCTTCAATGTTTAAAGAAGCGAGGTATAAAACCTCACCTACATCTGCATCTAACTTCTTGCTATACCGCTTTGTGGTAAATTTCTGAGCCTGTTTGCTTAAACTGGGCAGATTTAGCTTTCATTTCGGCTTCTACATCAATCATTTTTATTTCAATAGCCTCGCCAGCGTCATTTGGATCAATACCGCGTGTTTCTAAATCTTTAGCGTAATCGCGTACTTCTTGGCTAATTTTCATAGAGCAAAATTTAGGGCCACACATAGAACAAAAGTGAGCCACTTTGCCTGACTCTTGCGGAAGGGTTTCGTCGTGATATTCGCGAGCACGCTCTGGATCTAAACCAATATTAAATTGATCATGCCATCTAAACTCAAAACGTGCTTTTGATAGCGCGTTATCGCGCTCTTGCGCGCCTGGGTGCCCCTTTGCTAAATCGGCGGCATGTGCAGCTATTTTGTAGGTAATTAAGCCTTCTTTAACATCTTCTTTATTTGGCAGACCTAAATGCTCTTTAGGTGTTACATAACAAAGCATTGCACAGCCGTACCATGCTATTTGAGCTGCCCCAATACCTGAGGTGATATGATCGTACCCTGGTGCAATATCGGTCGTTAGCGGGCCTAAAGTATAAAAAGGCGCTTCGTCGCAATGCTTTAATTGCTCATCCATATTGGCTTTAATCATGTGCATTGGCACATGCCCTGGGCCTTCAATAAATACTTGTACGTCGTGCTTCCACGCAATTTTAGTCAGTTCACCTAATGTGCGCAGCTCACTAAACTGCGCTTCATCGTTGGCATCAGCTATAGAACCTGGGCGAAGGCCATCACCGAGTGAAAAACACACATCGTATTGTTTTAAAATTTCACAAATGTCTTCAAAGTGCGTGTATAAAAAGTTTTCTTTGTGATGCGCTAAACACCACTTAGCCATAATTGAGCCACCGCGCGACACAATACCGGTTACACGTTTAGCCGTCATTGGTACGTAGCGAAGCAGTACACCGGCATGAATAGTAAAGTAATCAACGCCCTGCTCAGCTTGCTCTATAAGCGTATCGCGGAAAATCTCCCACGTTAAATCCTCAGCCACACCGTTTACTTTTTCAAGCGCTTGATAAATCGGTACTGTGCCAATAGGTACAGGCGAGTTACGTACAACCCATTCGCGCGTTTCGTGAATGTAACGCCCCGTTGATAAGTCCATCACGGTGTCTGCGCCCCAGCGGGTAGACCACACCATTTTTTCTACTTCTTCTTCAATAGATGAGCTAACCGATGAATTACCAATATTGGCATTAACTTTTACTAAAAAGTTACGACCTACAATCATAGGCTCTGTTTCTGGATGGTTTATATTATTTGGTAAAATAGCGCGACCGCGGGCTATTTCGTCGCGTACAAACTCTGGGGTAATAAATTCAGGAATACTCGCACCAAACGACTCGCCTTTATGCTGCGCGGCAAGTAATTCTTTACGAATTTCTGCACGCCCCATATTTTCGCGAACAGCTACGTATTCCATTTCAGGGGTAATAATCCCTTGGCGTGCGTAGTGCATTTGCGTTACGTTTTTACCAGCGACACCACGGCGAATTTTTGGAAGGTGATCAAAGCGAATATGATCCAACCCTTCATCTGCCATGCGCTGCTGCGAAAACTGCGACGTCACTGATTCTAAAATTTCAGTGTCACCACGGTTTTCAATCCATTGTTCACGAAATTTTGGTAAGCCTTTGCGCACGTCTAGTTCAAAATTAGGATCGGTATACGGGCCCGACGTATCGTAAACACGTAGCGGATCGTTTGACTCATAAACAGGGTTTTCATCTGTGCCGCCAATAAACGTATCACTTAACGTGATTTCACGCATACCAACGCGCACGCCTGGTTGAGTACCTTCAACGTATACTTTATGAGAATTTGGGAACGGTTGACCCGTTAAGTTATAAATATATTCAGACGCGGCAGCACGAGTTTCTCGGCGTGACGCTTTATTTGTAGTATTTGACATGACTTGCCTCATTGCTTAAGGGTTGTCTTGTCAGATATTCCGAGGAATAGAGAAAGATCGTAAAGTAGCGTACATGCTACTTTGCAGCCTAAAATAAACAAAATCACTTTATTGTGCGCATAAAAAAAGACGCACAAGCGTCCCATTTTAGGCAGCTTGTTCCCTACGCAGGTATTAACCTGATCAGGTTCACGGATCCCGCTTTCGCGATCTCAGCCAAAAACTAATTACTTAGCTTTGGCACTCCGACAAGTATTGATATATAAATTTTGTTCGTCGATTCGAAGATATTATTCAACAAATCTGCGCTGAGTGTACGTCAGTTAAAAACTGCCCGCAAGGGGCTGTTTTTCAAAAACTTAAAATTATTTAGGGATAAACACAAATGTTTGCTCGCCTTGCATGACTAATTGCTGGTCTTGCATTTTAAGCTCTGCACCTTGCTTTAAGGCTTGTAATAACTGCTGCTCAAACTCATCAAGCTCTTCGCCGCACGACTTGCGCGTCATTCCTAATTTACTTACGGTAAGGTTACTTTCTTCAAGCGAGCCCTCACCAAAAAATTTGTTACAGCCAGCAAAACCGTTTACTTGCAGCGCTTCAATAAAGCTCATTGATGCATTAAACGAAGGTGGAATTGCTAAACCATCAACACGTGATAATTGCCATTGGGTGTATTTAAGCTGCTCACTGGTAACCGTCCCTGTTGATGCGCAACCAACACATAAACCGACTATAAGCATCGGTATTGCTGCTAATTTCATGTTACTACTAACTAATTGTCTAATTAATGTAATAGTAACAATATTTATGCCCTTTATCCGTTAAAAATGCATGTTTTAAATGTAAATTTTTGTTCTATGATAGTTTAAAAGTTGTCCGATTAAGTACTAAGTAGTAGTTTTGAATACGCTATCTATTTGCTCTGGTAAAAATGGCCTACCTTTTTCATTAACAGATGTCCCTATAACCAGCGCATTGAGCATTACTTTTTCATCGCTTTTACGTATAACTGTTTGCTTAAAGGCAAATTTTAAACGGCTGATACGCTGCGGCTCTACAGCTACATAAAATTCATCACCTGGTAATAGTGAATGTTTATAGTCCATTTCGCTGCGCATCACGACTAGGTTAATTTTATCTTTTGCTAACTGAGCAAAATCAATACCGTGTGCGTACAAGAACTCATGTCGAGCATGCTCTAAATAATTAAAATAGACGCTGTTGTTTACAATACCTTGTAAGTCACATTCGTAATCACGTACCTTGAAGTCAACTTTAAAGGTCATATTAGTAATCCTGATTATTTAACGTATAATTGCCGCGTTTATAGCACATGTGTTTAAATAATTGCTACCATACGAGTCCCTAAAATGGAGTTAAGTAACCCAATGAACTTACGTTTGTCTTTAATTACTGCCGCACTTTTACCGCTGCTTGGTGCACCAATTGCAGCTAACGCTGATGATAGCGACCTAGAAAGAATTGTTGTAACTGGCGATTTTCAGCGCGAAAGCATTCAAACTCTAAGCGCGAGTGCGAGCTTATTTAGCGAAGATGAAATTAATCAACGTGGTGCAAGTTACTTAGACGAAATGTTAGGCAGTACCGCCAATGTAAATTTTGCATCTGGTGCGTCGCGCGGTCGTTATATTCAAATTCGTGGCGTGGGACTTCGCTCACAATTTGTAGACCCTATTAATCCATCTGTAGGCTTAGTTATTGATGGTATTAACTATTCTGGCCTTGGTGGCAGTTCATTATTATTTGATATAGACCAAGTAGAAATTTATCGTGGCCCACAAGGTACACGCTTTGGCGCAGACGGCATGGCCGGTATGATCCAAATGGGTTCAGCTAAAGCCACAAGCGATCCAAGCTTAAAATTACAACTAGGTGCTGGCACATACAACACCCGCGAAGCAGGTATTGCAGCAAGCACAGGCTTAACAGATGACACTAGCGCACGCGTTAGCTACTTTCGTAGAAAGTCAGATGGTTACGTAGATAACTTGTACTTAAATGACGAAACACAAAATCAAGACGAGCAAGTAGCGCGTTTTAAATTAAACAGCCGGCTTACAAAGCATTTAAATACTGAGCTAAACCTGCACTATATTGATATAAACAACGGATATGATGCGTTTACGCTTGATAACAGCCGCAATAGCGTTGCCGATGAACCAGGACAAGATAATCAACAAAGCTACGCAATAGGCGTTAATAATACTTACACGGGTTTTGACGCTTTTGATGTAAATTTAAACCTGTCGGCTATTGATACCGAATTACTTTACAGCTTTGATGAAGACTGGGTATGTAACGATACAAGTGAGCCAAAGTTATGTGCTGCTGGCTTACATCCAGATGGATACAGCTCAACTGATTTATACAGCCGCGATCGCGACGATCAGTCTGTAGATTTACAGTTTAATTCTAAAACGGGTAACTGGGTTGCGGGTATTTATTACCAAAACCGTGACGTTGATTTAGAGCGCCAATACACATGGTTAGCAAGCCCGTTTTCTTCAACTTACGAAACGAGTAACGTTGCAGTATATGGTCAAGTAGCGACTCCAATTGGCCCTAAAACAACATTAATTACAGGTTTACGTGTAGAGCAATACCAAGGCGACTACACCGATAGCAATGGCTTTATACAAGACACCGACGACGTAATGGTTGGCGGTAAAATAGCACTTGAATATCAAGTGATTGATCGCACTATGATCTACACCAGCATTACGCGTGGCTACAAAGCTGGCGGTATTAACTCAGAAGCGCTTGCTAAAGCCAAAGATGAAGGCTTAAACCTAAGCGCTGATTTTTTCCAGCAACACACCAGTTTCGACCCTGAATATTTATGGAGTGGCGAATTTGGTGTTAAAGGTTCATCACTTGATGACAAATTTACGCTTCGCTTAGCTGCATTTTACATGCACCGCGACGATATTCAGTTAAAAGCATGGCAAGTAGAAGGTCAGCAATTTACCGGTTATGTTGATAACGCAAGTTCTGGTAGCAACTACGGACTTGAAGTTGAAGGTAGTTACCAACTAACTGATAATCTATTTTTAACAGGTAGTGCTGGTTACTTAAACACTGAAATTGACGACTTTGTAACACAATCAGGCTTAAATCAAGACGGTCGCGAACAAGCACAGTCACCTAAATACCAGTATGCGTTTACTGCACGTTACAACTTTACTAACGCATTTTACGGCATGGTTGGTATTGAAGGTAAGGACGATTACTACTTCTCAGATAGTCACAATTCACAAGCACCAAGCAGCAACTTAGTTAACTTAAGCTTTGGCTACGAAGCAGACATGTGGGCAGTTCGCGCGTGGGCTCGTAACGTGTTTGACGAGACAGTCCCTACACGTGGTTTTGAGTTTGGTAACGATCCACAAGATGGTTACTCAACGCATACCTACACACAATTAGGTGAGCCTCGTGTTGCAGGTGTTACGTTTACACTTAATCTGTAAAGCACAGCCGTTGGCTTTCAAATGAAAGCTACAGCAAGCAAATAAAAACACCGCGTTTAATTTAAACGCGGTGTTTTTATTTGTAGGTGAGGTTTTATACCTCGCTTTTTTATAAAGTTAAATTACATGAGCGCGAAATAAATTCGCACCTACAGGTTTGGCGTATGTTGTTGGGGTTGATGTTTATTTGTAGGTGAGGTTTTATACCTCGCTTTTTTATAAAGTTAAATTACATGAGCGCGAAATAAATTCGCACCTACAAATATTCCACCTACGCCTACAAGCTAAGCATTACGCTCTTTGCACATCAAACGCGATTACGTCTTTAATTTTTTCTTTATTTGTTGCGAGCATTACAAGCCTATCTATACCCAAAGCCACCCCTGCGCACTGTGGTAATCCATGCTCCAGCGCTTTAATTAAACGCGTATCCATTGGCACTTGCTTTAAACCGTTTTCAGCGCGATATGCGTTATCTTCATTAAAACGTTTAGCTTGCTCGCTGGCATTTGTGAGTTCGTTAAAGCCGTTAGCCAATTCCATATTTTTGTAATAAAGCTCAAAGCGCCCTGCTACGCGTGCATCATGTTCACAAATTTGTGCAAGTGCCGCTTGAGAAGCTGGAAAGTGATACACAAAACATGGCTTATCTTGTCCTATTGTGGGCTCCACTTTCATACAAAATAATAATTGCAGTAAGGTATCTTTATGCGTTTCATTTTGGGCTATATCAGCAAATCCATGCTCACACGCTAGTTGCTTTAATTGCTCTATGTTCGTTGTTAGCGGATCGAGCCCAAGTGCTTGTTCAAACGCTTGCTGATAAGTAAGCCTTGTTGCCGGCTCAACATCTAAAACAAGCCGCATTAGTTCATCCATTTCATCCATAAGTGCAAACTCATCAAAGCCTGGGCGATACCATTCAAGCATTGTAAATTCAGGATTATGATGACTACCTGCTTCTTCATTTCTAAATGCTTTACAAAGCTGAAAAATAGCGCCTGAGCCTGCTGCTAACAAGCGCTTCATAGCAAACTCTGGAGATGTTTGTAAAAAAAGAGGAAGCCCACCTGCGTGCCCTGGACCTACAAATGTGGTGTTAAAACTGGCCAAATGCACATCGGTTACACTGGCACTGCTTAAGCTCGGCGTTTCTACTTCCATTACATCACGTGCATAAAAAAACTCACGAATGCTACGTAATATCGCTGCACGTTGTTTTAGTGTTTCAATGCTTGCGCTTGGGGCCCAAAGATCTGCTGACATATTTTCTCCAAAAAAAATCCCAGCTTAAGCTGGGATTTTATAAACAATGTTAAAGCTTACTTAACACGGCTTACGTATTCACCGTTACGAGTGTCTACTTTAATTACTTCGCCAATTTGTACGAATAATGGAACTCGTACTACAGCGCCTGTGCTAAGCGTTGCTGGTTTACCACCAGTACCCGCTGTATCACCCTTAAGGCCAGGATCTGTTTCAGTGATCTCAAGCTCAACAAAGTTAGGTGGTGTAACAGCAATAGGGCTGCCGTTCCATAATGTAATTGTACATAAATCATTTTCAACTAACCATTTAACTGCATCGCCTAGTGCTTTTTCGTCAGCAGCAATTTGCTCAAATGTTTCGTTGTTCATGAAATGCCAAAATTCGCCGTCTGTGTATAGATACGCTAAATCGGTATCCATTACATCAGCACCTTCAACTGATTCACCCGATTTAAAGGTTTTTTCAAGCACCTTACCAGAGATAAGTTTACGGATACGAACACGGTTGAACGCCTGGCCTTTACCAGGTTTTACCATTTCATTTTCTAAGATACTGCAAGGCTCGCCGTCCATCATAATTTTTAGGCCGCCCTTGAACTCGTTGGTGCTATAATTCGCCATCGTTTCCTCTATTTATATTTTTTCGAGTAATCTACATGCCAATGATACAAAGAAATGAAGCAAATTTGCATAAAAACTGGCAAAAAGAATTAGCAAATGTAGTTACCTGCCCAAAAACCTTGCTTGAAATGGTCGGTTTATCGAGCCAAGTCCATGAAAACGACCTAAAAGCCCGTAGTTTATTTCCGGTACGCGTGCCTATCCCTTTTATAAAAAAAATACGCAAAGGCGATCCAAACGATCCTCTTTTATTGCAAGTCATGCCACGCCATCAAGAATTTTTAACTAAGTCGGGTTTTAATAAAGATCCCCTACTTGAGCAAGACAACTCCCAACCTGGGCTTTTACATAAGTATAAATCGCGTGTTTTAGTAATGTTTAAAACCGGCTGTGCAGTCAATTGTCGTTACTGCTTTAGAAGGCATTTTCCGTATCAAGAAAACCAACTTAATAAAAAAAGCCTGCTTGAAACACTAAGCTACATAAAATCTGATGCCAATATAAACGAAGTGATTTTAAGTGGTGGCGATCCGCTGATGGCCAAAGACGATGCAATAAGTTGGTTTTTAGATGAGCTTGAGCAATTACCACAAATTAAACGAATGCGAATTCATAGTCGTTTACCAGTAGTTATACCCACGCGGGTTACCGATGAGTTATGTGAGCGATTAGCAAAATCGCCATTAAAAATTATTTTTATTAATCACATAAACCACGCCAACGAAATAGACGCTGACTTTAAAGCTGCTATGCAAAAGCTTAAACAAGCAAACGTAACGCTTTTAAATCAAGCTGTAATTTTAAAAGATGTGAACGATACGCTCGATGCGCAAATAAATTTAAGCGAAGCGTTATTTGACGCAGACGTATTGCCGTATTATTTGTATTTGCTAGATAAAGTTGAAGGGGCCAGCCACTTTGATATTAATGAAGCGCAAGCAATTGAAATAATGGCAGAGCTATTAAAAGCTCTGCCTGGATTTTTAGTGCCTAAATTAGTGAGAGAAATAGGTGGTCAAAAAAGCAAAACACCTATCGATCTTAAGCTAATTTAAACATATACATTTACGTTGTTACCTAATGATGCAGTTACCGACTTAGCCGGTGTTTGTGCACTTGACGATTGTGCAGCACCTTCAATAAGTGCAAGTGCTGCTGCGCCATCTGCTAGTTGCTGCTTTTTAGATAAAGCAGCGCTATAAAGCTCACTGCCTTGGCCTGAGCCAGAAACAGCGGGTAAACTTGTGCCTGATATATTCATATAACAAACCTGACTTTTAAATGTAATCCAAGTATTATGTCGGCCATGCAGTACAAAGCTTTAGGAAAACCATGGATTCAATTATTGAACAACTCAATACTAATTTAAAAATTGTTTATCGTCAGGCGCTTGATGCCGACAAAAAACTCGATGAACTACAACAGCAAGGCCATGGCAAATTTAAAGCCTTATTTGCACAAGATGCTGGTTTTAGCTTTGAAGCTAAACGCTTTAAGCCGTATGTTCTTGACGTAGCCGCTGACGTTGAAAGCTTATCTAACGATGGTTTTGATGAAGAAAAACTTAAAACAACCGTTATTAAGTTACAACAAATACTGACGCTGTTATCTACTTTTAAGTAAAGCTTAAAAATAAAAATGCCGCTATTTAGCGGCATTTTTATTTTAAGTTAATCTAAACTTGGTAATATTTGCTCACCAAACCACTGCGTTAATAAGCGTTTTTCGTAATATAGTGATTCGTCGCGGCCCATTTTAATTTTATCCATAAAGCCCATATCTTTGAGCTCCACATCAGTATCTTTACTAAGCACTGTACCGTCGTTATCGGTTAACGAATAATTAAGCTTAATGCGTGGAAAGTATATTGGTTTTACTACACGAATTTCCTCCATACCACCATAACGCACATCTCCCGCTAAATCTAAATCAGTAAACTCTACGTTTAACTTATAATCTTTTGGTAGTTGCTCAGCTAATTTAGACATATGTTTTTCAAAACTTGCCGCAATACTTTTGTGATACGAGCCCTTAGCTTGGTTAGACGCTCGCACATCACGATAATCATTAAAGTCATTCCATTTAACAACAGACTCACCAGCATGGGCAAGCGCAGGTAATGCGATACACATTGTTGTTGCTATTTTTTTAACTAAATTCATATCTTTCTCCAAAGAGGTAACCAATCACAAAAGTGTGGATTGGAGTAAACCTAGCATTAGTTATTACTAGAGCTATTTTAGCACTTGTTTATTAACTATAACTTAATCTTACGAATCAAGTGTTACTTGTTTCGCACAAAATGTAATCAAAAGTATTTAATGTTCTGATATCAAAAAAATACGATTAAAATAATATAAATTACAGATAAAACATGTAAATCACCTCTATTTATGGTGAAATTAACTTAATTGATAAAAGGTACCCACGGAGCTTTCATGACTATTTTAGTAACCGGTGGCGCAGGCTATATTGGCTCGCACACTGTTTTAGAACTTTTACAGCAAGGTAACGATGTTGTTGTTATTGATAATTTAAGTAACTCATCACAAGAATCACTTGCGCGCGTAAAAAATATAACAGGTAAAGAAGCCACTTTTTACCAAGGCGATATTCTCGATAAACCCTTTTTAGATTCTGTATTTGCAAAGCACACGGTTGATAGTGTTATACATTTTGCGGGTTTAAAATCAGTGGGCGAGTCGGTTGCAAAGCCAGTTGAGTACTATCAAAACAACGTTCAAGGTACGCTTACGCTTGTTGATGCGATGCGCGATGCGGGTGTATTTAAATTGGTATTTAGCTCGTCAGCCACGGTTTACGGCGACCCAGCAAGCTTACCAATCAAAGAAGATTTCCCTGTAGGCGGCACTACTAACCCTTACGGCACATCTAAGTTAATGGTTGAAATGATGCTACAAGATATCGCTAAATCAGATGAGCGCTTTGCGTTTGCTATTTTGCGTTACTTTAACCCAGTGGGTGCACATGAGTCGGGCTTAATTGGTGAAGATCCTAATGGTATTCCAAACAATCTTTTACCGTTTATCGCACAAGTAGCGGTAGGTAAATTAAAGCAACTCGCTGTATTTGGTGATGACTACGACACAGTTGATGGCACTGGTGTGCGCGACTATATACATGTTGTAGATTTAGCGATTGGCCATTTAAAAGCGCTTGATAAAATTGCCAGCAGTACGGGTGCATTAGTTTATAACCTAGGTACTGGTAATGGTTACTCTGTACTACAAATGGTTAATGCATTTATTAAAGCAAGCGATCAGGCTGTACCCTATCAGGTTTCACCTCGCCGCCCTGGTGATATTGCAGCATGTTATGCAGCGCCAGAAAAAGCACTTAATGAACTTGGCTGGGAAGCAGTGCGCGGTATTGATGAAATGATGCAAGATACCTGGCGCTGGCAGTCAAATAACCCTAACGGTTATAAGGGTTAAGCAAAAACGGCAAGTGAGAAAACATAGTAATTATGTAGTTTTGCTTCTCTAAAGCGCAGCGACCTCTTAGCCTCTTTGTGAATAAATCACTTAAAACCTTATTGCACAAAGAGAAGAAAAAGAGGAATAAATGAGAAGAAACCAAAACCTAGAAATTACGAGCTTCGCGCGTCGCGCCAGCAAGCTGCGCGTCTTGTATCTCTCATTGATAAATGATTAGCTATCATTTATCACATCGAAGTCAGTGAGCTTGCCTGTGCGTCTAGTATTTCATACTGCTCCGTAGATAAAGCCCTGGCTTTCTATTCTCA